>JBNLFT010000162.1:0-6626 GCA_050305675.1 Methylococcaceae bacterium
CAGTTCGAAGGCACCAAGAAGATGATGGAACGTATCGCCAAAGAAGGGCGGAAATACGGGGTTTCCATCGGCGTCGTCAGCCAGCGGCCCACGGAATTGTCGGAAACGATGCTTTCGCAGTGCAGCTCCTTCATCTGTTTACGCACCACCAACCCCGACGACCAGCAATACATCAGAGGCTTGGTTCCTGAAGCGGAAGGCGATCTGACCGATATTCTGACCTCGCTGGGAAGGGGGGAGGCATTGGTGCTGGGTGAAGCGGCGCCGTTACCGACCCGGGTGCAGATTTACCGTCCCAATCCGGAACCGAAAAGTAACGACGTCGATTATTTCAACGGCTGGCGCGAAGGCCCCGACGATCTCGACGTCGCCGGGATCGTCAACAACTGGCGCACCCAGACCCGGGCTTGACCGTCCGTTCGTGATCCCCGCTTCTACACCGAGTTGACCAGTGACAGGATGTAGTTGAACGGACCAACGCTAAACCGGACGATCGGGCGATAACGAAGCCGGCAACGCGCTTGTTAAAGCATCAATACAGCGCATCCTGCAAAATCCCAACCTTTGCTTCGGGCAGCCTCACACTGAGCTTGACGTTTTCGCCAAAATCCTGCTTCAGGATTTGCCCATCCAGTTTTCTAAGCTGGTATTCGAGGACTTGCAGCCGGCTGTAGGGTAAGGTCAGATCGAGTTCCGCCATCGCGATGTAGTCTGTTATTTCAGCGGCGTCGATGACTTTCTTGGCGCAGTTGCCGTAGGCGCGTGTCAGGCCGCCCGCGCCGAGCTTGATGCCGCCGAAATAGCGCACGACCACGATTGCGGCGTTCATCAGGTCTTTACCTTCAATATGTTGAAAGATCGGTTTTCCCGCAGTGCCGGACGGTTCGCCGGCATCGTAAAAACGGCATATCAGGCCTTGATCGCTTGTGATCCGATATGCGAACACGATGTGATTGGCGCTGGGGTGTTGTTGCTGTACATGCCGCAACAATGCCTGGACTTCCCGTTCCGTTCGGCAAGGGACGATGAAGCCGATGAAGCGCGACTTCTTGACAATATCTTCGACGATGGCCGGTTTCTTGACGATCTTCACGTCGGTTTGTTTACAACAATTGTTTGATTGCGGGGTGATGGTTAAGCAATTGCTCGCGGAAGGCCTCTATGGCTTTCTCGTCGTTGCGCAGGCTGCGTTCGATGGTTACCGGAATCTGATCGACGACCTGCATCGGCGGCGCGGAGAGAAAAACCAGGCGGTCGGCCAGGGCGATCGCTTCGCGCAGGTCGTGGGTGACGAACAGGACCGTATGCGGCCGCTGCCGCCACAGTTGCAATAGCAAGTCCCTGACCTGGCGGGCGGTTGGGGCGTCCAGCGAAACGAACGGTTCGTCCATCAGCAGGATATTCGGGTCGATGGCGAAGGCGCGGATGATGGCGACCCGCCGGCTCATGCCCAGCGACAAATGCTCCGGGTAAGCGTGCCCCACGTGGGTTAATTGCATGGCCTCCAGTAACGACGCCAGCAGATCCTCCGGCAACGGCCGTTCGCTCGCCAGCTGGATGTTTTCCCTGACCGTATGCCAGGGTAGCAGGCGTGGATTTTGAAAAACATAGCCGATACGCGGGGTAATTAGTTGCTCCCCCAGTTCAATCCTGCCTTCGTAGTTCTCGTCCAGTCCGGAAATGATATTCAGCAACGTGGTTTTGCCGCAGCCGGAAGGGCCGACCAGGCAGATAAACTCGTTGTCGGCAACCGACAAATCGAGTCCGGAGATGATTTGATGCGAAGGCTGACGCGGGTTTTTTACCGGGTAGGATTTGTTGCGGATTGCGATGCGTATCGCGGTCATCGGCGCCACCTTTGCGCTTTCTTGTCCAGCGGTCTCAATATCAACAGTTCGAGCAGTTGAATCACGGTGACGAAGGCGATCGTATAGGCCAGGATGCTGGCGACATCGAACAATTGAAAGAACAGATGCAACTGGTAACCCATGCCGTTGCTGCGGCCGAGCAATTCCACCACCAAGATGATTTTCCAAATGAGCGCCAATCCGGAACGGGTGGCTGCCATGACGAAAGGGTGCAACTGCGGCCAGATGACGTGGCAAAAGGTCTTTTTGCGGCCAAACCGGTAGCACTGCGCCATTTCCAACAGATCCTTGTCCAACGCCCGCGTACCCTCGCGGATCGTGACCACGACGTTGGGAAGCTTATTGATCACGACTGCGAGTATGGCCGCCGACTCGACCAGGCCGAACCAAACATAACACAGAATTATCGTGACCAGCGCCGGGATGTTCAGGAAAATGACCAGCCAATGGTCGAAAAAGGCGTCCAAGCGTTGATTGTTTCCCAGTAAGACGCCGAGCGCGCAACCCAACACCATGGCCAATGTGAAACTGACGATCAGGCGCAGCAGCGTGATGCCGAGATGATAAGGCAGTTCGCCGGACTCGACGGCCTGCCACAGTACATGCGCAACTTGGGCCGGCGGCGGCAGCGTAGTGGCGTCCAGGAAGACCGCCAACAGTTGCCACAAGAGCAGTAACAACAGCAGAGACAATCCGGCAAGCATCCGGCTAGGGTGTTCGGGTATCGGGTTCGCCATCACTTGCGTTAATCGACTTGCCAGAATGTACCGGGTTCTATGTGCTCGGAGGAGCCGGTCAGCTTATTGGCGCTGAGCCGGCGCAGCAATTGATAAATTTTTTCCGCTGCTTGTCGGTTGGCGACCCCCCATTGGCGAATACGGCCTTCGCAATAGCGCTCGCGCAGCATGCCGGAAGTGGCCTCGTCTTCGGCCCGAGTCAGCGAGGCGACTTTTTCCCAGGCGGTGTTTGAATTACACAAGCGGTTTTTGGCCTCCCCGGTCACGTACAGAAAATTGACGAGCGCCTTTTCGTGTCGGTCGGCCCAGGAACTACGAAATACGTATCCTAAACTGGGCACTTGTTCGCCGATGCCGAGCCGGCGAAGAATGTCTTCGCTGTCGACGATCTTGCGGTATCCGCGCGCTTCCAAACGGGCCGCGAAATGCCAGTAGTTCATGACGGCATCGATGCGCTGTTGCAGCAATTGCTGGTTCAATAACGGCGGCGCACCGTAAACCTTGGTCACCGAGGCGTTCAAGTCGACGCCTTGCTGCAGGCCTAACGCCTGCAGCAACAGCCAGTTTTTATCCAGTTCGCCGCCGGCGATGCCGAGTTTTTTGCCCGTTAAATCCGACAACGCTTTTAGCGGGCTGTCGCCAGGTACCAGCAACGCACCGGCGGCATTCGAATAAGGGTAAAACGTGTAATCGGTTCCGCTGCCGCGCATTCTCGACACCCAGATCCAATCGGAAACGATCAGGTCGACCGCTTCCGACTGTAACGCGATTTTTCCGGCCTGGGGATTAGCCATCGGCACGACTTCGAGTTCGAATTCGGCCCGCTCCAATAAATTTTCGTTGTTTAAAGCGGCCAGCTCCCAGTTTACCGTGCCGAAGGCAAGCGCCCCCAGTCGAATCTTAGGCTTGTCGGCGGCCATGCCCGCGGTGGAACATAAAGCGGCAGCCAACCATAGGGTCAATATCGATTTCATAGCTAAACAATGCCAAATAAGAGTGGTCGAAAGTGAATATTCTAACGTACCCGGGGGAGGGGCGAGAATGTTTGTCACAGTATGGTAATATGTGACGATTGATTTTCTGACTTGTTGCTATGAGTGAATTTCCGTTGCCAGATCAATTAAGCGACCGTTTCGGACGCAAAGTGACTTATCTACGCGTTTCGGTAACCGACCGCTGCGATTTTCGCTGCCAGTACTGCATGGCCGAACACATGACCTTTCTTCCGCGAGCGCAGATTTTGACTTTGGAGGAAATCCACTTTGTTTGCCGCGCGTTTGCCGAACTGGGCGTCCGTAAAATCCGTGTTACCGGCGGCGAGCCGTTGGTACGCAACGGCGTGTTGAACTTGCTGCGACAAATCGGCCGGATCGATGCTCTCGACGAATTGGTCATGACCACCAACGGTTCGAAATTGGCGCAAATGGCCGGCGATGTCCGCCGGGCCGGAGTAAAGCGCGTCAACATCAGCGTGGATTCGCTGGACCCGGACAAATTCCGCACGATTACCCGCGTCGGTCGTCTGGAGGACGTACTGAACGGCATACAAGCCGCCAAGCAAGCCGGTTTCGAACGCATCAAGATCAACGCGGTGATTTTAAAAGACCGCAACCACGAAGAGGTCGTCGATTTGGTGCGTTACGCTGTCGACAATGCAATCGACATCAGCTTTATAGAAGAAATGCCGCTCGGACAGATCGACAGCCATAACCGCGGCGAAGTGTATTATCCGAGTGATCGGATCAAACGGGACTTGGCCGGCTATTTTACCTTGTTGCCGTTGCTCGACAATACCGGCGGGCCTTCGGTTTATCACAAAATCCGCGACAGCGAGACCCGCGTGGGGTTTATTTCGCCGCACAGCGCCAATTTCTGTTCTACTTGCAACCGGGTGCGGTTGACGGCCGAAGGACGCTTGTTATTGTGTTTGGGTAACGAGCATTCTGTCGATTTGAAACGGGTGATCAGGGCCAATCCGGGCAACCTGGCAATACTAAAACAGACTATAGTCGAGGCGATGAATCTTAAACCGGAACGGCACGAATTCAATATTCACGAACAGCCTGTTATCATGCGCCACATGAATGCCACCGGCGGCTGATGACATCGACGACCGGATAGCTTTTGCCGAATTCAGCAGGAGGAATCATGAGTGCCGATAAAGCCAATCAATTGATCGCCGAAGCCCGGCGCTACAAAGAGCAACGGGAGAAAGGCTACCGCGAGCAGGCCTTGAAGCTCTACCCTTGGGTTTGCGGCCGATGCGCGCGCGAGTTTACCCATAAAAATCTGGGCGAGTTGACCGTGCATCACCGAGACCACAATCACGACAACAATCCGTCCGACGGCAGTAATTGGGAATTGCTGTGTTTGTACTGCCACGACAACGAACACCAGCGATTCGAGGAATTCGTACGCTACGGCGGCGGGTCGGCGGACGACAAGTCGGGCGGCGGAACGTTCAACCCGTTTGCCGACCTGAAAAACCTGATGAAACAATAGCTTTAATGGAAAAGTGTCGCTGGGCGCTCGCTTCGCCGTTGGAAGAACGCTACCACGATGAAGAATGGGGCGTACCGGTGCACGACGACCGGTTATTGTTCGAATTTTTGATTCTGGAAGGCGTGCAGGCAGGGCTTAGTTGGCGTACCGTACTGGCGAAACGGGAGGCGTACCGCGAGGCTTTCGCCGGCTTCGATGCTTCCGTGATTGCCGCTTACGACGAAAACGAGATTGAGCGTTTGCTGCTCAATGCCGATTTGATCAGGAATCGGCTGAAAATGAAGGCGGCGGTCGCCAACGCGCGGTCGTTTTTACAGGTACAGCGGCGACACGGCAGTTTCGACCGCTATATCTGGCGGTTTGTCGACGGCCGCCCGCTGCAAAATTGCTGGCAAAGCGTGGACGAACTGCCGGCCTCGAGCGTGCAATCGGAGCTCATGAGCCGCTCGCTCAAGGGGTTGGGATTCAAATTTATCGGTCCGACCATCTGTTATGCCTATATGCAGGCGGTGGGTATGGTCAACGACCACGTGGTTACCTGCTTCCGCCACCGGCAACTGGCCGCACTGCGGTAATCCGGTCGACTTTGTCATTTCGTGTCCTCGATCAACGTTAAGGTCCGGCGCCGTTGTCAAAAGTGGGAAGTGACTTGCATTACTCGCGCAACAGCCGGTCTCGTCGTCTCTCTTTCGCGACGACTCAACCCATGCGGTGTCGGAATAAGGCAAATAACGGAATGTTCTCGTCGCCTCTTTCCATTTTGACCCGCTCGACTATCTTTAGATGAAAGCCGTTATGCAAATTACGCTGTATCCGGTACGCAATGAAGAGCGACCGGCAAAACGAAGACGTTGGCGCAGTGATGGAAAAATCGATTTGCTAATTAAAACAATTTGCCTGGCAAATAACGACAATTGAGCGAAACTAGCGTTCGCAGCCGACACCATGCCGCCCCGTTTGAATTTCCTGCTACTCAACCTGACTTATGCCGGCGGCTATTTTGCCGGCGGTTATCTAGGTATGCTGCTGGCTTCGCCCCCGAGCAACGCCAGCCCGGTTTGGCCCGCGGCGGGTGTGGCGCTGGCCGGCGTCTTATTATACGGAGCCAGACTGTTCCCCGGCGTATTCCTTGGGGCGATGGCGGCACAAATCTATTCATTCCTCGACACCTCGACGGCCGATAGCGTCGACGCGTCGATCTTGGTGGCCTCGATCATTGCGGTAGGCTCGTGCTTACAGGCTTATTTCGGAGCGGCATTGATCAAGCGGTTCGTCGGCGAACATGATCCGTTGGTCGAAGACAAGAAAATTCTCTCCTTTTTGCTGCTCGGCGGGCCGCTGAGCTGTACCGTGTCTGCGACCCTCGGTATCGTCATGTTGCATGCCAGGCAAGTCGTTGCCAACGACGACTTGTGGATTAGCTGGGGCACCTGGTGGGTAGGCGACACCATAGGCGTGCTGATTTTTACCCCGTTGACGCTGTTGTTCATCGGCAAACCCGACAACTTTTGGAAACCTC
>JBNLFT010000163.1:0-6552 GCA_050305675.1 Methylococcaceae bacterium
TAGAATCGCCGGATAATCGAAGGCATCGGCGTAATGGGTAAGGGCCGCCGCTAACTCCGCATTGTTTTGCGCGATCGAACCGATGATGGCCTGTATGCGTTCGCTATCGAGTTTTTTCAGCGCTTGTTTCAACGGTTCGCGCAAGTCGGGCGGCAACTCGGACAGCAAGGCCGGCGACAAGGCGACAGGAATTGCGGAGTCCGCTAGCCGCTCTCCAAGGTATACGTATTCGATGCCCAGTTGCCGGGACAGACACTCGTAAATTTCCTCGAAACGGTAAGGCTTGCGCACGAAATCGTCCATGCCGGCCTCGAGCATTTCCTGCTGCTCCTCCTTGAAGACCGAGGCGGTGACGGCGACGATTTTAACCGCGTGTCCGCCCGGCAGCCCGCGAAGGCGCTTGGTCGCCTGCAGACCGTCCATAACCGGCATGCGCCGGTCCATCCAAATCAGGTCGGGCCGCCACTCCTGAAAAACCTGCAAACATTGCTCGCCATTTTCGGCGATCCGGGTCTGCAAACCCAATCCCGTCATCAATCGATTCAGCAACAATTGGTTTTCGTACTGATCCTCCGCGATCAGAATTCGGAACTGGGGTTGTCCCGGTGCAAGCCCCGCTACGCGACTAAACGGTCTTCCGGGTACATTGACAACCTCCGAGGCTAACGCCGGTTCCACCGGCAGCTCGACCCGGAATATCGAACCCTTTCCGGGCACACTGTCGACGAATATCCTGCCGCCCAAGAAGCGGATGAATTGGCGGGTGATGGCCAGTCCCAGGCCGGTCCCGCCCTGGCTGCCGCTATCGTTCAATTGCACGAAGGGTTCGAACAGCCGCGATTGTTCTTCGGCCCCGATACCCCGGCCGGTATCTTCGACTTCGATCATAAGAAAATGGCCGCCGTTTTGCTCCACCTTCAGCCTGACCGCAACCCCGCCGTGCAGGGTGAACTTCACCGCGTTGCCGATCAGATTGATCAATATCTGCCGGATTCTCGCGCCGTCGCTTTTTATGTAGCGGGGAAATTCGACAGAACGGTCGACCACCAGATCCAGACCTTTTTCCTGAGCCTTGACGGCCATCATTTGGGCGACTTCGTCCACCATTCCTTGCAAATCGAAGGCCGCAACGTCCAGTTGCACGCGGCCGGATTCGATTTTTGCCATTTCCAAGACGTCGTTGATCAAATTCAGCAGATGTTCGCCGCTGCGGTTGATGATGTCGAGATTTTCCCGCTGCTTGTCGGTGATTTCCGGATCACGCCGCATCATGCCGGAAAAACCGAGGATCGAGTTCAAGGGCGTGCGCAGTTCGTGGCTCATGTTGGCCAGGAACACGCTCTTGGCTTTGTTGGCCGCTTCGGCGGCGTCGCGGGCGGACAACAGTTCTTTGGTGCGCTGCTGCACGGTTTCTTCCAGCGTATCCTGATATTGCCTCACCTGCTCTTCCGCGCGTTTTCGCTCCGTAATGTCGCGGGCGATCGCCAGCACGCTGATCACTACTCCCCCTCGATCGACTTCCGGGATATAGCGTATTTCGGAGACCCGTCCGTTTGGCCAGACGAACTCGGTGACGGCTGGCCGCCCCTCGGCAACGACTTTCGCGATGGTATCCTGCAAGGGTCGGGTCAGCTCCGGATTACCCGGGAGCGGTAATTCGCTCAAGGTCTTGCCGAGCAGCGGCATCCGAGAGGTTCCGGAAAGCTGCTGTGCCGCACCATTGATGTAGAGATGGCGCCCCTGAGTATCGAAACGCACGATGCCGTCCGGATGATTCTCGGTCAATGTACGGAACTCGCGTTCGCGGTCGGCGAGGGCCTGTTCGGCGAGTTTGCGTTCGGTTATGTCGACCAGCGAAACCAACACTTTAGCCAGCGATTCTTCGTAGCCCGGACAGACGCTTAAATGCACCGTCACATAACGCAGCTTGCCGGTAAGCGTTTTGACGACGGCGTCTTTCCGAAACCTTGTCTCCCCGTTCCAGAGGCTGATCAGTTCCTGCCGGAAGACCGCAAACGATTCCTCGGTAAACGTGTTTACCAGTCCGGTAAGCAGTTCGTTCTTGCCGGCGGCCTCGAGCAGCACCAGCGCCGGATGGTTGACATCGGTTATCTTGACTTGCGCCGCGCATTCTTCGAGGCGCTCCGGATGGCGCTCGAAATAGGCATCCAAATCATCGACGCCGACTTTGTTGAGGCCGCCGAAAAACGCCCTGACTGCGGAAAAATCTTCCTCCCATATCGGCACCGGAGAGTTTTCGAACACCAGCCGATAACGGCGCTCGCTTTCGCGCAATGCCGATTCGATTCGCCTACGCTCGGATATATCTCGACAAATCGCCAGATTGTAAGTATTGCCGTCGAATTCGAAGTAGTTGCCGGTCACTTCCACCGGGAATATACGCCCGTCCCGCGTGCGGTGCACTGATTCGAACCGCACCTGGCGGCGAGCCAACAACTGCGGCCAAAACGCCTTCCAAGTCGCCTCGCTCCAATCCGGGTCGATGTCGAACACGCCCATGCCGCCGGTGAGCTCCTCAACGCTGTAACCCAAGGTCACTGCGGTACTCCGGTTGGCGTAGAGGAAACGGGGGTCGTTTTCCCCCATCAACACAATGGTTTCCTTTACCGTATCCAACGCAAAGCTTAACAATTGCAATTGATGCTGGGTCTGCTTGCGTTCGGTCAGGTCGTAGGCCAAGCCGACGAAACCAGTAATCTCGCCTGCCTCGCCGCGCAATGCGGTAACGGAAAGATTGACCGGTATCCGCAATCCGTCCTTGCGGATAAAGGTCCACTCGCGTTCCTCGGGGCGGTCCCGTTGCGGTTGTGCGGTGAACACGCCGAATCCTGGCGCTATCGGCGTTCCCAACTTGCGGGACAACTGACTGGCGTATTGCGCCATCTCTTCCGGATCATGCCAAAGCGCCGGGGTCTCCCTGCCGACCAGTTCGCTGGCGGCATAGCCCAGCAACCGTTCGGCTGCGGGGTTGAAACTGGTGACGACACCCTCCGGGGTGGTCGATACGATGGCATGGGCGGCGTGTTGCAGTATCGCGCGCTGAAAGGCGCTAAGCCGGCGCAATTCCAGTTCCCGTTGGTGAATGGTTTCCATCATTGCATTGAGACTTTGCCCGAGCCGAACGACTTCGTCGGTACCGCTTGCCGAGACGCCATAGCGATAGTCGGCTTGGTCTCGGATGCGTTCGGTGTCCGCGGTCAGCGAGGCAATGGGCCGGGCGATCGTCCGCCGCAAAACCGCCAGTTGGCCCAGGGTCGCGGTCAGTAAAATCAACATCCCGGAACCGACCAACCACAACAGCAGGCGTGTCTGTTCGTTCAATTGCTGCAGGCTGATTCTTAGGCGTAAGCGTCCGCCGTTGGACAGGCTTTGGATCATTTCGGCGGTGTCCGGTCCGATTTCGATACCGTCCCCTCGCTCGGGCGGCGACAGCGCGGCGGTACCGCCAGCCGCGCTGAAGCCGGCCAGGCGCATTCCGTTGTCCAAAAAAAGCTCGGCCTGCAATATCTGCGGATTGGCCCGCAATGCATCGAGAATTTCCTGGGAACGCACCGGATCTTGGAAGGCGACCGCGGCATCCGTCCCGACCGCGATGAAATGGGCGTACGGCTCCATGATTTGGCGCACCCTTTGCTCCAGGGTAATTCGGTGAACAACGGTAAAAACGCCGCCCGCGACGACGAACGCCAGCAATACGGATCCCAATAGTACCAAGGAAAGTTTATTGGATATGCTCAGATGATGCGCCATACGTTATCTTACCCGGCGAACCACGCCATGCTCTACGATTTCGCTGGAAACTTCCAACATTTTGGTTTGGATTTTAAGCGAAGCCGCACGCGCCTGATCGAGGTTGACGCTCATCCGCACGCTCTCCCCAACCTGAAACCTGATAACGCCCCCCTCCTGCAGGAATTGCGGTGCGTCAGCAATCGTTAATACCGGCTTGTTTCGCAAAGCGGCAAGCACCGCACGCCGTTTGCTGGCGTCCCGATAAGCAATGAACACAATCTGGCATGCCGGCAATTCCTCCGCCCTGTAGGCGCGGAATACCTCGAACGACCGGCCTTGTTCCCTCCGGCCTTCGAGCGTCGCATCCAGGACGTCGCCGAAGGGATCCGGGCCGAGTACGCCGACGCACCAAGCCGCATTTCGATCCGGGAAGGCATCGTAGGGCCAATCGACATAATGTGCGAAATTGCGCAAAAACGCCGCTTTCACCCGGTACGGATTTCGCGTCGCAGGTTCGTCTCCCGCCGCTCGATACGCCGTCAATAGTGCGGTTAACAGTAGGATTAGGCGGACCAAAGGCATGCTGCGTGTCTAACCACCGGCCTAGGTTCGAGCTTCGGCGATGCGGCATGGCCGGTTGCCCGCATCGAGCCGGTGAGGAAAGGTTGCGGAAGAATTCGTTCTTCCGCAACCTGGCGGTTGGGGAGGGGCGTTGCCAGGTCCGGAGCGCGAACAATCGGAAACATTCATCGTTTGCTCTCAATACTGTAGGGAGAAATTGATCATGAATTCGCGCGGCCTGCCGCGGCTGCTCTGCGAGGGCCGGTAATGTTCGTCGAGCAGATTTTTTCCCACCAGGTCGATGCCGACCCGGTGCCCGGAAACCCGCCAGGAATAGCCGGCCATCGCGTTCAGCAGCGCATAGGTCTGGCGGGCCGACTTAGGGGAATCGGATAACAACGTTTGATCATATACGAAGTTAACGCCGCCGCCTACATAAAATCCCCGCAGCGGTTCCGAATCGAAGTCGTAGCGGGTCCACAGGTTGGCGAGATGCGGCGCGCTCATCTGCAGCGGCGCGTTATGAAAGCGCAGCACATTTTTGTAGTTCGCCAGCCCGGCGGCGTCCAGCGACGCGGGGTCTTGGGCCAGAATCGCATGATCCCGGCCGCTGAACTCGGTGATTTTGGCGTCCATGTAGCTGTAAGACAGATAAAGTTGCCAGTTGTCGCCGAGTCTGGCCGTGGCGTTCCACTCCACGCCGCGGGAACGCTGCTCGCCGGTTTGCAAGCCAAAGATGGCTATTTCGCCGTTGCTGTCGGTTACCGCAAGATCGCTGATGATATTCTTGTTATGGATCTCGAAGTAGGTCAACGTACTGGAAAAGCGGCCGTCGAAAAAATCCGTCTTGATGCCGACGTCGTATCCCCAGCCTTCCGTCGGCGTGGCGGTTCCAAGCGTGCCGTCGGCCCTAGTAATCGGAAAGATCTCGGGTACGAACGATTCCGAATAAGTGCCGAACAACGACCATTCCGGCGTTAGTTTGTAGAGCAGTCCGTATTGAGGCGTGACCCGACTAAACTCGCTTTCGGATTGCGGCTGCCGGTAAAAATTATCGATTACCCGGCTTTCGGTCGAAGTCCAACGCCATCCGGCCAACAGCAGCAGCCGATCGTCGAACAAGCCGAGCGTGGACCCGCCGTACACCGATTTGTCGACCGCCTTAACGCTGGTGTTGAACGCACTAAACGTCAGGTTGGAAAACGGAATCGACGTGCTGCGGTTCCAGGTGCCGGGATTGCTCAGGTCCCACAACGGCAGCGGCGAAGCGATCGGATCGCTGCCCAACGCGGGGTCGTTGGACGCTTGACCGGCTTCCCGGTGGAAACCGCGGTCTACGTATTGTCCGCCCAGCAACAGCCGCAGGCTGGCAAATCCCAGGTCGTATTTGCCCACGCCCTGGATTTCTATCGTGTCGTCGCGATTGCTGTAGAACTGGTGCCTGACCCGCCTCCCCTGCAGCATCGTGGTATTGTTCGGCATACCGAAATTGCCGGTGAACAACGCATCGACATCGTATTGCAAATGCGAATAGCCGGTACGCAGATTCCAGTGTTCGTCGGCCTTGAAATCGATCCACAGGCTTAGATTGTGCGTTTCGCTGTGCCGGTAATCGCTGAAGGCCATGCTGTTCCAGTTATCCGGCAGACCGGGCACGTCGACGCCGGACAGATTGGGATCGGCCGGCGTCGGCACGATGCCGGCCTGAGTGCTGTAACCCGGCTTTTGCATCAGTTGCGGCTCTTCGATTTTTTCGAAGCTCTCGTACTTCAAGGACACGCTGAGCCGCTCGCTGGGTTGCCACAGCAGGGACGGCGAAACGTCCCAGGAATGGGCATCGTAAGGATCCCAATAATGCATGTCCTGATCGTAGGAGGCGGCCAACCGGTAGAACAGCGTTTGCGAGGCCGGACCGGTTACGTCGACGTCGAACCGATACTCGCCGTAAGAGCCGTAGCGGGCGTCGGCGGTGGCGGCAAACTGCCGTTGCGGGGTTTTGCTTATGATGTTGACGATGCCGCCCGGGGCGACCTGGCCGTACAGGAACGATGCCGGCCCCTTGACCACTTCGACCCGGGAAATATTGGTAAAATCGAAAATGGACGGCCCGTGGACGCCGTCACGCAGTATATGTATATTTCCTCCGGCCAGCGAGCCGACCGCAAACCCCCGGATGGCTAGGTTGGCATTGCCCTCGTTGAAGTCGTTGCTGCGATAGGTAACGCCCGGCGAATAGCG
>JBNLFT010000164.1:0-6296 GCA_050305675.1 Methylococcaceae bacterium
GTTTGCTTGAAGACCAGCGGCGGGGCAGACCGCTGGCATTGAACCCGATCATCGTCGCCGCCTACGAAAAGGTGCTGGAGCAATCGTGGGACGATCTGTCTTACTTCTCGTTGCTGTTGCAGCTCCCCGACGAAAGCTTTCTGGCCAGCCAGATGGAGGTGATCGATGTCGAAGCGATACATCGCGCGCGCGAATTCGTCAAAGCGGGCTTGGCCGGGCAACTGCAGCAGCATTTCTCCCGTTTGTATCGGGAGTTTCATGTCGACGAGGCAGGTCGGTTCGATGCCGGTGCGATAGGAAGGCGACGTATCAAAAACACCTGTTTGCATTATCTGATGGCGCTGGAGACGGACCAAGTCTATGAGTTGGCGCAGCAGCAGTTCGCCGCGGCCGGCACTATGACCGACCAAGTGTCCGCCTTGTCGGCCGTCGTCAATAGCCGCAGTCCGCTCAAGACGGAGTTGCTGGAAAGCTTTTATCGGCAGTGGCAGGGCGAGGCGTTGGTGATCGACAAGTGGTTCGCCCTGCAGGCGACCAGCTGCATGCCGGATACGATGGTCAGGGTGCAGGAATTATTGCGTCATCCCGCCTTCGATTTGGGAAATCCGAACCGCGTGCGCTCGTTGGTCGGCGCCTTCAGTCAACAGAACCAGCTGCATTTTCATGCCGGCGACGGTTCCGGCTACCGATTCCTGACCGACCAGGTTATCGCCTTGAATGGTCTGAATCCGCAAGTGGCTGCTCGCATGGCGTCGGCGTTGACGCAATGGCGACGCTACGATGCGGCTCGTCAGCAACTGATGAAGGCGCAATTGCAGCGAATCGTCGACTGCGAGAATATCTCCAAAGACGTGTTCGAGGTGGCCAGCAAGAGTCTGGCCTGACCTCATCCGTTGCCGGAATGAATTTACGCAGGTTGATCTGGGAGGCGCGCTGGCTCAGCGACCAGCGGCGCATCGAATGGTATCCCGCCTTCTGGCTAATGCGCATCAAGGTGCTGGAGTTGTCGGCCGGTTGGCGCCGGGTGCGGATCTTGTTGCCGCACAGCTGGATCGCCACCAACACCGGCGGCAGTTTGTTCGGAGGGTTTCAGGCCTGTCTGGCCGACCCGGTCGCGGCCATGGCCTGTCATCAGGTATTTCCCGGTTATTCGGTCTGGACCCGGTCGTTGCATCTGGATTTCAGGCACGAAGGCGTAACCGATCTGGAACTGCGTTTTGCGATGAGTCCGAAACAGGAGCAACGCATCGAGCGCGAGTTGCAGAGTCAGGGCCGTAGCACCCCGGAATTCGACTACGGCTATTATATGGCCGACGGCACGTTGTGTACCGCGGTCAAGGCTCGGGTGGCGATCCGTCCTAAGGGATACCGGAAGACACCCGCCGGCGATCGGTAGTGGATTCTAATTTCGTAGTATATGACGGTTTTCGTCTTGGTCACCGCGTTATTGCCGAGAGCGGCGATCTCTCATGAGTAACGACTCGTAACGCAATCGTGCCGGTTCTGATACAATCCGAAACTCCGGTCGTTTACTGAGCCGGTAAGCCGTTGACTAACAATAAACGGAACGTCGTACTTCCCGTTACGCTTGTAACAGCGATCTGTTAACGAGGCGTCCGTATGCAAAATAACTAACAGCCTATGGTTTAAGAGGAAATCATGCGAATCAGGAATCTGTTGCCTGCATTGATAGGTGCAACAATCGTCGTCGCCATCGTTTTATATGTTGCATTCTATTTCATTTTTCTCGATCTGTTCGTCGACTTGTGGTGGTTTCGCTCGCTACAGTACGAGGCGTATTTTTGGCTCAGGCTGTTATACCGCTTTATTTTGTCCGGCGGCGTCACCGTATTTTTCTTTGCCGTATTTTTCTTCCATTTCTGGATAGCGTCGCGCTATTTGGGGTTAAATCCGCCCGACGCGGTGTTGCTCGATGCCGATAAGAGGCGCCGTTTTCAACGTTTCGCCGACGTTTTCATGAGCGGCTCGATGAGGGTCTATACGCCGTTGTCGTTGATTCTGGCGGTGTTCATTGCTATCCCTTTTTACGAGCAATGGGAAAAGGCGCTGTTGTTTTTTTTCGGTAGCGCCTCGGAGATTACCGAACCGGTTTACGAACGCGATATCAGTTTTTACATACTGTCCTATCCGATCTACATGTTGATTCAGCAGGAACTGCTGTCGACCTCGATCATTCTGTTTTTGCTGGTAGGCTGTTTGTATTGGCTGGAACATATATTCGTGCCCAATCAAAGCCAGGAATACCCGCTGGGCGCCAAGGTCCATCTGACCATTCTGCTCGGTTTCATCGTTTTGTTCGTGGTCTGGGGATTCCTGCTGGACCGTTATTCGCTGCTATATGTCGATTCCCACGAGCCGGTCTTCTTCGGGCCGGGCTTTGTCGAAATCCGGTATCAGCTGCCGTTGATCTGGCTGGCGATTGCGACCTTTCTGGCGACCGCAATCGCCGGCATCGTATTCATTTTTTCGGAAAAACACCGGATCAAGACGCCGTTGCTCGTATCCGGCCTCTGTTTTCTGGCTGTGCTCGGTTTGCAGAAAGTGGAATTCATTCCCAAATTGATGACCACTTTCATCGTCAAACCGAATCCGGTCAAAGCCGAAGGCGTGTTCATGCAGCACAATATCGATGCGACGCTGGACGCCTACGACCTGAACAACATCAAAACCATCGATTATCAGGTGAAGTTGGATGCAACCAAGGATATCGAAAAATGGTCGACCCAGAAACATTTCGAAAACATTCCGGTTTGGGACCGCGAGTTTCTGACCGACGTCTATATGCAATTGCAGGGAATTCGCCCTTATTATCGATTCCCCGCCGTCGACGAAGACCGTTATTTTTTGAACGAGCACTTGCAGCAAGTCAATCTGGCGGCGCGGGAAATGAATATCAAGAAGCTGCCCGCCGAAGCGCAAAATTGGGAAAATACCCATCTGCGTTACACCCACGGTTACGGCGCGGTGGTTACGCCGGCCGCGCAGGATGCCGATAAGCCGATCATGTGGTATTTGCGCGATTTGAACATGAGTTCCGATGTCGGCTTCAAGGTCAAATATCCGGACATCTATTACGGCCAGGAGCAATATCAATATGCCATCGTGCCGAATAAGCTGACTGTCGCCGGTTTGTCCACCTCCGAGGCCGATGCCCATTATGCCGGCAGCGGTGGCGTGCCGATTCCGGGGTATTTCAGGAAGATTCTGTTCGCGTTTTATTTCAAAGACGAAAAAATCTTCTTTTCGACCAATATCTCGACTCGTAGCAAGTTGATGGTTCGACGCAATATCATCGAACGGATCAATGCGTTGACGCCGTATTTGCATTTGGACAAGGATCCGTATCTGGTGATCAACGAAGATCGCTTATATTGGATTCAGGATGCCTATACGACGTCGGATAAATATCCGGTCTCCCAACCGGCGGCCGACGATTTCCTTGACGGCAGCCACAAATTTAACTACATCCGCAATTCGGTGAAGATAATCGTCGATGCCTACGATGGCTCGGTGGACTACTATATCTCGGAGCCGGACGATCCGTTGATCAAGGCATACAGCCGCGCCTATCCGGGTGTCTTCAAGGATTTGGACGAAATGCCGGAGGATCTGCGCAAGCATCTGAGATACCCGCGCGATTTGTTCTACATGCAAATGAAGGTTTACGCCAAATACCATCAGATTACCCCGGATTTGTTTTACGAACAGGCGGAAACCTGGCAGTTTGCGACTGTCGACCAAAAAACGGTCAGGCCGTATTTCATAACCATGGATTTCGGAAATTGCGGCGACAAGGAAGAGTTCGTCATGATCAACCCGATGACCCCGATCAATCGGGATAATCTAAGCATGGTGGGGATCGCCAGTACGTTGGATCACAAAAAGTGCGGCAATTCCTACGACCCGGGGGTGACGATCTACAAGTTCCGCAAGGATATTCAAGTCAACGGGCCGGCTCAGGTCGATGCGCTGATTGACCAGGATCCGGATATTTCCGAACAGTTTACGTTGTGGGATCAGCACGGTTCCAGCGTGCGCCGCGGCAGGATGATTATCTTACCGATGGATAATTCGATGCTCTATGTGCAGCCGATCTATTTGCTGTCGACGAAAACGACGATTCCCGAGCTGACCCGGGTGATTGTATCGATCGGTAATCAAGTGGTCATGGATAAGACGCTATGGTCGGCTTTTCAGCGGCTAAAGAAACTTTTCGTTAAGGAGGTCGAGCAGTCGACGGGGTCGGGCACCACGGTTGGTGAATGACGGGCGCACCGTAATTGGCGGCTGCGCAGGCAGCCGAAATTACGCGTTTTCCGGCTGTAATCAGTTCAGCAACAAGTTGCAGAGCTTGTCTTCGATCTCCATCCGTTTGGCCAAGCTTTCGCCCAATTTGGAAAGATCGGCTTCCAGATTGTTGAAATCGATTTTTTTATTGGTGGGATCGTAACGGTCATTGAATGATACGACGTCGTCGGTGGTTCGGGAAAAATCCGGATAAACCGAATTGGCGTCGGTCAGTACGCGTTCCCGGCGTTCGGTCCCGGCGAGTAGACGGTCGTATATGCCGAAATGTCCCAGCGAAACGTAATCGACCAATACTTCGGCGAATTGCTTCAGGATCAGTTTGATATCCGTATTGCCGGTAAACGGCTTCAATTCGGCGATTTGGCAGTATAGCGACCAGACTTCATGTCTTTCCTGCTGTAATTCGGTTACCAGATGCTGCGCTTGCTGGCGTCTTTCCTGATTTAAGTTGATTGCCACAGACATTTAGCCCTCCGTTTGTTATATGCGGCTCCAAATTTAAGTCAATTATCAACAAAATTCAACAATTAATTAATAGTTAAGGTAATTATGTTACGCATTTCCGTCGTTATACCGACTTTTAACCGGGTCGGGACGTTGCAGCGGGCCTTGACTTCCGTGTTTGCGCAAAACTATCCGCTGCACGAAGTCATCGTGGTCGACGACGGCTCGACCGATGGCAGCGCGGACATGGTTCGCCGGCATTTCCCGCAAGTCAAATATCGTTATCAGGCTAACCGGGGCGTCAGCGCCGCGCGTAATTACGGTATCGCGCAATCCGGCGGAGACTGGGTGGCCTTCCTGGATTCCGACGACGAGTGGTTGTCGGGGAAGTTGCGGACGCAGGCCGAAGCGCTGCAACGCCGGCAGGATATGCGGGTGTGTCACACCGAGGAAATCTGGATCAGAAACGGCAAGCGGGTCAACCCGATGCACAAACACCGCAAGAGCGGCGGTTGGATTTTCCGGAGTTGCCTGCCGCTGTGCGCGATGTCTCCTTCATCGATCGTCCTGCATCGCACCGTGTTCGAACAAGCGGGGTTGTTCGACGAAAGCCTGCCGGCCTGCGAAGATTACGATCTGTGGTTGCGCATTACCGCCCGTTTTCCGGTGTTGTTCGTCGAACAACCGCAAATCGTCAAATACGGCGGTCACGCCGACCAATTATCGAAGAGGTATTGGGGCATGGATCGGTTTAGGATCCGTTCCCTGGAAAAAATCCTCGACATAAACATACTCGACAACCAAGACAGGGAGGCCGCGGTGCGCATTTTATTGCAAAAATGCGACATCTACCGACAGGGGGCGTTGAAACGCGAAAAAAGGGAGGAAGCGGGGCATTATCAACGACTGATCGAACGGTTTTCGTCGTGAAGCCGGAATCGACGCCGGGGGTGTTCGTGTTTGCCGCGCTCAATTGCGAAGCGAAGCCGCTGATCAAACACTACGACCTGAAAAAATTGCAGCAATCCGAGCCGTTCGATATCTATCGGGGCGAAAGCGCGATCTTGGTCGTCAGCGGTGTCGGCAAGGTGGCGATGGCCGGTGCGGTCGCTTACGCGATGGCAATGTTTCGGCCAAGACATCCGCTAATGCTCAATTTCGGGATCGCCGGCCACAGGGACATCGCCGTCGGCTCTTTGCTATTGGCCGATAAGGTATTCGCTTCCGACGACGGCGCGAAAACCTATTATCCCCAATTGATCGGCCGGTTTCCTTGTCCGAGCATGCCCTTATGTACGCTGGCAGAGCCTTGCTTCGAGTATCGCGGCGATTGTCTGTTTGACATGGAAGGCGCGGCTTTCTACGAAATGGCGGTTAAATTCACCAGCAACGAACTGATTCACTGCTTAAAAATCATTTCCGACAATCGGCATCAAGCGGCCGAGCAGATCAACGCCCAAGCGGTAAGCGACTGGGTCGGGCGGCGAGTCGGCGAGATCGACGCGATCATCCGCCGTTTGGAC
>JBNLFT010000165.1:0-6280 GCA_050305675.1 Methylococcaceae bacterium
TTTCCGGGCTAATAGTTAAGGCCAGGGGTTTAATCGGTCCGGGTGGACGAATTAGTATATGGAAGCGGCGCCTGGGTATCTGCCATGCAGGGTAACCGGGAGGTTTTGGCGTTTGTCACGAAAGAAAGAAAGACGTCGGCCGGCATCGGTTTAGCGTACAAATAACCTTGTATATACTCGCAGCCCAACGTGGTCAGTAGCGCGCATTGATCTTCGGTTTCGATCCCTTCGGCAATAACCTTCATACTTAAACGATGCGCCATTACGATGATCGCTTCGATGATGGCTTGATCGTCGAGGTTGGTTGCCAATTCCCGCACGAACGAGCGGTCGATTTTTAGGTAATTGATATTGAATTTCTTTAAATAAGACATTGCCGAATAGCCGGTTCCGAAATCATCCAAGGCCAACTCGACGCCGGCCGCTCTAAGTCGATCGAGCCGTTTGGTAATGTTAGGAGAATTATCCAGCAACAAACCCTCGGTAATTTCGATCACGAGATGGTTCGAGCTTAGGTCGATGGTTTGTAAGTATTCGATCGCAAGACGGTCGCCGTCGCCTTTAATGAGTTGTCTCGGCGACATGTTGACGCTGATTTTGCGGGGTTCGTTGTCGTTATCCAACCGATTCCAGCGTTTGGCCATGTCGGCTGCTTGCCGAAATACCCAACCGCCGATGTCCTGGATGAGATCCGTTTCTTCGGCCAAGGGAATGAATTCGGCCGGCGACACCGAACCCAGTACCGGATGATGCCAGCGCAACAGGGCTTCCGCCTTTACCGCTTTGCCGCTGGCCGCTTCGAAAACGGGCTGGTAATAAACGTGCAGTTGCTCTTTCTTTAGAGCTTCTCGTAATGCATTGATTAAATACAGGCGTTGCTGCGCGCGTTCCTGCATACCGCGGGTGAAAAAGCAGAAATTATTTCGCCCCGATTCTTTTGCCGCATACATCGCCTGATCCGCGCAACTGACCAGGGTTTCGACGTCGACCGCATCTTGCGGATAGATGGAAATCCCGACGCTGGCCGAGACATACACGCGGTACTCGTTGAGGATAAACGGTTCGGCCATGGCGTCGATAATGCTTCCAACGATCCGTTCGGACGGAGTAAGCGTATTGATGCACGGTAATATCACGACAAATTCGTCTCCGCCCAGTCTGGCCACCAAGTCCGATTGGCGCACGCAATCGCTTATTCGGCGCGCCGCGTTGTTTAACAACGAGTCGCCCAGGGCATGCCCTAAGGTATCGTTAACGTCCTTGAAGCGGTCTAAATCGATGAATAGCACGGCTACGGAATGGTCGTCGCGCTCGGCCTTCTTGATTTCCTCGCGCAGCCGGTTGTAAAACATGCAGCGGTTCGGTAGTTCGGTCAAGGCGTCGTAACTGGCCTGGTGAATCATTTGACGTTCGATCCGTTGCCGCTCGACGGCGATTGCGCTCAACCGTGCGGCTTTTAGCAGGTGGGCCAGATCGAGGTCGGTCGGTTCCGATGGTTGCTGCAGGTAGAGCGTAACGACGCCCAACAGTTGGCCGGAAGAGGAAATGATCGGCTCCGACCAACAGGCGTGGGCGCCGATTTCCCGGATAAACTGGCCGCAAAGATCGATGCACGGCTGTTCCCGAAGATTTTTTATGATCACCCTTTCCTTGTTTTGCGCCGATGTGGCCCAACCGTGGCAAAGGCCGGTTTTGTCGGTTAAGCTGAAATTTTGGTTTTTAAGCCAATACGAGGAAGGAAACGAAGGGGCGACGGTCAATTGCAGTTCGTTGCCGTGCTCGCCAAACAGCAGAATCGCGCAATAACCGGCTTCCTTTACCGACTCCACGTAAAGTGCGATCAGCCGTAAAATGACATCCAGGCTGCCATTTCGCGCCATTTCCTCGTACAC
The DNA here is from genome assembly GCA_050305675.1 of Methylococcaceae bacterium. GTDB lineage: Bacteria > Pseudomonadota > Gammaproteobacteria > Methylococcales > Methylomonadaceae > Methylomarinum. The sequence continues at coordinate 1,893 of JBNLFT010000165.1, forward strand.
CCGTTGCCGTTTGCTTTCGATGACTTGTTGCCGATAGCGGTCGCTGAAATCGAATCCCAGTACCAGGACCGTTTGAATTCTGCCGTCCAGAGTGTATTCCGGCACGATGCGGACCGCATAGCTGACCCAATTGCCGTTCCGGTCCTTCCATTCCAACGATAATTCTAGTTTTTCCCCGTCGTTTAGGACCTTACGTAAAACCCGCTTATAGGACTCGGCGGATATATTGGTTGCCAGCCAGTTTTGCTCGATGGTTCTAGTTCGTAATTCGCTATCGCTGCAGCCGATGAGCTGCAAATAATTGGTATTGCCGTATACGTAGCTCAGATTACGATCGTAGCGGATGACGACGGTTGGTAAATTATCGACCAATGCCCGAAATTCCTGTTCGCGTTGCCGGACGGCCGCTTCCATGCGCTTGCGCTCGGTAACGTCCCGGCCGATCGCCAATGCGCCGATAATATAGCCGTCGTTATTTCGCTCGGCGACATAGCGGACATGCTGGATATGCATATCGCCGTCGGCCAGTTCGATTTCGATTTCCTGCTCCACAGGTTCGCCCGATGCGATTACCTGTCGAATTATCTGGTCCGCCTCCAGCGCCAAGCGGGATTCGGGATGCGCTTCGTTCAACGTCTTGCCGAAGACCGACGACAATTCGGTGCCGAGACTGCGTGTTACCGAGCGGTTCAGGTAACTGATGCGGGCCAGTTTGTCGAACCGGATTAGGCTATCGGGAATATTTTCCGCCAGGGTGCGAAATTCCTGTTCCCGTTGCTGCAATAACTGTTCGGCCAGTTTCCTCTTGGTAATGTCGTGCGATATCAGAATCACGCTGACGACTTGGTTGTCGGCGTTCAATTCGGGCGCGTAGCGGTTGTGAAAATAGTGAGTTTCGCCATTGGCGAAAACGCATTCCAGTTCACCCTCCGTCGCTTCGCCGGTAGCTATGACTTGGCGTAGTGTGCGCTCCAGTCTTTCGCCTTCCTCGCGGCTAAGTATCGAAGCGTCGGACGGGACATGGCCTAACAACTCTTCCGCCGCTTTCTCCGTCATTTTCTCGACCGCGGGATTCAAGTATATCCGTCGGCAGTTTGTGTCATATCGAAAAATAGGGGAGGGTGCCGTTTCCACCAAAATCCGAAATTCCTGTTCCCTTGCCGCAATCTCCTGCTCCATTTTTTTTCGTTCGGTGATATCGGTAATCAGGCCGACTAAAAAAAGTTCGCCGCTGTGATCCTCGTAGCGGGTTTTTTTAGTGATTATCGTCCGGCACATGCCTTTCGAGTCGGTAAATTGTTCCTCGCTGGCGTTCTCCAGTCCGGTGGAGAAAACTTCTTCGTCGTTTGCCCAGAAGACGTCGGCTTCCGTCTCGGGGAAAAAATCGTAATCGGATTTGCCCAGCAGACAGTCCAGCGGTTGTCCGATAAAGTCGCAAAATGCCTGGTTTAGCAAAACCCAACGATGCTCACGGTCCTTAACGAACACCGGATCGGCAAGGGTGTTGATGATCTGATTTAGAAAATGGCGGGAACTCAGCAGAGTCTGCTCGGCTTGTTGACGTTCCAACTCGGCGGCGCAGCTGGTAGCGACCAAGCGCAATATCGACGAAACAAAATCCATTTCCGGTAAGGGCTTGCTATCGATTACCGCAATTAAACCGATGACCTTGCCGGAGGTATCCCACAGCGGCAGGCCGGCATAACTCTCGGCCTGCATTTCGACCAACAGCCTATCGTCGGGAAACAATGCCTGCACATTTTCGGGATAACAGCATAGATTGCCATGCATCACATCGGCACAAGGGGTGCCGCGAAGGGAATAATGCATGTTCGGCAAAATCTTTCCATCTCCGTACAGCACAATTGTTTCGGCTTCGGCGGCAGACGAACCGATTTTGTCGATGACGACGTAATCGACTTTAAACAGGCGCGCCAGATATTGACTCAAAGCCACCAAAAACGACTCATCGCGAGTTTTCCACCCCCTTTGCGCTACGAATTGCAGGGTTTCTTCAACGTAATGGCGCTCGGTAATATCTGTTGCGGTGCCGACAAAGCGGTTGACTTCCCCGTTTTCGTCGCACTTCGGTTCGCCTCGCTCGGCGACGTATTTCACTCGCCCGTCAGGAAACAGCAATCGGTGCTCGATGTAATAGGGCAATTTTTCGGCAACCGAAGCGTTGTACGCGTTTTCAACGTCGTCGCGATCTTCCGGGTGCACCGTTTTCAGAAACGCTTCGACGGTGGCTCCGAACTGAGACGGGTCGATTTCCCAGATGCGAAACGTTTCGTCGGTCCAAGTTAATTCGCCGGTCACGAAATCGACTTCCCAACTGCCGATATGGGCGATGCGTTGGGCTTCGTTTAACAGCTGTTGACTCTGTTGCAATGCCTGTTGGCTGTGTTTGCGCTCGGAAATATCGTGCGCTAACGCAAGAATGAAACTCTGGCCGCGAAATTCAAAATAATTGGCGTTGATCTCGACCGGAAAGACCTTGCCGCCGCGGGTCTTATGATGACTTTCGATGATCAGCGAGCCTTTTTCTTTTACGGTGCGCCATCGTTGCGGCCAGGTTCCCCACTGGCAGTCCGGTTCGATATCGGGGACCGATAAAGTAAGCAATACGTCCTGCGTATAACCCAACGCACGACAGGCTTCCGCGTTGCAGTATAGGAATTTTCCGTGTTCGTTGATCAACCAAGTTGCTTCTTGAACGTGGTTGAGTGCGTAGCTTAACAAACTCAATTGTTCCTGGGCGGCTTTACGCTCGGAAACGTCGCGAACGATAGCCAAACTGTAGTTGCGGCCCTGAAAACTGATAAAGCTGGCATTGACTTCTACCGGCAGGGTTTGACCCCGCTTGGTACGATGGCGGGTTTCCAGTGTCGCATGCCAGCGGTTTTGTGCCGGATCGACTTTTTGTTGTTCCCAGTCCGACGGGTTGAAGTCGGGGTCGATGTCGAAGATTTGCATGGACAGCAATTCTTCGTGGGTATAGCCCAGGCTCTGGCAGGCCTTTTCATTGACATGAACGAAACGGCCGCTTTCGTCGACTAAGAATATTGCTTCGTTGACATGGTTGAAGACGTAATCGAGTAATTCGAGTTGCTCCTCCTTCTCCCGCCGTTCGGTCAAATCCGATATGATGGTGGAGGTAAATAGCGGTTGCCCTTTTAAGTCGCGGTGCAGTACCAGCGTTTGCGAAACCGGAATCTCGTGACCGTCCCGATGCAGTAACGCCGTTTCCCCGCGCCATGTATTATCGGCGTGCAACTTTACAAACGCCGTTTCGCTGAGCTGATGACGTGCCCATTCCGGAAACAGGTCCATGAAAGCAACTCCGGTCAAATCGGCGTCGTCCGGCAAGCCGATCATGCGTTTGGCAGCGAGATTCAGGTAGGTCAGGTTGCCCTCGATATCGGCGCTGCCGATAAAATCGGCCGATTTTTCCAGAATATCCAGCAGCGGGGGATTTGTCGATTCCCGGTGTTCGAGGTCCGCTTTATCCCGGGCAATAGCCAGCCCCAAACTTCCGTCTTGCGATTCCAGGACGTGGATTTCCAGTTGCATCTCAAAAACGACTCCGTTTTTGCGTTGAAAGCTGCTTTCCACCAGGTTTAGCGTGCGGGTCGCTGCAAGCGAGGCGATTTTCGGCGCAAGGTCGGGGTCGACCGTTATGTCGGTCAACTGCATGTCAAGCAGTTCTTCGGAGCGGTAACCGAGTTTTTTGCAGCCGTAGTTATTTACGTAAAGAAATTTTAAGCTTGGGAAGTCGAACAAAAAAATGGTTTGATTGGTTCGACTGACGTCGGACATGTTAGCGAACGTCATGGTCAGCGCTTGGATTATTTTTGTATTTTTCTGGCATCATCTTGACGATAAACGGGCAGTAAGCGAATCTGATCGAAAAAGCCACGTCTCTTTCCGGACGGCGGATTCATTCTGCGATGATCTAATAGTATAGCTATTTCTCAGTACTTCTACACACAGGAACCGAAAATCGCTTCCGAAAACATGGATCTTTCGGCCTTGGCATTGCTCCGCAAATGAATATCGGTCGATCCTATATGCAATAAGAGCACAAATTCGAATTGGATTCCACCGGAAAGGGAAAGGGTTATGGGAGTGATGCCCTTAATTTGCGCTTGCTTACAGCCGAGCGATCTATTCTTAATGATGCCCGACCATACTAGGACTTATCGGTTTGCAATTTCGGCGACGGGAGTTTGTTGTAACAGATTGGCCCCGGTTTCGGGATCGAAAAAATGCATTGCATTGACGTCGACCGCGACCCGAAGAGATTCTCCTCGTTTGACCGTCATCGTCGATTCGAGCCGAGATACCAGCGCGAAACGTTTCTTATCGAATACTAGCCTTGCATAGGC
>JBNLFT010000166.1:0-6278 GCA_050305675.1 Methylococcaceae bacterium
GTAGGTCGCGAAGCGGCGGGCAAAGCCCAAGGTTAGGAAATTGGGATCTAAAAAATTATTGACTTCCTCGACCTCTTCCGGTGGCGCGCCGCCGGCCGCCAGATGTCGGGCCAGACGTTTGCGCGCGTAGTCCACCAGCGATTTTCGGGCCGCGGAGCGGAACTCCCATAAGCGCCCATCGGGGATACGAAAAATGTCCTCGGTCAGGGTTTCCGCGGTTCCAGACCAACGGTCCTGACCGCAGGTTTCGGTCCATATTTTGTCGGCCATCGGCGAGTCCCAACTGGGCATGTGCACGCCGTTGGTGACGTGGCCGACCGGTATGTCGGCCTTCGGCCAACGCGGGAACAGCGGCTGAAAGATGCTGCGGCTGACTTTGCCGTGCAATTGGCTGACGCCGTTCACCGCGCCGCTGCCGCGGATCGCCAGATACGCCATGTTGAAGCTTTCCGTGGCGTCGTCGGCGTCGCGGCGACCCAGAGCTAGCAGGCGTTCCACGGATATGCCCAGCCTTTTTTCGGCATAATGGCCCAAATATTGTTCGACTAAGGCGGGTGGGAACAAGTCGAATCCCGCTTTGACCGCGGTATGGGTAGTGAACAGGTTGCCGGCTCGGGTGACTGCCAATGCCTCTTCGAAGGACAGTCCGCTCCGTTCCATGAAAAGCCGGGCCCGTTCGAGCACCGCCAATGCCGCGTGTCCTTCGTTCAGGTGGCAGACTTGCGGTTCGAGGCCGAGTTCGGTCAGCAGGCGCCAGCCGCCGATCCCCAATATCATTTCCTGCTGCAGCCGCAGCTCCGGCCCGCCGCCGTAAAGTTCGCTGGTGATACCCTGGTGAACCGGAAAGTTCGCCGCATCGTTGCTGTCCAGCAAGTAAAGCACGGTCCGTCCAACCTGAACCTGCCAGGTCCGCAGCCAGACGTTGTAACCCGGGAGGACGATTTTCAGGCGCAGCCATTCGCCGTCGGCTTCGCGCACCGGCGTGATCGGCAACTGGCCGGGGTCGTTATAGGGATAGAACGCTTGTTGCGATCCGTCCTGGCTGATCAGCTGGCGAAAATATCCTTGTTGGTAAAGCAGGCCGACGCCGACCACCGGAATGCCGAGATCGCTGGCGGCCTTCAATTGGTCTCCGGCCACGTTGCCCAGGCCGCCGGAATAAATCGGCAGCGCTTCGCCGAGCATGAACTCCATGCTGAAATAAGCGACACAGTTTAGCGGCGAATCCGCATGGTGTTGCTGGAACCAACCGGGCGCCTCCTTAAATTGCTGCTTGCAACGTAACAGTTCGGCGATAGTCTGCCGGAATTCCTGATCGGCGGTGACTTCCTCGATCCGGTTACGGGACACCGTCTGTAAAATGCCCCAGGGATTATGCGTGATTTCCCATTGTTCCGGATCGAGCCGGCGCCAAATCTTATCGGCCGCGTGATTCCATGCGCAGCGCATGTTGAGGGCCAGTTCGACCAGCGATTCGAAACCGTCGATGTCCATCAATTGGGGACGGCAGACGGAATGATTGAGTTGGCTGTCTTGGTTCATGGGATGCCTCCCAGTTTGCGACGTTCTGAGTGAGGAGCGGGGCGTTCTATTTGTGCCAACACCAGTCTAACTCCGGAAATGGTTTTTGTTGTGAAAATGCAGCGAACGCCTGAGTCCGAACAGAAACGACCTATGGCGCGGCGAACTGTGTTCGAGGCGCCGGTACACGGTCAGTTTCAAGCCATCCTCGATGAACACCCAAACCAGGCAATACGCCCAGATCATTCCGATGTACTGCCAGGAAATCGGCGTCACATGCCAGCCGTAACGGGCGATCAGCACCGCGGCCAGTTGGGTGGCGACGATCGTAAACAGCAATAGTGGCGCAGGGTAAGGGTGGGCCAGAAAAAAATGCCGGCTGCGGGCGACGAATAGCGTCAAGTGCCCGGCCACCGCCAGTTTCAGAAAGATGATCGTTTGCAGCTGCGCCATTTCGACGTGAAAGTGATTTCTGGCGACGATCATTAACAGGAACGTTTCGATAACGCCTACCGTGCCCAATACCGTCGCCACCGTCAACACCCTGCGCATGTCCCAGCGTACCGGCATCGATGGGAGGCGGGTGTTGTCCTTGGCGATGCTCAGGATCGGCAGGTCGTTCAGCAAAGCCAGCAAAATGATCATCACCGCGGTGATCGGGTAGACGTTATACACCAGGATCGCGGACACCATGAACAGCATGATGCGGATGGTTTCGGTGATACGGTAAATGGCATAGGCATTCATGCGTTCGAAAATCCGCCTGGCTTCCTCGATCGCATGGGTGATGACGCTCAGTCCCGGCGCGGTCAGGACCAGGTCGGCCGCGGCCCGGGCGGCGTCGGTCGCGCCGGAGACGGCGATGCCGACATCGGCTTGTTTCAAGGCCGGGGCGTCGTTGACGCCGTCGCCGGTCATGCCGACGAAATGGTGATCGGCTTGCAGGCTTTTGACCAGTCGGAACTTGTGTTCCGGAAACACTTGGGCGAAACCGTCCGCGTGTTCGGCGCAGCGGGCGACCGCCGCGGCGTCTTCCTGGTCTTTACTGCTGCTGATCTGTTCGGCGGCAACGATGTTTTGACCCAAGCCGAGCTGGCCGGCAATTTGTTTGGCGATGGCGAGGTTGTCGCCGGTTACCATTTTGATTGCGATGCCTTGTTTCCGGGCGGTGGCGATAGTCTCGCGGGCATCTTCCCGGGGCGGGTCGAACAGCGACAGGATTCCAAGAAAACGCCAGCGCCCGTCGAGTTCGGTACGGGCCACGCCGAGTGCTCGATACCCTTTGCGCGCGAGACTGTCGACCACCTCTTCGGCTTGGTGCCGCTGCTGCGGGCTGGGCTGGCATAAATCCAGCAACACTTGCGGCGCGCCTTTGCTGACGCGAAAACGCTTGCTGTCGCCGCTTTCGATCTCGGCTTCGGTGCGTTTGCTGACCGGATCGAAAGGCACGAAATCGGTTTGCCGAAAGGCCTTCAGCACATGCTTGTCGCCGAGTTTGTTAAAGATGGCGCCGTCGATCGCATCGGGGGTTTCCGGCTCGGACGCCAATGCCGCGCTTAGGATCAGCATGTTCTCGTCGGCTCCGTTGAAAACGGCCGAATCGCCCAGAGTCAATTTGTTCTGGGTCAGCGTGCCGGTCTTGTCGGAGCAAAGTATGTCCATGCCCGCCAGCTCCTCGATCGATTCCAATCGTGATACGATGGCTTTCAGCTTGGCCAGCGTCATCGCTCCGACCGCCATCGTCACCGACAGCACCGCCGGCATGGCCACCGGGATCGATGCCACGGTCAGAATCAATGCGAATTGCACCAGCTCCATGAACGGCAGATGGCGTTCCAGGCCGACCAGTACCAGTAGCGCGACCAACGCCATGCTCATGAAGATCAGATAATCGCCGATGGTCAGCACCGCTTTCTGAAAGTGCGATACCGTCTTCACCGAGCCGACCAGTTTGGCTGTCTTGCCGAAGAAACTATGAGCCCCGGTGGCGACGACGACACCCGTCATTTCACCCTGCTTAGCGATCGAACCGGAATAGGCCAGATCGCCCACGCCTTTGTCGACCGGCAGCGACTCGCCGGTCAGTGCCGATTGGTCGATGCTTAAGTAGTCGCCGGACAGCAGCGCGATATCCGCCGGCACGATATCGCCCAGGCGCAGGCGCACGATATCGCCGGGAACCAGTCGCCCGGCCGGAATCTCGTGCCATTCGCCGTCGCGCAGCGCCTTCGCCTGCAGCGCCAGTTGTTTTTTTAATTGTTCTATCGCATTGCCGGCCTGGTACTCCTGCCAGAAGCCGACGACGGCATTGAACACCAGCAGTACCAGAATGATGTCGAGGTCTTCGTAGTCGCGTACGAATGCCGACAACACGGCCGCCGCTTCGATCATCCAGGCGATCGGTCCCCAAAAATAGGACAGGAATTTCAACAGCGGATGGGTGCGTCGTTCCCGAATGGTATTGGGTCCGTAAAACGCCAGCCTGTCTTCTGCAGCCTGCTCCGAAAGACCGTTTTTTCCGCTTTGCAGATAGTCCAGAAGTTGCTCCGTGTTGAGTGAGCGTATTTTTTCGTCGCTCACCTGCGGCGGAAATTGCCGATGTTTGTTTTTCATAAGCCTCGCTCCCGGTAATTGAACCATGCCGGCCGATCGGATGCGGTAACGAGTTGTTGTCGTTTTATCCTTTGGGGACAACAACCGTCAACACGCCGTTTTTATAATCGGACTTCATCGCCGACGCGTCGACCGGCCCCGGTAACGTGACGGAACGATGGAAGGTTCCGAAGAAACGTTCTCGGCGCCGGAAGCTGCGCCGGTCCGATCCCGGCCGCTGTGCGTCCTGCTGCTCGGTTTTCACGGTGATCGATAGTTGCCGGTCGTTCAAATCGACCGCTAAAGACGACATGTCGGCACCGGGCAGGTCCATCTTGACGATATATCTATCCGCGTCTTCCTGCAAGTCCAACGCCGGCATTTTGGTGATCCGCGACGGGCCGCGGTTCAGATGAAACCGTGAAAAGGCGTTGCCGAACACTCGATCGAACTCCTGTTGCATGTGCTGGAATTCCCGGTAGGGTTCCCAGCCGTCGTCACCGAAGACGTCCTCGTTCGGCCCTGGAGTAAAAAATGGCTCGCCGCCGCCCGTTGCCAACGGCTCGGTCAATTGTTGAACCTGATGCTTCAGGTTGTAGATCATATAAGTCTGCCAGCCGATGACGGCGACTAGGGCGAGTCCCGCGATCGTTACCAATGTTTTGTTCATGATCTTGCCTCGAACGGTTTGGATTTGATGTGCGGCTTCGAGTGGCCGGCGCATCGATAGCTCCCGGTTTGCCCGCTGGGTTTCCTTCTGCGTCCTACACCATCGGATATGGCGGCGGGACGCCCATGATGGTTGCCGGTGATGACCATCCTATCCGGCGCGATCGCCGCAAGCGCTCGGAGCTGTTCCGTTTGGCCGGTCTTGGAGGAATTCTGTTGGCGCTTGCTTCAGGTGGCGCAGCGGAAAACCAATCCGGAAAAACGGTGGGCGATGGCGCGGATAGCCACCCCATGCATGCTATTTTTTCGCATGCATGATTTTCTGTTTAAAGTCGAAAAGCGATTGCCTCGTCTTTTTCCAGAACGTGTCCGACTTTTCGGAATGAATGACGTCTTTTATCTCGTCGATCGAGGCGTACAGCTGTTGGTAATCCTTCTTGTCGCCGTAACCCAAAACCTCGGCCAGTTTCAATTGCTGTTTGGCGGCGTCGGCCGATTTCAATACGGCCTTTCTGCTTTCCGCCTTGCTCAAATCGCCTTTGTGTTCCAGTTCCGAGGCCTGGGTCACCAGGTCCTCGGCCCGAAGTACCGGCAGCGGAAAGACATCGGTGGTTGTTACCAGCATGTTCAATACGTCCGACAAGGCCTCGGCGGCGGCATCGGTCTTGCCGTTGCCGCTAAGCGCAGCCGCTTCTTTAATCGCGTCGGGGAATACCCCCAACGGGATGCTGGTGGTGCTGATACGGATTTCGCTGATCAACGCCGAAAGAATATGGCGCGCGTCCTGTACCTTGTTGTCGTCCAGCAAATCGTCGGCGGTATCGACCATTTCCGATACCTGTTCGGGACTGCTGTCCAGATCGTAGACCTGCGCTTCCACGTCCGCCGGGATCAACTGCAAGTCGGGATGTTTGGCCAACAGGATGTCGAGTTTTCCGGATACTTGCTCCAGTAATGTCGTTGCTTTGGCATTGTCTTTTTTCCGCAAAGCCGACAGCGCCTGACGCGTGCCGTCGATAACGTCTTTCGCTTCGCGCTCTACTTTTTGCCGTTGGTCGAGCAATAATTGTTGCTTGGTCGCGTGTGCGTTTTGTTTTGCCTTCGTCGTCGAGGTTTCCGGCTTGCTCGCGGTCGCGGCTAAGACGCTCTGCGCCATCAGGGCGGAACCGCCCAGCGCTATTGCAACGGCGATAGTGGTCTGTTTTAAGTGGCTCGTATTCATGATGCTGACTCCTCTTTCCAATGTTCGATTTCCCGGTTCTACGAGTGCCGGGGTTTCGAAACGTAATCAGCAAACACGATGCCAGATTAAGCAAAGTGTCAGCTCGAGGGGGGCGCGGAACTGAACTGCCGTCAAGGCCAGAGGCGGCGCGGCAAAGGGCTGGTCGGCATTGCCGGTCCACAATGGAAGCTTGCCTGGTCGCGGGAATACGGCGCGGGCAAAATCCAGACGGTGGTGACTATCAACCACTTGCGACGGTTATTATCCACAATTC
>JBNLFT010000167.1:0-6257 GCA_050305675.1 Methylococcaceae bacterium
CGGCTTCGGCAAATTCCGCCTCGGCCTCATCGGCCATAACGTTTGCCCGCGCGGTACGCAACGCAGCGTCGGCGGCGGCCACCCGGTCCTTTGCATCGGCTAGGCTGCGCGGGTCCAACAACACCGATTTCAACGGGGCGATTTCACAAAGGCTTTGCCCGGCTTTGACCGAATCTCCGACATCCCAATTTAGGCGACAAAGCGTACCGGCCACCGGCGCCGAGATTTCGAAACGGTCTTTTAAACGGGTTTTACCCTCTTCTTCCAACATCACCCTAAACGGTCCGCGTTTGACCACTTCGACATCGACCGCAACGGCGCTAGGCATAAAGCCGTAAATCACCGCACCGGCGATCAGCGTCGCCGACACGACGATTAAAAAAGCTCTACTCCCCATTAAACGAGGTACATTCATTGTCATTCTCTGGTTTTAAGCACTGCGACCAAATCAAGCCCTTTCAGGCGTTGCCATATGATCCACCCGCTAACGATAGCCGATACCAGCACCACCGTTGCGGAAAAGGCATAAGACGTGGACTCCAAGACCAACGGAATGCGGTACAGATCGGAATCCATTTTGTAAGCCAGCAGTCTGCATAGCTGCTTCCCCAACATCGCTCCAATCGGTATTGCAGTAACGGTCAACAGCGCCAATTCGCCCAGCAAAATGAAGGCCACTTCCGGATGGCTGAACCCCAAAACCCTGAGACTGGCCAACTCCCGGGCGCGTTCCGCATAAGCGATGCGGGCGCTGTTGTAGATAACCCCGAAGGCGATGCCCGATGCCAACAGGGTATTGATAAAGGTAAAAATCAGGATGGTTTCCCCCATCGTATCGCGGGCGCTTTGCACCGCGGCATCGGTCAGGGTAATGCCGGATACTCTCGGCATATCCTGCAGCTCCCGATAAACGCTGTCGCGGTATTTTTCATCGACCGCCAAGAACACACCGTCGATGGCTTCGCCTTCGTCCAATAGTCGATTGAGATGATCCAAATTCATATAGGTCGGAATACCCAACAAATCGCCGACCATCGCTACGACCGGCAGTTCCAGCGTCGGCCTGTGGCCGGACAATACCTCGACGCCAACCCGGTCGCCGATTTTGATTTTAAGCAGTTGCGCCAAATATTCGTTTACGACGATCCCCTCCGCGGGCACGACGAAGGGTTGTTGCCGGCGGTCCATGACCCGATGCAGTTCGGTGTGGCTCTCAAGGGCTTGTATGAATGTGCGCCGTTGCCGATGCTTAAATCGGAGCCGAATCGGCGTCGAGCGAAACGGTTCGCAATATTGAACGCCTTGCAATCCGGCTATATCGTACATCGCCTTCCGCGAGGTCGGCTCGGTAAACGTCACCGTCAAATCCTCGCGCTGCGATATTCGATATTGCAGATGCAGCATGTAATCGATGGCGTCCTCCTGAAAGCTGCCCAGCATCATGATGGCACCGGCCATGGCGATGCCGAAAACCGTAAAAAGCGTCTTGACCGGCTTACGGCCGATATGACGCACGATCATCCTGGCCGGCTGCGATAGATAGCGTTTAACCCCCACCTTTTCAACAAAACTTTGCCGATAGCGAATGGGCGGCTCGGGGCGCATGGCTTCGGCCGGCGGTAACTTAGCGGCGCGATAAACGGCGTGCAGCGTACCGATCACGGCCGACGCGAAACTGATCGCGAATGCGATCGCCACGGTCGAAACGGAGAGCCGATAATCCAGATAGGGAAAATGAAAAAACGTCATGTACATGTTTCCCAGCCCTTGGCCGAGACGACGGCCCAACAGCAAGCCGGCTCCGACGCCTAGCGACGTAATCAATAACACCAATTGTAGATAATGCCAGCCGACGCCGAAATTACTGTAACCGAACGCTTTAAGTATTGCGATTTGCTCTCGTTCGGTATTGACCAGGCGCGTTACGACGACATTCAGCAAGAACGCCGCTACGCCGAGAAACACGACCGGAAACAATTTCGCCATCGTTTCCAGGCCTTTGAATTCCTGGCTCAAGAAATGATGGGATTGCTGGTCCTTACGCTGATAAGCCCCTACACCGCCGTAACGCGCCAGCGTTTTGTCCAATCGATCGATCACGTCGGCCGGATTGACGCCATCCATCAAGGTCAGCACCACGTCGTTGAACGCGCCGTCCATATCGTAGGCCGTGGCCAACGCATCGCGGTTCATCCAGAGTATGCCGTAGCGCTGGTTATCCGGAAACATCGCGCCAGGCCCCAGGCTATAGATATATTCCGGCGACAAGGCTACACCGCTGACCGTCAGCTTTTGCCGCCTACCCTTGATAATGGCGTCGATCGTCGCACCCGGCTCCAAGTGATGGGCATTGGCAAACGGCTCGGATAACAACACTTCGGTCTGATAAGGAGCGGGCCGGCGCCCCTTGCGCAAGTATAGGGCATTCAGCTTCGGCGCGGACAACTCGGGAATCGACACCAAACGCCCCACCACCGGATCGGAAAAACCTTCGACTTCCATACGTGCCTGGGCCACAACCCGGCTTTCCACGTTGCGCACGCCGGGAATAGCCTCGATGCGCTGCATTACATGCTCCGGCGCGCGCTTAAGGCCGGCAAAGACGTCGGCGAAGCGATAGTCCGCGTAAACTCGAGCCCGTGAGCGTTGCAAGGCGTCCAGGGTCGACACCGACATCACGAATGTCGCCACGCCGCTGGCGATCACCACGACGATCGCCAAAGCCTGGCCGCGCATGTTCCACAAATCGCGGAACAATTTTCGGGTCAAGGCCGTCACCAGCTGAGCTCCTGTGGCTGAACTTTAACGGTGTTGCGATCGATACCGACGATATGGCCGTCGCTAAAATGGATTACGCGGTCGGCCATCGCACCGATCGCGGCATTATGGGTGATCACGGCGGTGGTCGTGCCCAACTCACGGTTGACGTCGGCCAGCGCCTGTAACACCACGATGCCGGTCACGGAATCCAACGCACCGGTGGGTTCGTCGCACAGCAACACGCCGGGCCGTTTGGCGATGGCGCGGGCTATTGCCACCCGCTGCTGTTCGCCGCCGGATAATTGGGCCGGGAAATGATCCATCCGGTCACCCAATTGCACGATCTGCAATGCACGCTCGGGCGTCATCGGATCTTTGGCGATTTCCGTCACTACGGCTACATTCTCTCTGGCCGTCAGGCTGGGAATCAAATTGTAGAACTGAAAAACGAAACCAACGTGATAGCGGCGGTATTGCGTCAACTCCCTTTCCGAAGCCTTAACCAGATCCTTGCCGCCGTATATTACTTCGCCGCCGCTGGGTATATCCAGACCGCCCAATATATTCAACAGCGTCGATTTGCCGCTCCCCGAAGCGCCGAGCAATACCACCAACTCGCCACGGAACAAATCCAGGTCGACGCCGCGCAAGGCATGCACATCGGTTTCCCCGACATGGTAAACCTTGGTTATTCCTCTGGCCTTAAAGACGACCTCGTTTGACATGGCTATTTATTCGCGACTGCCAATAATTCCGGAACGTTGAAAAAACTTCGATTACTTGGATAACATACCGTATATTCCTTTAATGACCCAACATCAATCTAAACAATGGGGTTATGTCCGAATTGAATCGGATTGGTCACAAAAAAGCCCGGTAAGAATCGGAGAGGGAAAAACGCATTATCCGTGAAATTTTTTAACGCCGACGAAGCCGCGACAAACTATCCTGAACCAGGGAGAACCGGGGAGATCGAGCAGGCGCGCAGCGAATGATGACGAGCCGGTAACATGCGGGAAGCCGGTCAAGCTCTAGCCCGGATATTTCACAAAGGCGGCCTTACTATTTGAAATAAACATTTAGAACCAATGTCTTAGGCCTGATATGACTCATATTTATTGGGTACAGTTTGTGCCTGAATGGTTTTCTGAACAATCGGACTTCGAATCTTGAACAAAATCACTCAAGCCAGAGCTGGCTATGGCACTCGTGATGTTTGTCCAACCTTCTTCGCCCGATTTTCCAGAAATTCCATTCCCTTCATGAAATATCCGGGCTAGGATTCTCGACATAAGCTTTCGCCTTCGAAATATCGAGACTGGCAAGATACGCTTAGGCAACCTCGATCGGCCTTGGCCAAAGTCGACGTCAAATTGTGCCGGCAATATCACGTAATCACGGCTGCCTCTTCCTCTACGCAACAAATTCCAACTGATAAGTTCTGGTTCGTTTCATACGGCTTCACGGCTCCTGACGTATTCTTAAGAAAACCGCAAAACGCGGAATTCCGTCGTCCGTCGTACCTTGGTAACGAAAAGTTACCACGCTTCCGAGCGGCGGCGGATTCTCCCGCTGTTGCCGGCTAAAACCGCTGCCGATATAGAACACCATATTATCGCCGGTCCTGACTTTAAGCGCCCCCATCTTTCCAAGAAACTTTCCCTTTCCCGGACGGTAACCGATGACAACAGCCTCGGCATCCTGATACGGTTTTAACTTCAGTAACCAATCGCTACGGCCGGTATGATAAAGAGAGTCTTTATGATGCAGCATCAATCCCTCGCCGCCTTCGGCCGCGATCTCGTCCATCGTCCGCATCAGCTCGACGTGAGAGGTAACGCGAAACTGTTCGATCACTCCCAGATAAGGAGAATGCCGTTGTTCGGCTATCCGTCGCATGGCTACTACGCGTTCCGAAAAAGGATGCGGATTCCCCGGCAGATCAAAGACCATTAATTTTACTTTTCGCCAGCCTTCATGCGCCGCATTACGGCTGACAATAGAGACGAGCTGTTGATATTCCCCTCGTCCCGACCAAAGCTCACCATCCAAAGGCTGCTCCGGAAATCCTTCAGTGAACCATTTAGGTGCCCGAAACACATTACCGTTCTTGGAAACGAGTTGATCGCCGTTCCATCTGGCTCTAACCCCGTCGAGCTTTTCACTGACCCAGTAGTCGGCGACATTGATCGACTGCCGGTAAACTTTGGCCTGCATGATAAGCGGCTTGTCGCTCTCTGCCGCGAATACTACCGGTACCCGTGGAACCCACAGTATAAGCAGCAGAGTTACCGCGTTGACTTTTGTAAACTGCATACGACCACCAAGAGTACGTTCGATTTTTATTGACTATTGGACGAAAAAGCGGCTCCAGCCTGCCCTAAATCGACTCGCTTAGGATAACCACATCCGCTCGAACCAAGCCGATATTTGACAACCTGCGCAATACGTACACTTCCTTGGTCACAACTCTTCCCTGAATAGTCGCGACGACGCCAATATTCAGTAAAACTATTCGGCACAGTTTGCATTTAAGACTAACGGAATAACGGTTGCTTTTACAAAGGCTTTCTCTAAAATGACGTTTAACTAATTTAGCAAGGAATTGTCATGCAGATTCTCGGTGTGGATATTGGTGGCTCCGGTATCAAAGGAGCTATTGTAGATACGGAAACGGGACAATTTGTCGGAGAGCGCCACCGTATCGACACTCCCCAACCAGCCACGCCGGCCGCTGTCGCCCAAGTGCTTGCTCAACTGACCGAGCATTTCGACTGGCATGGACCGGTCGGATGCGGTTTTCCGGCTTCGATCCAACACGGCATTGCACGGACGGCCGCCAATTTGTCGTCCTCCTTTATCGGCACCGATATCGATCGTTTGTTTTCCGAATCGACCAACTGTCCCTGCTTTTGCCTAAACGATGCCGATGCCGCCGGAATAGCCGAAATGCGCTTCGGCGTCGGTGCGAACCATTCCGGCGTCGTCCTGCTGATTACCATCGGCACCGGACTCGGCACGGCTTTCTTCACCGATGGCGTGTTGCTGCCCAATACCGAGTTAGGCCACGTCTACATGGCGAACGGTAAGGAAGGCGAACATTATGCCTCGGATGCGGTGCGCAAGAACGAAGATCTGGGCTGGAAAACCTGGGGACAACGTTTCAACAAATATCTGAGCATGATGGAAGCCCTTTTCTGGCCCGATCTGATCATTCTCGGCGGCGGCGCCAGCAAGAAATTCGAAAAATTCGAACAACAGATTACGGTACAGGCGCCGGTAAAACCAGCCGCCCTGCTGAACCAGGCCGGTATCATCGGCGCCGCGCTCTACGCAGAGTCGAAAAGCACCTTGGAGACGGACATTGGTTGACCGGCCGAGATCGCGGGAAAGACGAAAGACGCCATCAATCCAAGACCGAGTGAAAACTTAGTCACCATTCTAACAAGCCGCTTGCTTCTAGCCCGGATATTTCACAAAGGCGGCCTTACTGTTTG
>JBNLFT010000168.1:0-6221 GCA_050305675.1 Methylococcaceae bacterium
CCTGGTCCTGTTAAGTTCGGCCTGCCTGTTCGTCTATCTGTTGTTCAAGACGCAATTTTCGAAGACCGACCAAGAATACGCCGTCGAAGTCGAATACGCCGAACCATTGCATGCCGTACAGTCGCTGCCGGAATACCTGAACGATTTCAAACTGTGGAACAAGGTTATCGCCATCTATATGGCTGTAAGTTTCGCCATTCCGATCCTGCAATTTTTCTTCCTCGATACTTTCGAATCTAGCGCGTGGGGATACTGAACATGAAACGTATAGTAGCTTTAGTTTTATCGATGGCTCCCTTCCTCGCCGCCGCCGAACCCTCTTCTAATATCGCTTGGACACCGAGCTTGCTGGAATTCGTCGCCAACGGCGACGCCAATAAAGGACAAAAACTGGCGCAAACCTGCACCGGTTGCCACGGCGACAAAGGAATCAGTCCAATGGCGGACTACCCTTCCCTGGCCGGGCAGTTGGCGACCTATACCTACAAGCAATTGCGGGATTACGCGGACGGGAAACGCGAACACGTGTTAATGAATTCCATCGCCCAAGGGCTCTCCGAAGCCGACTCGGCCGACCTCGCGGCCTGGTTCGCGACCTTGCCGCCCGCCAAGGGCGAGCGCGGCAACGATCGGTTGGACAAGGCCGAAGTCCTGGTCAGCAAAGGCAACGGCAAGAAAATCATCCCGTCCTGTTTCGTCTGCCATGGCAGTAACGGCCAAGGTGAAAAACAGGATATTCCGGCGTTGTCGGGACAGCAGCCGGGCTATTTCGTCACTACGTTAACCGATTACAAGTCCGGCAAGCGACATAACGACGTCTACAGCCGCATGCGGCTGATTGCGCAACAGTTGAGCGAGGAAGACATCGAGCAATTGGCGCAGTATTATTATCGGATGAGGAGGTAACATCCCATGCAGAAAATTACCATACCGTTGTTACTGGCAAGCCTGTTAGCCGGCCCGACCTTCGCGCGAGTCATCCCCTATCAGGCGCCGGCTACAGAACCGCTGCTCCGAAACAGTCCGCCGGAGCAGCCCGCCGCCAATCCGAGCAAACCGAAAAACGATTACAACATTACGATTAATTACGAACTGGGCATGCATTGCACCGGTTTCGATTTTTCCTATTGTTGCATTCTACCGCCGTACAACTCGATCCAAAGCCAAGTTATCAAAACGTCGACCGGACCTTACGTTTTCCCGCAGCTGCTAAAAGCCGATCCGAACGATCCCTCGGTGCTGATGGACGGCGACAAGCGTATGAAACTGGAATACGGTCACATCGACAACACATTTTCCGAAGGCACCAAGCTCGCATATTGGAACATCCCTTACGACGTCAACAAAGACGGTAAGTACAGCGACAACGAAAACGTCGGTAATGCGTACTTCACACATCTTTATATTTACAAGGATCTGAAAGGAAGCAACCCGAAGAACACCAGCAAGGACAGTGAAAAACTTCGGATCGGCATTGAATTGCCGATTCCGCGCGACGCCGGCCCTTCGGGACAACCACTGAAAAACGGTCATCTGCATTACACTGGCGACAGCGGCACCATCGTTTATACCAAATCGCCGGTATTGGACAACGTGCCGATCGTGTTGACCAATCCCGGCATCTGGGACGCGCTCGGTCTGCCGCTGACGCCGTTTTATGACGAATTAATGAAGAAAAGCCCGCTCGAAATCGTCGAGAGCGACATCCGCCCTTATCAAGAAGCCTGGGTCGGCCTGGTCGAAGCCGACACTGGAAAACCGATCATCGACAGCCACAGCGGTAAGCCGGTCCGGTTCATCGGCACCAATCCGATCGACGTACCCAATTGCGCTAATTGCCATGCCAACAACAACGCTAACGGAGACGCATTTACCCTTTACAAGCAGGAAAAAGCATTCTGGAAAAGTCTCGGCGCCTCAGACTATATGGCGGACCTGAAAGCGACGTCGATCTCGATCCTGCAAATTCACGACGCCCGCCACGGGACTGGGTTTCTCGCCAAATACGATCCGAACAGCCGGTCCACGCAAAACCGACTAGGCAACGATCCGGTACTGTGCCAACAATGCCATGCCGATAACGTGATCGGCGTGCTGGAGTCCAAAGGGGTCGCTCAAATATTAAGTGAGGGCAAATCCCGAGAATCGTGGGACACGCCGGTCATGGCGTTATCACAGGCGCTACACCGGGTACATCAAACCCTTCGCCCGCTGCCGGATTCGGAAGGACGCACCGGAACCTGCGCAGGCTGCCATCCCGCGCACCGTCAGGACGGCTCACTCGACGGCTACCCGATTACGCCCGACGGCAAGAATTTCTATGCCGAAGCAGATAACCGCGACAGCAAGGGCGGCTGTTTCGCCGGACGCGACGTCCATTCCAATCCCAGCAAAGACAGTGACGGTGCCAGCACCCCGGAACATCTGAACGCGGTCGGCCAATGGCTTCAGGCCAATGTCTCGAAAATCGGCAACGCAGAAGGGGGCAAAGGCATCTGGTGTACTAACTGTCATAACCAACTGTCACGCGAATTCTACCAACGCGACAATCTGGAAAACGCCTTTAAACAGACCGGCACGACGATTCGAAACCGCTCCTTGGACGAAATCGCCGAGGCTATCGGCATTGACCGCAAGATGCTAGAGCAAAAGTATCTCGATCCGAAGGTCGTTGCGGACAAAGACGGGCACGACAGCCCGGACAAGTCCGGCATCTTACTGACTTGGTCGAAACAGCGAATGGCTCCCGATATTGGCGTCATCGCGATGAAGGAAGGCAAACCGCTAATCCGAATGGACGAAGATGGCGACATCAATGTATCACTCTTGGCTGCCAATCCGTCCGCCAAACTAGCATCGTTGAAGTTGCCGGATCAAGCCGACGGGGTCGCCGCAGTGTCTTACGACGCAGCCAGTCATGGCCGTGATTACTGGTTATCGGCCGGCGAACCGCACTGTGCCGATTGCCATGCACCACCGTTCGTCGAAGGCCAGGGCGGCATCGCCTTCCCGATTAACCAGCCCGGAAAATACAGCTTGATGCGCTATTCGAAGGGCCATGCCGGTTTGGCCTGCCAGGCCTGCCATGAATCGATCCACGGATTGTACCCGGTGAGGCCAATCGTCGACACGACCACCTACAAACAAGCGACGCAATATAACCCGGATGGCAGCCACGGTCCGCTGTTATGTGCGTCCTGCCACGAGGTTAACGGGTCCGGCGTGCCGATCGTCGCCGAGGGGTTGACCTGGGACGGCAAGAAGATCAAGGACGACCTCGACGCCGCGATTAGTTGGATACACGGCAACGCCTATGATTTAGGCGGCAATAATCGTAAGTAACCCTAAGGAATTGGCGATTAAATCGGCATTTACCGGAGCGCATGTATCCACTCGCAACATCAATCGCTTAAAGCGATTGATGTTGTGAAGTCATGGAAAATCTCATTTTTTCTAACCGATTACTGAGAAATCCCGGATGGATTCGTTCAGCGCTTCCCGGTGACTGCGCTTCGCGCACCAAACCGCATAATCCAAATCGAATTCGGATCACGTAGAGTTCATGAAGAAACGTTTATCGGCCTTTTTGTTGAGCCTGTTTGCCGTTCCCGTCCAAGCCGAACAGATACTGGTTACGATCGGCGACTCTGGACAGGTTACCGAACACCAACTGGAAGCGGCACTGCGCGCAGCGCCTTTCGCCACCCAGTTTCCGGCGATGGACGAGCAAGATCAGGCCTATCTGCGCGGCGACATGCTGCTACGGTTGGCCCGGGCGGAAGCGCTTTACCAGGAGGCCCTAGCAGCAGGCATAGCGCAATCCCCCGCATTTCGGGAGGAAATTGGCAATTTTATCAGGGCGACGCTCGCCCAGCGTTATCTCTATCGACTACGCCGGCAAATCGCGATTCCCGACGCCGTCGAACATCAATTCGGAGAACGTTTCGGCGCTAACGCGGACGCATTGGCCGCAGCCCGCGCAGCCTACCTCGGCCAGCAGTTCGGCGCGCTCAAACAAACCACCTTGCAAGAGCTACGCGAGCAGGCAAACATAAAGACCTATTTCGAACATCTGAACTCACAAACCACGCCGGAAACCGTGTTAGCCGACGGAGACGCCGTCACCATCCGCTACGGCGACGTGTTTGCGAATGACAGCCCCGATAGCAACCGAGAGCGCATGGAAGACAGGATCAACGAACGGATTGATCTTAGCTTGATGGCACTGGCCGCCCAACGAAACGGGGAAACCATCGACGGCCAAATCGGCAAATACGGTCACGACCTGGCGATTCGACTGTTGTTGGCCGAGCAGGAACGGCGATGGATACCGAATAAACAGACTTTGATCGATTATTTTCAACGCCATCCCGATATCGGCTACATTCCCGAACGCCGGCAAATCGGCCAGATCGTGCTGAGCAGCCGAGAAGAAGCCGAACAGATCCGTGCCCGTATCGTCGCCGGCGAAAATCTATTCGAGTTGGCGGGCCGCTACAGCATCGATCCCTACGGCCGCCAACACAGAGGCGACATGGGTTGGCTGAGTATGGGCAGCGGCGCGCCAAAAATCGAGCAGGCCATCGCGAATCTGGAAAACGATCAAATCAGCGAGCCGATCGAAACCGGCAGCGGCTGGCATTTAGTCGTGATCGTAGATCGCAAACCGGGCGAGCGCAAACCGTTCGCCGCAATCGAGGATCGGGTCAAACAAAAGTTGGTCGCGGAGAAAATGAGCCTCTATTTGCGCGAAATCACGAACAAGTACCCGTTACACTGGCAAATCTCCGAGCGGATTGATGAAAATCGATGAAAAAATCGCAGCACGCTCCGAACTGCTTGAAGCGCGTAGGCTGCCGAGTCAATACCTCCCATCATCCGCACATCCTACCGCAGCAATGGCTCGACGATGTTGGTAAAAGCATCTTTGCGGAAGATACCCTGCTGCATATACAACAGACGGCCATCGCGTCCAATAACCACGGTGAACGGCAGCACGGCGTACGGATTACTCCATTGTTTGAGCAAGTCGTACTGCGACTCGGGATCGGCTTGCAAGATCGGGTAGTTTATACCGACGGTGCGAACAAAGTTGCGCAATTTTCGGGTCTCGTCGAGACCGACGCCGATGATCTGCAGGCCCTTGCCGCCGTAGCGTTCCTGGTAATCGATAAAGTCGGGAATTTCAAGCTGACAAGGGCCGCACCAGGTGGCCCAAAAGTTGAGCAGTATCACCTGACCGTGCCAGTCGTACAGATTATGCGACAGGCCCTCGAGGTCATCGAGACGGCGGCAGCGCCCAGGCATTGGCGATCCGATGTCTGTGCCGAGGCGCCTCGGCAGCCGGTGCAGCCGCATTGTTTAGGGCGAGCAGTGCAACGCATGACAGTGAACGGATAGTTGCATAGATTTTCATCATGGATTTTTCAAGCAGTCGTTAAACACGAATGGAAATTAGTATACAATATTAACATTCTCTAAAATACTCGAACCGGCTAGCACCAATGCATACACTTCGAAAAAACCTGACATGTCTCGGCGCTGCATTATGGCTCAATAGCGGCATCCTTTTTGCCGACAGCTTCACCCTGCCTCAAGCAGTGGACTATGCGCTGCAAAACAACCCCGACCTGCAGATCATGCAGGAACGTATCGGCCAGGCGGAGGCACAGCTGGGAGAGGCGTTGGCGGCGTTTTATCCGCAGCTCAAGACCCGCCTTTCTTACGAACACAGCGATAATCCGGCGAGAGCGTTCAGTATGGTGATCTCGCAGCGCCGCCTCGATTTTTCACCCGGCAACGATTTCAATCATCCCGGTGGGGTCGACAATTATCGCCCGGAAGTCACGGCCAGCTATTCGTTATTCCGCGGCGGTCAGGACTACCAACGCAGCAAGGCAGCCGAATTGGGTGTGGAAGCGGCGACGCTGGACCGCTCGGCGCTGCGCAACCGATTGATTCAATCGGTGCATGCCGCCTACTACGGCTATTTGGCGGCAGTTGAGGCGCACAAGGTCAGCCAACGCTCGATCACCGCCGTCGCCAGCGAACTCAAGCAAAGCCGAACTCGCTACGATGCCGGCACGGCCCTGAAGTCCGACGTATTGTCGCTCGAAGTACAATTGGCCCAAGCAAAGGATGATGAAATCCAGGCCGCGAACGCCATCGAACTGGCCCGCACCGGCCTCAAGACGCTGCTCGGTCTGACCGCCCTCCAATCC
>JBNLFT010000169.1:0-6205 GCA_050305675.1 Methylococcaceae bacterium
TCACCTGGCGCCACACCATCGCTTCATTCTGGCCGCTGGCGCTATAGAGAATGACCAGACCGACACCGGCGAGCAGCAGCAGGCCGGCCAGCAGAGGCGGGTCCAGGTGAATGCGCCGGAACAGGCTGTGGCTGGTGGAGACATCGCTAAGCAGCATGTTCGCTTCTCATGGGTTGTCCTTGTTCAGCAAATAACGGTCGGTGACCTCGCGGGCGATGGGGCCGGCTACCGCACCGCCGCTGCCACCGTTTTCCACGATGACCGCTACGGCGATCTTGGGATCGTCGGCGGCAACGATTTGTGTGACGCTGATTTCGCCGTCGTCCGGGGCGGCATCGGTACAACCGACGTCTTCGAAGACGTCGACGAGATCGGCGATGACAATCGTGCTTTCAAGACCCAATTCGCCAACAAGTCGCCTCATCCGCGTCAATTGGGCTCTCGAAACCAAAATATAATCCGGCGGATTGAGCGACAGCAGATGCAGCAGCTCTTGCTCGTTCATCTTGGTGTCCAACGGAAACAGCGTATTGGCCGTATAAAACGTCGCCATCGACAGCATGTCCCATTCCAGTCGGTTCTTGCAAAACGTGGCAACCACTTTTCTTTCGATGTGGCGGGCGCAAAACCAGCGGATCGTGGCCTTGATATAGCCCAGATACTTATCGAAACCGAGCGAGGCGTAGGTCTCTCCGGTGTCGAAGCGGATGGCCGCCCGTCCGCCGTAGGCAGGGAGTTGATGGCTGACGATATCGGCCACGCTGTCGATCGAATTGAATGCTTTGAAGACCGGCTTTTGGTACTGCGTATTGAAATTGAACATGAGTGGCTCCTTATGCCGCTTGGCTGTTGTCGGGGTGGTCGTCGAGCAGTATCCGATTGAGTTTTAGCTGTCCCAATCCGAATCCGTACAGATGCGCCAGATGCATGGTGTGATAGACCTGGTCGGTCGTTAGTCGCCCTTTACAGAATGAATGGTTATGGCCGTCGAAACCCAGCAAAAGCGTTTCCGCGAGACAGCCATAAGTCAAGCGGCCGCCTGGCATGCCGACGAAATCCAGCGTCGAACCTTCCGGCAATCTCGCCAAACCGCCGTCGAATGCGGTGTACCTGTCCAACAGTTGTTCGAATTCGTCGCTGATGTTGGAGGGGACCGAGGCGCAACAGACGATGGCGCCCGGTTTCACCATCGCCGGGCGGATCAAATTCGGGTCGGGCGAGTTGGTGGCCAACACGATCACATCGCAGTCGTGCAGGTTGGTTAATCCCACTCCCAATTGGACATTGTCTTGGTATGTGCCGTCGGCGGACTGCGTCAGCAGCTTCTCGAACGCGATAGCAAGGTGGTCCAACGGCTCCAGTTGCAGCAGACGCTGTCTGATGTTCGCCGATTTATCGTCTGCCGGCTGTTCCAACATCCGGTAAACCAGTTTGCCGACTCCCGTCAGCAACGTGTCGTCGAACGTCCGCTGGCCGGTTATCTCGTTGCGGATTGCCTGCAGTATTTCCGACAGGCATTGTTGATGCACCCAACGCAGACGATGCCTGTCCTGCCCGTCGCGCCCGATCAGTTTCAGCTTGCCCACGTTCAGGCTCAATATCTGCGACAGCACCAGCCCGATGTTACCGGTCGCTCCCACCACCGCGACGCTGGCCTTGCTCAGATCCAGTCCTTTGCGTTCGGCCGCATGCATGATTCCCATCAGGCTAAGCGCCGTCGTGTAGGCGTTTCCGGTGGTTATCGACATCTCGTAGTCGTTGATGCTTTGCCCGTTTTGGGTCACGATCGAGGTATATGCGCCCAGCCCGACCATCGATACCGGTATGTTGTCGTCGCCCAGTTCCTTGGCCACGGTGACCGCGTCCTGAACTTTGTCGCGCATTTCCTGCTGTATTTGCGGGGCCTTGTTGTGCATGATGTATTCGGGCAGATAGGGCACGAAGACCATGTTGTTTTCGAGCACGAAATCGTTGGCCGAAACGTAGGTGCTGCGCACGTGAACCGGCTCCAGGAAGCGGCTGATTGCGTTCCACCATGCGAACAGTCCCTCGTCGTCGGTTTCGTAGCGCTCGAAGGACGGAAAGTAATAGTCGATCAAGTTCTTTAGCTTGGTGGGATGAACCACAAACCCGGTTCTCGCGTCGATGTGAGACTGTTCGCTGGTGATCGGCCAGAAGGATGGAAAACGTTCGGGCGCATGACGCAGTTGACTGGCGACCGGCGTACCGGCGAGGTGACCGATCAGACAAAATTCGTTATTGGCGTCGATAATCTCCAAGACTTCCTTAAGTGCGTAATACAGCGCGTCGATTTCCTGGTTCGTGATGGAGGCGGGCGGTTGGATTCTGATCATCGACAGCCGCTGTTTGCCCGGATTGCCTTTGAGCATGGTCGACAGCGGAGCGAATACCCGGATGTTGTGGTAATACAGCAGGTAGCTGGCTATCAGCAGAGACAATACCCCCTGCTTGCCGCTGGCCCTGAAAAACGGCGAGCGCTCTTCCAGCGCCGTGAACTCGACTCCCAGCATAAGCCCTTTGCCGCGCACGTCTTTGACGATGTTGGGGTGGCTCGCCTGCAGTTTCAACAACTTATCCTTCAACCGTTTCGATTGCGCCTTGACTCGTTTCAACACGGCGTTGTCGTGCTGCGTCAGCGTGTCCAAAAAGCGCAAGGCGATGTTCGAAGAAAACTCGTCTTCGGCGAAGGTCGACGTATGCAGAATCCCGAAATCGTGATCGTAGATGTCCTTGGCGATCATGGTCGCGCCGATTTTCGCCAATCCGCCGCCCAGCGCCTTGCTCAAGGTGATGTATTCCGGCCGGATATCGGCCAAGGGGGTTTCCGTATAGGCGAAGACGCTGCCCAAACGGCCGCATCCGGTCTGAATTTCGTCGACGATGTAGGGAACCTGGAATTCGCCGTGATGGTCGGCCAGATACTGCAGCGTCGTCTCGGCGATCGGTTTGATGCCGCCCTCGCCGAGTACGATTTCCAGTATGAAACCCATGACCCGGCTGAGCGATACCGAACGCAATTTGATCGCGTTGCCTGACAGCACCGGATAATAGAACGTGCTGACGTTCTCGTTCAGGATTTCCGGAATCCGCTGCGGATGGTCGGGGTGGATATAGACCGTCCGAATTGCCGATAGGCCTTCGAATCCTTCGCGGTAGGACTTGTTGAAGGTGACCTTGAGCGCGGACGTGCTCTTGCCGTGATAGGACCCTTTGAACGCGATCATGACGGGATTGTTTTGAAACGCTTCGAATTGCGCGAGGTTGTATTCGTCCAGGTCGTCGCGAAAATCGGTCAGGCTGTCGTTCTTACCCGGTAGTTCGAGATCGAGATGGCGGTTCTCGTACTCGTAGTAGAAATCGTTCAGTATTCTCGAGATGCGTTCGTATTCGCGCCTGACCTTGTCGAATTGGACCTTGTAGGCATGCTTGATCGCGGCTTCGATGCTTTCGGCGCCGCTGTTGGAAAAATTGACGTAATAGTCGTGGCCGTCGGGAGTCAGTTGATTCAGCCTCTGCGCCAGCAGCGCGGCGTCCGAGCGCAGCGAGCCCTGGGCGTTGAACGGAATATTCTGCTGTAACGCGTCGATCGCCGCGGCGACCAATTCCGGAGGATTATGTCCAAGGAGACCGGCGCCGAAGCCGTTGACCAGATCGAGTACTTTGCGGCCCTTGTCGGTATATAAATAATTCCCGGTCGCGACGGTGTAACTCACGTCAAGTTCGAGGGCGGCCAACAGTTCGGCCAATTTGGGTTTGCAGTAATCCCGGTACAAGTCGGATTCAGGCATAGTCGGCTCCGATGGTTTCTATCTGATGGTTAAGCAGGCGGTCACGAATGACTTTGCGACGCTTCTTGCCGCTGGAGGTCTTTTCAATCGATCCTTTGCCGCAGAACACGATGTGCGAAAGCAGCACGCCGTGCCCGGACAGCACGAGTTGTCGAACCTTAGCGGACCGCATCTCCAACGTTTCGGAATCGCAGTTGGCGTCGCTTTCGATCAGCATCAGCAGTTCCTGAGCGCCGGTTTTGCAATTCTCGCGGGAGACGAGGCAGGTCGTCGTCGGACGCACGAAGTCGAGCGTTTCGACGTCCTCTTCGATATCCTGGGGAATAATGTTGCGACCGCCGACAATGATCATGTCGTCCCGGCGACTGTGAAAATAGAGCTCGCCGTGATAATAGAACCCGAGATCGCCGCTGCGAAAACGGCCTTCCGGAAACGATACGGCAGTGACCGCCGGGTTGTTGTAGTAACCCGGAGACACGCAGGGACTTTCGATGTGGATTTCGCCCAATCGGAGTTCCGGCAGGACCTCGCCCGCTGCGTCGCGTATCGTGATGTCGTGATGCCTGTCGGCGTGTCCCACGGCGACCAGCTCGAATGATCCGGGGGTGTTGGGAACGTCCGGTATCAGCCGTTGCTGCTCCGTCATGACGAACGAGCGGATGTTGATAATCGGGGTCTTGGTGCAGGCGCAACCCAGGGTGTTTTCGGCCATGCCGTAGCCGATGTGCAATTGCTCCCTGGGCATGCCCAGCGATTGAAACAGCTGCCAACACCTTCTGACGGTAACGGCGCTGACTTTTTCGGCGGCCAGGTAAATGTGTAGCTCGGACAAGTCGATGTCGCCGCGACTCTGCAACCGCCTGATGGCATTACAGGTCGTGGCGACGGCGGAATTGGTCGAAAAGGTGAAATCGACCCGATGTTCGGCCAATAAACCAAACCAGCGCGCCGGGTTGCGCATGTAGTAGTTCGGTGGCGCCAGGACGTTGCGGCAGCCGCAGAAAATGGGTGACAGCACCCCGATGAACAGCCCCAGATCGTGATGGATGGGCATCCAGGAAGCCATCGATTGCGGCGCTGTGCCGTTACGGGAGGCAGTATGGTTCTCGGCAATATTTTGTAGCTGCGCCATCATCATACCGTGGGTAACGATCACTCCTTTCGGTTGACCGGTGCTGCCGGACGAGAATTGCAAGACGGCAATATCGTCGCTCGCTATTCGAACTTCCGGAATTTCGTGTCGATCCGGTTGCAGCTGTCGAAAACGCTCCAACGATAACGCCTTGCCGG
The DNA here is from genome assembly GCA_050305675.1 of Methylococcaceae bacterium. GTDB lineage: Bacteria > Pseudomonadota > Gammaproteobacteria > Methylococcales > Methylomonadaceae > Methylomarinum. The sequence goes on from JBNLFT010000169.1 coordinate 5,100, forward strand.
CGGGGTCATCCGTCCATTGCGCGAATGCGTCCCTAGACGTGGAATCGTCGTAAACAATCAAATTGAACCGACAGACTTGGTCGCAATATTCGAGGTGGCGGTCGTTTTGGGTGTATTTCGACCCCCTGGGACGCAACGGAACCGCTATCGCGTTGAGGCGCCATATCGCCAGTAACAAAGCGACATAATCCGACCCGTTGTTCATCACCAGCGCGACCCTGTCCTGATGTCCTATTCCCAGGGAAGTTAAGCGCTCGGCGTAGCGATGGGAACGGGTCGCCAGCTGTTCCAAGGCGATTTCCTCTTCCTCGGCGGGAAACAGCCAAACTTGCTGATCAGTTTTTCCGCATTGATCTAACTTGTCGATGATAGTGGTCATGATTGAGCCCGATTGGTTTTGTCCAGGCACTCGACGGATCGTTTTCGATCGTATGTCGCGTTTCGCCGGCAGCTGCTTAAGAAGTACCGGTGTCGCGCCTGTCTATTTACGGTTCCACTTTATCGATTGCACCGTTAAGTCTTTATGAAGTAGGGCACCTGCAAGATGTGAGTTTTTTCACTGATTTTCGCGAACCGGTCTGGTTCGCCGCTCGCCGCGTAAACGCCTTCAGGCGGAGGTAAACTATGCGTAATATGATGATCGTCGGTCGGTATACGGTTGCTGCCGCGCTCCGGCCGAGCGCCTTGCCGTCGGCAGTTTCGGTCAGGCGATAGCCGGGGCTAATCGGCGCGCCGGGTCGCCTTGCTTTCGTTTATCGGTTTACCTATTGGGGGGAATGGCATATGAAAACGATCGGTTTATTTTGCGTATTGCTGGCAGCCGCTTTAATTGCAGGCGGTTGTTCGCATGATTCGGCGAACCATTCAACGGTTTTGGAATTCCGGACCATAGAACAAGCGAGTCATTCGGCGATATCCGGGGAACGGTTTGTCGTCGTTAAGGATGCCGACTCCTGGCGGAAGCTGTGGGCCGAGCACATCGAGGACAGACAACCGGCTCCTCCTCTTCCTGTCATCGACTTTGGCGAAGCGATGGTGCTCGGCGTGTTTTTGGGCGATCGGCCCAACACCTGCTACCGGGTAACGATCGAAACCGTTGAGCGGTC
>JBNLFT010000170.1:0-6144 GCA_050305675.1 Methylococcaceae bacterium
CCGGAAGATCGAGTTGGACCGTGCCAAGCGCAGCCTGGAGGTCTTATTAGGGCGCTATCCTAACGCCGGCCTGATCGCCGCCAAGCGGTTGCCCTCTCTGAAGCAACCGATAGAAACCGGTTTACCCGGCTCGTTATTGCGCAGACGACCCGATCTGGTGGCGGCGGAACAGCGCCTGCTGGCGGCCGACCAGCGTTTTACCGCAGCTTGGAAAAACCTGCTGCCGACCTTCAGTTTCTCCGCCAGCGGCGGCACCAACGCGGCGCAGTTGGCCGATATGTTCAATTACAATAACCTGGTGTGGAACATCCTCGGTAATCTGACGCAACCGATTTTCCAAGGCGGACGCCTGCTTGCCGAAAAAGAGCTGGCCGACGCGCAAACGCTGGAAGCCGTCTCACTATACGCGCAGATCATCCTGCAAGCCTATTACGAAGTGGAAACGGCATTGACCGCCGAACGCCTGCTGCAGACCCAGCAAGCCGCCTTGCAACACACCGTGCAGGAATCGGTCGAGGCGGAACGTCTGGCGCTGGAGGAATACGGTTCGGGATTGACCGATCTGATCACGTTGCTGGAGGCGCAGCGGCGTTCCTACGACGCCCAAAGCGCGTTGCTACAAATTTCGGCCCAGCGCCTGGTCAACCGGATCTCGCTGTACCTGGCCTTGGGCGGAAATTTAACCGCACAACAACCGCAACCGTTACCGGCAAACGATTCGTTTTTATTCGGCCTGTTCGACTGACTCGGGACTACAATGTGAAAACCGTCAAAATCATTTTACCGCTTGCCGTGATGCTGGCGGCGATCGCCGTCAGTTACGCCATCCTCGTCAACAAGCCCGCACCGCCGCGCAAACCCCGCGCGCCGGCAGTGACCTCGGTCGAGGCGATAACGCTGGCGCGCACCGATTATCAGGTGTGGGTCGAGAGCCAGGGAACCGTAACGCCGCGCACCGAAAGTACGTTGATTCCGGAAGTCGCCGGCCGCATTATCGAGATTACGCCGGCATTTCGCGAAGGCGCTTTCTTCGAGGCCGGGCAACTGTTGCTGCGTATCGATCCCCGCAATTACCAGATTGCCGTGACCGTAGCGCGCAGTAAGGTAGCGGAAACCAAGCTGGCGCTGATCGAGGAACAGGCCAAGTCCCGTCAAGCCGAGAAGAACTGGCAACGCCTGGGCCAAGGTGGCCAGCCTTCCGAGCTGGTGCTGCGCAAACCGCAATTGGCCGGCGCCCGGGCGGCGTTGGCCTCCGCCGAGGCACAGCTGGAACAGGCCGAACTCGATCAGCAACGAACGCGTATCGTCGCCCCCTACGCCGGCCGAATCCTGGAGCAGCAAGTAGACGTCGGCCAATACGTATCGCCGGGCAGCGTGCTGGCAAAAATCTACGCGGTCGATTATGCCGAAATTCGCTTGCCGCTCAGCGACCAACAACTGCAATTCGTCGACGTGCCCGAATTGTATCGCGGCCAGGATCCGCAACGGCTGAATATGCCGGAAGTCGAACTGAGCGCGGCGATCGGGCGCCGGCAGTATCGCTGGCGCGGCCGCATCGTGCGTGCCGAAGGAGCCTACGACACCCGTAGCCGCCGCTTGTCGTTGGTCGCCCAAGTCGACGATCCCTACCGCCGGGACGAGGAGGACAAACCACCGTTGAAGGTCGGCCAGTTTGTCGACGCGCGAATCGAAGGCAGGCGGCTGAACCAGGTATTCGTGATCCCGCGCGCCGCGATCCGCGACAATACGCAGGTGTTGCTGGTTTCCGCTCAAAACCGCCTCGTTCTGCGCCGGATCGAACCCATCTGGCGCGATGCCGAGCATGCAGTGGTCAGGGACGGTTTGCAGGTCGGCGAATTGCTCTGCATCACGCCGGTGCCGTATGCCGTCAACGGGCTGCCGGTACGGGTGCTACCCCGCACTGCGGACCCGGACAGCGTGGAGCCTAAGGCGTGAACGGCTTGATCCGCTGGTTTGCCTACAACGACGTCGCCGCCAACTTGTTGATGGTGCTGATCATCCTCGCCGGCTGCCTCGCCCTGCCCAACATCCCGATGGAAATACTGCCGCGCTTCGAGGCGGATGTGGTCAACATCCGCATCGCCAATCCCGGGGCGACGCCGGAGGAAATGGAGCGGGAAATCGTCATGCGGGTCGAGGAAGCGATACAAGACCTCGAAGGCATCAAGCAGATCGTCTCCACCGCCGTCGAGGGCACTTCGGCGGTCGAGGTCGAAATTGCCCGCGGCTACGATCCGCGCGTAGTCATGGAGGACATGCGCAGCCGTATCGACGCCATCAGCCATTTCCCGGAGCAAATCGAGCGCCCGGACATCCAACTGGTTCAACGTAATTTCGACGTCATCAGCGTCGTGGTGGCAGCCGACATGAGCGAACGCGATTTGCGCCGCATCGGCGAAAAAATACGCGACGATATCCTGGCTTTGGACGGTATTTCCCAGGTCGAGTTGACCGGCGTACGCCCCTACGAGGTATCGATCGAAGTTTCCGAACAGCAGTTGCAACGCTACAACCTGACATTCGAGGAAATCGCCCGCGCCATCAATCGCAGCTCGTTGAATGTGTCGGCCGGAACGGTCAAGGGCAAGGGCGGCGACATTCTGCTGTCATCCCGCGGCCAAGCGTATACCCGGCAGGATTTCGAAGCCATCGTCGTCCGCAGCGGCGAACAGGGCATGCGCCTGACGCTGGGCGATATCGCCGCGATCAGCGACGGTTTCATGGAAGGCAACCTGGCGTCGGTCTACCAGGGCAAACCGGCGGTAATGATCGACATCACCCGGGTCGGCAGCGAAAACGCCATCGACATCGCCGACGCGGTCAAACGCTACGTCGCCGACGCCAGAGAACGCTTGCCGCCGACGATCGAAATCGGCTATTGGCGCGACCGCTCGTCCATCATCAAGGGCCGCATCGGCACCCTGCTGGAAAGCGCGCTGCAAGGCGGCATCCTGGTCTTTTTACTGTTGACCCTGTTCCTTAGGTTCTCGGTGGCGCTATGGGTCTGCGTCGGGGTGCCGGTCAGTTTTCTCGGCGTGCTGGCGTTGATGCCGGCGTTGGATTTGACCATCAACACCCAAACTACCTTCGCGTTCATCATGGTCCTGGGCATCATCGTCGACGATGCCATCGTCACCGGCGAGAACATCTATCGGCATTTGCAGCGGCAGGCCGGCGACAGCGTCGAAGCCACCCTGGCCGGGGTCAAGGAGGTGGCGGCCCCGGTCACCTTCGGCGTGTTGACCACGGTTGCCGCTTTCGTACCGATGCTGGATATCGAAGGACGGCGCGGACAGATGTTCGCCTTCATCGCGCTGATCGTGATACCGGCCCTGTTGATCTCGCTGGTCGAGAGCAAACTGGTGTTACCGGCGCACTTGAAGCATTGCCGTCCGGGCGCACGGTCGGCGGCCCGCAGTTGGCTGGAAAAGCTGCAGGACGGTTGCAGCGATTTTCTGCGCCGATTCATCGACGTCACCTACCGTCCTTTCATCATCCGGGTAGTGGATCGGCGCTACCTGACCGCCTCGCTGTTCGCCGGCGGCAGCTTGATCGTTCTCAGCCTGGTCGCCGGCGGCCGCATCGGCTATACCTTTTTTCCCCGTATCGAAAGCGAAGTGGCGCGCGCGACGCTGACCATGCCGGTCGGCACGCCTTATGAACTGACCGACCGCTACGCACGGCAAGTGGCCGATGCGGCAAAGGCGTTGCAGCGGCGTTACGGCGACGACGATGGCAACAGCATCATTAACGCGGTGTATTCGGTAACCGGACAATCCGACCGCAGCGGCAATCCGCAGCCCAACGTGGCGCTGGTGATGTTCGAAGTCGATCCGCCGGAAACCCGCTCCCCCAATATCCCGGTCGCCCGTTTGGTGCGGGAATGGCGCGAACTGATCGGCGTCATACCCGGTGTCGAGGATCTGAATTTCAAGGCGGAACTGGGACACGGCGGCAGTCCGATCGATATCGAACTACAGTCCAACGACCTCGACCAGCTGGCCGCTTTCGCGGACGCCGTCAAGCAACGGTTGTCGGTTTTTTCCGAAGTGTTCGACGTCAGCGACAATTTTGAAAGCGGCAAGCAGGAATTGCGGCTGCGGATCAAACCGCAGGCCGAATTTCTCGGCTTGACGCTGTCCGACCTGGCGGGCCAAGTGCGGCAAGCGTTTTACGGCATGGAAGCGCAGCGGCTGCAACGCGACCGCGAGGAACTGAAGGTGATGCTGCGCTACCCGCTGGACGAACGGTTGTCGTTGAACAACCTGGAAAGCATGATGATCCGCACCGCGGACGGCGTGGAAGTGCCGTTCTCGGATGTCGCCATACTGGAACCGGTGCAGGGTTCGGCGGTGATCCGCCGCATCGACCGGCAACGGACGTTCAATATCACCGCCGATATCGACAAGAGCAAGGGCAACATCAATGCGATCAAACGGGAAATAGACGGCTTCCTGCAGCAATTGGCGCCGGCCTATCCCGACGTTCGCTACGGTTTTGCCGGCGAAGCCGAAGAACAGGACGAGTCCTTCGACAGCCTGGTCGCCGGCGTGCTGTTCATGCTGGTGGTCGTGTACGCGCTGTTGGCGATACCTTTCGCCTCTTATCTGCAACCTTTCATCGTGATGTCGGTCATTCCGTTCGGGCTGGTCGGCGCGGTACTCGGCCACCTGGCGATGGGTATGAACCTGACCATCAACAGCGTATTGGGCATGCTGGCCTTATCCGGCGTCGTGGTCAACGACAGTCTGGTATTGATCGACCGTTTCAATCAATTAAGACAACGCGGTGTAGCGATCGGCGAAGCGGTCGTCAACGCCTGCTGCAGCCGCTTCCGCGCCATTTTGCTGACCTCGTTGACCACCTTCTTCGGCCTGGCGCCGTTGATTTTCGAGCAAGACACCCAGGCCCAATTTTTGATTCCGATGGCGGTGTCGCTGGGTTTCGGGATCCTTTTCACAACGCTGGTGACGTTGTCGCTGGTACCGGCATTGTGCGTGATGTTGGAGGACTTTCGCTGTTTGCTCAAAAAAATCGCGTCGCGGGCGACGGTTTTCTAACGCCGATCCGTTATAACGATAACAGCGCTGTTGATATCGTTAATCCCAACCGGAGTAAGACCATGAACAAATATCTGATGCCATTGATCATCGTGCCGCTGGCCTTTAGCCAAAACATCGCCGCGCAACAGGATAACCGCCCCCAGGGCGGCGGCCATCCGCATTTTTTGAAATTGTTCGATAGCAACAACGATGGCCAAGTCACCCAGGACGAATTCAATACCGCCATGCAGCAACGTTACCAACAGATGGACGCCGACGATAACGGCAGCGTCAGCATCGAGGAATTCAAACAGCATGCTGCCGAACACCGCAAAAATTGGCAACGCAAAATGCACGGCAAAATGGACCGCGACGGCGACGGCGCCATCAGCAAGCAGGAATTTATCGACCGCGCCGTCAAACGCGCCGAACGCCGTTTCGGCAAGCTCGACACCAACGGCGACGGCGTCTTGAGCGAACAGGAAAACGTCCGCAGACAGCCGAGGAAAGAACACAGGTTGCTGGAAAAAATGGATAAGAATCAAGACGGTCTGATCAGCCGCGAGGAACACGCGGAAACCGCTCGCCAGTGGTTCGAAAAACTGGATGTCAATAGCGACAAGGTGGTCACCGGCGACGAACTGAAAGGCTGGCGGAAGCAGCGTCAATAACGATGGCTAACTACCGGCAGAGCGTTGACGGCACGCTGATGGCGTTGATCGCCCGGGGCGACAAACACGCTTTCGGCGAGTTGATGCAGCGCCATCTGCCGGCGGTGACCAATTTCAACAAACAGTATCTGCCGCTGGAAGCGGAAGATATCAGTCAGGAGGCTTTCCTCCGGCTGTGGAACAAAGCCCCGGAGTGGCGCGACCAAGGATTATCCGCCAAGGCTTGGCTGCTGCGGGTCAGTTACAACCTGTGTATCGACGAATTGCGCAAACGCAAAGCCGATGCCTTGGAAGACCGGGAACTGCAGCTAAGCGACGAGCACGCGTCGGGAGAACGCCTGCTTGCGGCGCGCGCGGATCTGCAGCAGCAGATGCTGGCCTTGCAGGCCCTTCCGGAACGGCAGCGCAGC
>JBNLFT010000171.1:0-6095 GCA_050305675.1 Methylococcaceae bacterium
TGAACTGCGTCAGCAGTTCGCTCGGTGCGATCGCCGGATTGATCATAATCGCCGGAGCGCCGGTTTTCATCGCCAGGTACTCGCTGCTGAAACCGCCCATGGACGAGCCCATGAAGACCACGTCGAAGCCCCGATCGAGATGCTGGTTCCAGCGCACCAGCATCTCTTCGACGATCTCCCGGAAATCGCGGTAATCGACGTTCGGTGCATCCAACACAATCTCTTTTTGCGCGCAAAATTCTTGAAGAACGCGTAACTTCTCCTTGCCGATCAGCAAATCGCCGGCCGCGTCCACGGATGCGGAATTGAAACCGTGCAGGTAGATTAACGCCTTGTTCCTCATCGTCGCTGTCCGTGTAAGCTCGTCATTAGCTTTATTTTATGCGATACCTCATCGACGGCGGCAATAATTTCCCCTTGCCTATCGCCGACAGGTTAAAATCGGCGGATGTTTCAGCCACCCGATTTGATGCGTTTTCGCCGGCAATTTATCGACATCCATTGCCACCGAGCAACGGACGGAGAGCACTTACACATCCTTAGTCTGGATACGCATGAACTCGACTCGGCCGCCGGGGAACCGGCCCTGCCGCCCAATTGCTATTTCAGCCTCGGCATCCATCCCTGGTATATCGCGCGGCAAGACGAGCAAAGCGCGCTGCAAAAACTGCAGAGCTATCTTGGCCATTCGAGGCTGCTGGCAATAGGCGAGTGCGGCTTGGACAAGACTGTCGCGACGGACATGGCTAAGCAAATCCGGCTGTTCGAACGCCAGGCCGCGCTCGCCGAAGGCGCGCGCAAGCCGCTGATGATTCATTGTGTGCGGGCCTACCACGAATTACTGCGGATCAAGAAAAAGCGTCGCTCTGCCCTGCCCTGGATCGTCCACGGCTACAACAGCAAGCCGCAATTGGCCGAACAATTACTCGATCAAGGCTGTTATCTGTCGTTGGGCAAAGCCTTGCTGCAGCAGGAGAGCAACGCCGCGCAGACCCTAACACGGCTGCCGGTCGATCGCTTGTTTCTGGAAACCGACGCCGCGACCGATATTTCGATTGACGCGATCTATGCGGCGGCCGCTAAAATAACCGGCTTGTCTGCCGACGCCCTGCGCCGGCAGATTTTTCTCAACTTCGGCAGAGTATTTTTTCATGACTGACGTAAGCTGGCTATCGCGTACCGAATTGCTGATAGGCAAGGCCAAACTCGATAAATTGCAACAATCGCACGTATTGGTGGTAGGCATGGGCGGCGTCGGCTCGTTTGCCGCCGAATTCATCTGCCGGGCCGGCGTCGGCGAGATGACCATCGTCGACGGCGATGTGGTCGAATCCAGCAACCGCAACCGTCAATTGCCGGCATTGGCGACGACCGAGGGCCGATCCAAGGCCGATGTGATGGGCGCGCGCTTACTGGAGATCAACCCCGACTTGAAACTGCACGTTCGCCACGAATTCATCACCCCGGACACCGCCGCCGTGCTGGTCGATACCCACTACGATTACATCGTCGATGCCATCGACAGCCTGACGCCGAAAATTCATATGATCCGCGCCGCCAAGGAGCGCAAATTGAAAATCGTCAGCTCGATGGGCGCCGGCGGCAAGCTCGATCCAACGCACTTGAAAGTGGTCGACATTTCCAAGACGTATAACTGCCCGTTCGCTCAGTTCGTCCGTATCCGCTTGCGCAAACACGGTATCCGCCGCGGCGTCAAAGTCGTGTTTTCGCCGGAACCGGTCAACAAGGACGCCCTGATGTACACCGACGGCAGTAACTACAAAAAATCGGCCTACGGAACGATCTCCTATGTCCCGGCCGCGTTCGGCGGAGTCTGCGCATCGGTGGTAATCCGCAATTTGATCCACGAACCGGCACACGGCCACCACGTTTCGGACGAAGATAACGTACCTGCCGGCGAAAGCACCGGTCGGCCGGCGTCGGCGTAAAGGTTGGGCTTATCCGGGACACCCGGCTAGGCGGTTAGCGATCACCGATTAGCTTCCCGGCAACAACACGCGGCGGAGAAACATGGCTTTTTCCGATGCCGTTGATCATTTGCTTCGACAGCGAACGATCCGTTCCAGCAGAAGCGCGGCATGATAAACGGTGTCGGTCGTCTGCTCCAGCACGCCCAGGATTTCGGTCCAGTTGTTTTCTTCGATCAGAGACAACACCAAAACCCGGCGCTGTTTCTTGCGCCACTCATGGTAGATCCGATCGGCGTATTCCTCGCTCACCTTGAGTTCCCGGCAACACGTTTTCACGCTGGACATTTGGTTGTCCGGGTAACCCGCCATTTCCTGCCGCAAGCGTTCGATCATGATCAGCATGTTCGCCAACATGTCGTGAGCCGCGTTTTCGATCTGCCTCGGCTGGCAGATGTCGATCAAGCGCGCGGTGTCGTTGATTCCGTCGATCACGTCGTCCAGGTGCTTGACCAGCTCCTCGGCGATATAGATCAGTTCCGAGTATTCCAGCCGTTCCAGAGCCCGATACGCTTCCGCAGTCAGGCCGTCGCCGATCTCCTCGAGCTGCTTGACTGCGGCGATATGGGGAGCCGGCTCGCCGAGGTTTTGGAACAGTTGCTGCAACGCCTCCACGCAGCGAATCGTATTATCGAGGTGTTCGTTGAAGACGATCTCCAACGAGCGATTGCTTTTCAGTTCTAGGTGGTCGACATACATCGCGTACTTCTCGTTGACTGGGTCGATGAAAGCCCCTAAAAATATTTCATTTTAATGACGATATGATGACACAGCGCCGGCGCAACGCGATGGCTCGCTTTTTCACATAACTTTCACATAACCGCCCTATACTCGCGGATTGGCGCCGGATTCGTTAATGGAATTCAGTCGTTACCATCGAGAACGGAGTAAGGACAGTTATGAAAATCGTCATCGTCACCGATGCCTGGGACCCTCAGGTCAACGGCGTCATCAACACGCTGAAACACGCCGCCCGGGTTATCGAGGCGAAGGGGCACGAAGTGCGCTTCCTGACGCCGCAATATTTCAAGACCATACCGACCCCCACCTATCCCGAAATTCGTTTGTCGCTATTTCCATACCGTAAGTTGGCAAGAATGCTCGGCGACTATCGGCCTCAGGTCGTCCATATCGCGACCGAGGGCCCGTTGGGTTTCGCGGCGCGCCGCTATTGCAAGCGGCATAAGCTGCGCTTTACCACCGCTTACCATACCCAATTTCCCGAATATATCCGCCTGCGCGCGCCGCTGCCTTTGAGCGTCAGCTACCGCTTCATGCGTTGGTTCCACGGCGGAGCGGTTCACACGCTGGTGACCACCGCATCCATGCACGACCATCTGAGCAAATGGGGTTTGCGCAATTTGAAGGTTTGGACCCGCGGCGTCGACACCGAGTTGTTTCGCCAGGGAGAGAAAAAGTTTCTTAACACCGAACGCCCGGTTTTCATGTATATCGGGCGGGTCGCGGTGGAAAAGAACATCCAAGCGTTTCTGGAACTGGATCTACCGGGCAGTAAATACGTGATCGGCGACGGGCCGCAATTGCGGGAACTAAAGGACAAATTCCCCGCCGTCACCTTCACCGGCTACATCGACAATCATTTGCTGTCGAAACATTTGGCGGCCGCCGACGTGTTCGTGTTTCCCAGCAAGACCGACACCTTCGGCCTGGTGTTGCTGGAGGCCAATGCCTGCGGTTTGCCGATTGCCGCCTACCCGGTTCCGGGGCCGAAAGACGTCGTGGTCCAGGGCAGCAACGGTTATCTGAGCGAGGATCTGCGCGAAGCCTGTTTGCAGGCCTTGCGGCTTAATCCAGACGACTGCCGCAGCGTCGCAATGCAATATACCTGGCAGCGGGTCGGCGAACAATTGCTGTCCTATTTCCAGGTCAACGAGGTCGAGGCGGAACCGCAGCACGCGTTGCGGCGCTCCGCGCAATGGAAGTAACCGGAAGAATCCGGTTACTTCCTTGCCGGGACACCCTATTTGATGTCCATGCAATTAGCATAGTAGGTGACCGGCGCGGCCCAGTCGGAAAATATCCCGATGATGCCGACCTGCTTGGCCAACACATCCAACAGCTCCATCTTGTCGCCGTCGTTGTCGATGATGTCGGTCACCGTCTGGTAATACCAGCCGCCGCCGTCTTTTAGCAGCCCCGATCTTTCGAAGGTCCAGGTGATGATATCCAAACCGGCGGCCTTGGCCTGCAGCGCATAAGTCGACGGCGCGATGTTGCCGTCGTTACCGATTTCCACCAGCATCCACATCGGCGGCGCGATGATCTTGACGCCCTGAGCGACCAACTGCTCCATGCTGGGCGACCAGGTCTCCGGATCGGTGTGGTCGAACGCGGGATCGTCGTAACGGCCGTCCAAGAATACCGCCTGCGCGCCGAACGCCGGTTCGTGTTGAATCCAGTACGACACATCGGCCACGTTGAACGATTGCGCGAATACGTGGCTCGCTTTTACGCCCGCCTGCTTATACTCGTCGATCATCTTTTGCGCATAGTCCTGCTGGCTAAAGCCGTCGAAAGGCATCGCCACATCGGGCGATTTCAATTCCGGCGTCATCTTGACGCCGAGCTTTTTGAACAGCTCGATGCTTTCCTTATGAGTCATCACCGTCGCGTCGGCGGCGTACAAATCGGTGCGCCAGTTGGGCGTTCCTTGTACGAATTGCTCCGGGGTTGTCGCCCGCGGGTCGAAGGCGTCCATCTTACCCTTCAACGTCTTGAACTCGGCCACCGTGATTGCGCTGGTCCGGCACAGCGCGTTGGCCGGCGTCAGCAAATTGCCGTTGCCGTCGAACGTCGCCGGCGTAAAGGGGATTTCGCAGGTTTCGGCCAGAGGCGTCAGCAGGATATTGGTGGTCGTGGCCAGATCGCTTTGCGAATGGCGGCAAACCAGCTCCTTGTCTTTGGTAAAGGTGACGTCGCACTCGACGATGCCGGCCCCCATTCGCGCGGCCGCTTCATAGGATTCCCGGGTATGTTCCGGAAATTGCAGTGCCGCGCCGCGGTGGCCGATGGAAAAATCGGTTCTGTAAAACGGCCCGTTACGGCATTCGGCCAGTTCCTCTTTCAATTTTCCGTCTTCCATGTCGTTTATCAAAAAAAACGGCCGGGGGCCCAATTGTACCGTCCGCTCGGACCGATCGTTTTCGTGTTTATGGTGCTCCCTATCGGCGAAAGCCGTAAAAGAAGCCGCCGCCGCGCAAAACGCGGCAACGGACAAAAGGGTGTGGGTCATTTGCATGGTAGGCTCCGTAAAAAAATATGGCGATCAGCATATCGCCGGTAGTTTCCTGTCCGGTTTTCAAAAGACGGCAAGAGGCTTCCCCGCCGCGCTTTGTCTTCAACACCTTTCAGGGACCGCCGCCCGTTCGGTCATCCCGGGATTTAGCTATCGCCAGTTAAAAATGAACGTGCGTGTTGTATCGAGTCCGGCGGCGGCCGACCGCAAGCGAACGGTAGCGGCCGCCGCCTTCCTTATTTGCGGGGCAGAAACTGTTCTGCAACCGCCTCGCCCAAGGCGTTGACGATCTTGATCGCCATATCGCCCTCTTCCGACACCTCGACGGTACCGAAAGTCAGGTATTCCAGGGCGCCGTCATAGTCCAGCCCGGCCGGCGCACCGTGGAAAAACAAACGTTCCGGATGCAACGAATCGTCGAACGCCTCGTTCGGGAAAACGCCGGCGTTCAACGGCCCGGAAACGAATTCGTAAACCTCGAACTCCGGCGCGTCGGCAAACGGCCGGTAAACGAAGCCTTCTGAAAAATGGACGTCGGTGGTCAGCCATACGCTGTTGTCGATGCCTTGCCGCCGCATGAAACGCAGAATATCTATGAGTTCGTTTTCGAAACCGCTGTCTTGATCGTAGTTGGCCCAACCGTCGCGCCCGTTTTCGGCCGGAAAGCCGGTCGGAATCGACATCGGCACGCTGGATACGATGACTTTCCAGGTCGCGTCCGAAGCCGCCAACTTCTCCTTCAGCCAAGTCAGCTGTTCCCTGCCGAGCATGGTCTTAGGCGCCCGTTGGTCATCGCCCATAAAATTGGCGTCGCGGTATTGGCGGGTATCCAACACGAATAACTCGACATG
>JBNLFT010000172.1:0-6061 GCA_050305675.1 Methylococcaceae bacterium
CCGTCGGTAGACAATATTACCTCTATGTCGGCGGTGCGATTGTCGACCTGTTTGATAACCAAATCGTTGCGTCAGGCCGTTACTTCACAACATCCTTCACGGAAGACTCCGAAGCACCGAATGTTGCTGAAATCAGCATAGTGGAAGGGACGGTGGATGTTCCCTTGAACGCCAGAGTGATCGTAAATTTCGATGAACCGATCAGCAGCGTTAACCTATCGAATGTCACCCTGAAAGTGGGTGTGGATCCGATTGCCGTGACAAGAACGCTCAATTCCGATCATCGCCAATTGACGATCCAACCGGTCAGTAACCTGCCTACAAACAGCGACCATATTCTGACTATCGACGGCATTCAAGACCTGAGCGGTAATCTGTTGTCGACTGCGGTGGTGCGTCATTTCACGACCGGCAGCGGTGTGGATACGTTGAACGGCTCGGTGGCGGTGTTCGACCCGTACCATACGGCGACGAATGTGCCGTTGAATGCGCAGATCCGGATCCAACTGAACGAGCGGGTCGAGCCGACCAGCGTTAACGGCAGCAGCGTCAGGTTGTACGACCAGACCGTCAACCAATGGGACATCGCGGCGACGCGCAGTTTGAGTGCCGACGGCAGGGTGATTACCGTGCTACCGGATGCGCCGCTGGCGGCGGGGCACCGGTATTATGTGTACACCTCTTACTATGCTTACCTGACCGATTTGGCGGGCAACCGGATCAATGCCTACAACCCGTACTTTACGACCGGCATCGGCGAAGATAGCAGCGCGCCGACGGTGACTCTGGCAAGCGTGGCCGACGGTCAGTTGGACATTCCGACCAATGCTAGATTGCAGGTCCGGTTCAACGAACCGGTTCAGGCGTCGAATCTCGCTGGCGTACAGATTCTGCAAGCGGGTTCCCCAGTCCTTGCAAGCGTGGGAGTAAGTTCGTCTCGTTTGGTCGTCACTTTGACGCCGCTGGCGCCATTAGCCCCCGCTTCAACTTATACGTTGAGCATTTCGGGAGTCGAGGATTATGCCGGTAATGTGCTGGCAGGGACGGTGGAACGAACGTTTACTACCGCTGCCGGTGCCGACACCGGCAACGGCTCGGTGGTTAGCATCGATCCGGCGCATACGACGACGGGGGTCGCCCTGGACAAGGTGATTACGATCGGTCTCAGCGAACGTATCGACCCGCTTACGGTGACTGAAAACAGCGTTAGGTTTTACGATTCCACGACCGGAAACTGGTTGAATGCTTCACGTAGCGTTAGCGCTGACGGTATCACGATCACGCTAACGCCGGCCAGTCCGCTGCAAGCCGGGCATCGGTATTATGTTTATATTTCCTATTACGACTATCTGACCGATTTGGCCGGTAATCGGATAAATTCCTATACTCCTTATTTTACTGCCGTTAACTGATGCTGTTTAACAATTTAATACGATGTCCCAGATGTTTGTTAGTGCTGCCGCAATCGGCGGTGCTGGTTTTAGGGTTGGTGTCGTGCGAGCACGGCGAGGCGGTCAGGACTCCGTCGGAAAAGTCCGCTGCCGCCCAAGGCATAAGTGCGCAGGGAGCGAAAAAGCAAGATGACACGACAGAGCATTGGTTAATCGATGCGACCGGCTCGGTAAAGTCCGAATTCGGGAAGGAAGCGCACGACCTTAACGATCAAGAGGTGACGCTACTGGAGAACGAGATATCGGAACAAGAGAAGGCGATGAAAGAGCTCATCCTGGATTTGGATGAAAATCTCGATAATCCGGAGGCCAGAGCGACCATACAAGAAGAGTTAAAAACCAAATCCGTCGGTTATAAACAGAGAACACTGCTGCTGGCCAAGGAAAAGCTACAAAATCAGCGATAAAGTCTTATATGTTTCGAAAATTCATGTTGCCGGTTTTACTGGCTTTATCGGTCAGTGGATGCGCCTCGACCAATTCACAGAACGATGCCTGGGAGACCGAAGAGATCTTAATGCAGTTGTCGGAGCTGCGGAAAGAAATCGGTTATCTGAAAAAAGATTTGGGCGACTTGAAACAGGATGTCGCTCGATTGGGTCAAGAACGAGCCGAGGAACAAAGGCAGGAAAGCGAAATCGATATAAATTCCGCTTTCTCTTTGGGAAGCGATGACGCCAAAGTCGCGATCATAGAGTTTACCGACTATCAGTGTCCCTTTTGCCGGAAACATACCGAGAAAACATTTCCCGTAATAAAAAACCAATTGATCGATACCGGCCGGGTGAAGTACTTTGTCAAGGATTTTCCGCTGGGTTTTCATGGTCTCGCCAAAAGCGCGGCGGTCGCCGCGCGTTGTGCCGGAGAGCAGGGAAAATATTGGGAAATGCACGATTTGGTTTTCGACCGTCAGCAACAACTGAATCAAGCCAGTTTTTCGGCCTTTGCCGATCGGCTGTCGCTAAACATCGATCAATTTAAAGAATGCTCGGTCGCTTCGACCGCGTTAGAGGGAATCGAAGCGGATATTAACGACGGAAAATCGATGGGAGTGCAGGGGACTCCTGCATTTTTCGTTGGTAGGATACGGCACAGTCGGTTGGTCGATGCCAAAGCGCTTTACGGCACGCAAGGCTACGGCAGTTTTTTGCGGATTATCGATCAGTTGGAGCGCAATTAGGCTTTCGAAGCGCCGAACAGTCTATCTCGAATGGCTTCATGATAGGCGAGTAATACCGGAATGATCAGCAACACCAATACCGTGGAGAAAATCAGTCCGAAGGCGATCGCGGTGGCCATCGGGATCAGAAACTGCGCCTGCAGCGAGGTTTCCAACAACAGCGGGGCCAGACCCGCAATCGTGGTCAGCGAGGTCAACAGCACCGCGCGCAGGCGCTGGCAAGACGCTTCCACCAGGGCTTCACGCGTAGCCATTCCTTGCTCTACTAAGTGTTGGTAAAAATTGACCAGGATAATCGAGTCGTTGATGACGATGCCGGAGAGACCGAAAAACCCGAACAACGACAAAATGGTCAGGTCTATGCCCATGAAATAATGGCCGAACAGGGCGCCGACCAAGCCGAACGGTATCGCCGTCATGACCACCAGCGGCCAGCCGTAAGAGGCGAACACCCAGGCCAGGATCAGGTAGATCAACAACAAGCCGAGCAACAAGCCGTTGCGCATGTCGGTCAGGGTTTCGTCTTGGTCGGCGGCGCGCCCCTCGAACGAATAGTTAAGACCGTAACGAGAGGCCAGCTGCGGCATGACCGATTGTTCCAGGAAATCGATAATCAGGTCGGCGTTATTGATTTTACTGTCGACTTCGGCGGAAATTTCCACCGCCAGTTTGCCTTCGGCATGGCGGAGAATTTCGAAACCCCGTTTGCTTTGCCAGGTCGCCACGTTACTCAGCGGCACGCTGCTGCCGTCGGCCAGACGGATCTCCAGTTCGTTCAATGCGTTCAGGCTCTGCCGTTGCCGCTGCGGCAACTTGACGCGGACTTCCACCTCGTCCAAACCGTCCTGGAACAGCTGAATCAACCGGCCTTCGAAGGCGGTACGCAGTTGCCGGCCCAGTTCGGCCACGGTCAGCCCCAACGCTTCCCCGGCCGGCGTCAATTGATAGATCAATTGATTGCGGCCATAGGGCATGTCGTCTTCGATGTCGCTGACGCCGGGGATCGACTGGATGCGGTTAGCCAGGTCGACAGCCGCCTGCTTCAGTACTTCCGGCTTGTTGTCGGTTAACCGGATCGACAGGTCGCGTCCGGGCGGGCCGACCATGCGCGCGGTGATCGTAAGGACGTCGAGGCCGGCCGGGCGGTCGATCCGCTTTTTCCACGCTTTGATGAACTCGTTGTTGCGGACGGTTCGTTGGTCCGGTTCCGTCAGTTCCAGTATCATCGACGCCATGTGGTCGCCGTTGTGCTCCTCCTGTCCCCGATTGGAGATGCCGGCACCGTGGCGGGCGACAGCGGTCGACACCAGCGGCTGGTCGCTCAGTTCCCGATCGGTTTCGTAGAGCGTTTGTTGCAGGTGGTCCAGAAAACGGTCGACCTGAACCTTGGGCGTTCCCGGAACGAAGGCGGCATTGACAAAGAGGATGGCGGCTTCCGGCGACGGAAAAAAATGGAATTTGAGGCGTTTGCCGGCCAACAGTCCCAGCGCCGAAATCAGCAACGCGATAACCAAGCTCAGGGCGATGGCGCGGTGTTGCAAGGATAGCCCGATGAGTCGTCTGAAGTGCGTGTTCTTAAAGCGGTCGAAGCGCTCGTTGAACCGTTTGTGCCAGCTTTCGTGCTCCACCCGCTCCATATGCAGAAAGGAGTGGCGCAGATGGCCGGGCAGCACGAAAAAGCTCTCGAGGACCGATGCGGTAATTACCGCGACGATGATTAGCGGGATATCGAACAGAATCTTCCCGGTCGGGCCGCCGATCAGCATCAGCGGTATGAAGGCGGCGATCGTGGTCAGCGACGACGCGATCACCGGCGCGCGCATCCGCCGGGCGCCGCCTTCGGCGGCCAGCAGCGGTTGCTCGCCCATTTGATAGTGGGTCAAGGCGTCCTCGCCGACGACGATGGCATCGTCGACGATGATGCCTAGCGCCATGATCAACGCAAACAAGCTGATCATGTTGATGCTGCCCCCGACCAGCCACAGAATCGACAAGGTGGCCATGAACGATACCGGAATGCCGACCGCCACCCAAAACGCCACCCGGGAACTCAAAAACAGGTAAAGAATGGCGATCACCAGAACTAGCCCGCCGCCGCCGTTTTTCAGCAGCAGGTTGATGCGATCCCGGATCATTTGCCAATTCTGGTCATAGATCTTCAGTTCGATACCGGGCGGCAGTTTGGCGCGGGTTTCTTCCAACCACCGCTGGAAGATATCCGCGGCCTTGAAAATGTCGCCGTAGTCCGAACTGCGCAGAGTCATTTCCACCGCCGGCTTGCCGGCGACCGACAGGGTAACTCCGCCTTTTTCGTTTTGCCGCTGGATTACCGCGATATCGCCCAGTTTGATACGGCTGGTCTGGTCGCTGACGATCGGCAGCGAATAAAAACCCAACTCGTTTCGCCGCTGGTCGAGGCTGCGCAGTTCGGTGGTCGTGTCGTTGTCGCCGAAGCTTCCGGCAGGTATGTCCTGGCTCAGCGCTTCGATACGTTGTCCGACCTGGTCCAGGCTGATCCCCAACTGTTGCAGTTCGTCGTGGTCGATCTGGATGGAAATTTCCTGCTCCGGCAGACCGCTGACGTCGACTTTGTCGATACCGCGATCCAACAGCTCCTGCTCGAAGCGGTTGGACAGCACCCGCAATTCGCCCGCATCGTTCGGGCCGTAGAGTAGCAGGCGGGCGACCAGTTCGTAGCGGGCCACGTTCATGACACTGGGTTCTTCCGCCTCGGCCGGCAGGTTGCGGAATTCGTCGACTTTCTGTTTGACTTGGTTCAACGCGTCGATGGTATCGGTGCCCTCGACCAGTTCCAGCGTGATCGTCGAGACGCCTTGGGTCGAGGTCGAACTGATTTTCCGCAAGTTGTCGATCGATTTGAGATTCTGTTCCAGCGGGATGGTAATGCCGGTTTCGACGTCCTCCGCGCTGGCCCCGCTCCAGACCACGCTGACGCGGATACGGTCGAGATCGAAGCGGGGGAAATAGCGAACGGTCAGTTGTTGCAGCGCGAACAAGCCGCCGCTGATCATCATGATCATCAGCAGGTTGGCGGCCACCTTATGATGCGCGAAGAAGCCCAGCAGGTCGGAGCGATGCCTCATTTGACTTCGACTTTCATACCGCTTACGGCGCCCGGTAGTTGAGTGGTGATGATTTGGTCACCGGCTTTAAGTTGCTCGCTTTTAACCAGCAGCCAGGCTTGGCCGTTCCGCTCATGTTCGCCCAGGATGGCGACGTTGGCCGCCTGCATGCGCCGGTCGACGACGCGGTAGACCCGCTGATTGTCGTAGATGGCCGAATAGGGCAGGGCGATCACGTTTTCCTTGGTCGGGCGCTGCAACACGGCGCTGACGGTGGCGCCCAATCTGACCCATTCGCCGCCCGACACAATGCGGAACAGGGCGTCGATGCCTCGGCTGTCGGCCTT
>JBNLFT010000173.1:0-6060 GCA_050305675.1 Methylococcaceae bacterium
TCGTGATGTTTGTCCAACCTTCTTCGCCCGATTTTCCAGAAATTCCATTCCCTTCATGAAATATCCGGGCTAGGCAAGAACACCCTGCGATAAGGCCAAAGCAACTATTTTGTTGTCAACATGACCATTTTTCGGGCAATCACGAGTAAGCTTTCCGTTGCCGCATCGGCCGGGTTCGCGGCCCGTCAAGCCCCGCTTAACGAGCCGGCTGTTATAGGATCTGTCAGGCCGATAAGCGGAAGATCGATGGCTGACTTCTTCACGGCGGAAGACTAATCGGCCAATTCTCTTTTACACTAGTTATCAGTCCCCCATTGCCCGCTTGATTCCGATGGCCAATCACATCCCGTTTCTAATCATCCCGCTGCTGGCATCGCTGCTTTTGTCCGGCTGCGCTCCGGTGGTCGTCAAACCCGGCACGACCGGCGGCCAAGGCCGTTTGACCTCCCATGCCTTCATTGCCGACGACGGCACCGAACTGCCGTTGACGACATGGCCGGCCGAGGATCCTCGGGCGATCATCGTCGCCCTGCACGGTTTTAACGACTACCGGCATTTTTTCGCGGGGCCGGGCGAGTTTTTCAGCCGCCACGGCGTCGCCTGCTACGCTTACGACCAACGAGGTTTCGGCGAGGCCCCGAATCGCGGTTTGTGGGCGGGGAGCGAGGCCTACGCGGACGACCTGGCGCTGTTCAGCCGCCTGGTCAAGCTGCGCCATCCTGACGTGCCGCTGTATTTGTTGGGAGAAAGCATGGGAGGCGCCGTCGTTATCAATACCGTCACCGAGCCATCGCCGCAGGCTCCCGACGTTGCCGGCGTCGTCCTGGCGGCTCCGGCGGTCTGGGGACGCTCGACCATGCCCTGGTATCAAACCGCGCTATTGTGGTCGTTATCGTACACCATGCCCTGGTTGACCCTTACCGGCGAAGACCTGGAAATCACGCCGTCGGACAATCTGGACATGTTGAAGGCGCTGAGCCGTGATCCGCTGGTGATCAAGGAAACCCGGGTCGATGCCGTCCACGGTCTGGTGAACATGATGGACGCCGCGCTGGACAACGCCAAGGCGTTGCAGGTCGATACCCTGCTGCTGTACGGCGAGAAAGACGAAATCATTCCGAGACAACCGACGGTCCTTTTCTTGAAGGGCCTGTTGGGCACAAATCCGTCCGCCAAGACCGTCGCCTTCTACCGGGACGGTTACCACATGTTGTTACGCGACCTGCAGGCGCCGGTATTGTGGCGCGACATCCTGTCGTGGATAGCGTACCACGGTTCTCCCCTGCCTTCGGGGGCGGACAAGCGCGCCCAACACTTGCTGAAATCGGACGGCTTCTCCGCGACCGCCGGCTATTCAAACACTGCCGCGGTCAGCCGAACGTCGAGCCGTTCCAGCCCCAGAACTCGGCCGGACAATTACTGAATTCGATATAGACGCGTTCCGGCGGCACTTTCAGTTGGTTTTGCAACAATCCGGCAATTCCGGAGGACAGGGCTTTGGCCTGCGCAGAAGTCAGACCGATACTCTTACACTCCAAGTATGCCAACGGTTGGTCGCTGTCGGCAAACAGCATCGGCCTGTCGGCGGCCAGTTCCACCATGACGTAACGTTCGGACTTGCCGGTTTCACGGGACAGTAATTGCGACATCTCGCTCAACAACTGCGGAGATTGTTGGGGGCCGATACTGACGTTGGTTCTCAATTTCAAATAAGGCATGGCGCCTCCTCTTAATTGACGGTTAGGGACAAGGATTTGGGTAACGCAGGTGGATTTGGTCGATATCGTCCAACAAGCAGTCGGGCAAGGACAATTCGGCGCTATCGAGGTTTTCCCGCAATTGCTCCAAGCTGGTCGCACCGATGATGTTGGCGCCTACAAACGGCCGGCTAGTGACGAAAGCCAAGGCCATCTGCGCGGGGGAAAGCCCGTAGCGGTGGGCCAGCGCGACATACTCCCGTGTCGCGGCGATGCCGTTGGCGGTGGAATAGCGCCGATAGCTGTCGAACAACGTGAGCCTTGCATCGACCGGTTGCCGGTCCAGGTATTTCCCGGTCAGCACGCCGAATCCGAGCGGCGAATAGGCCAGCAACGGAATCCGCTCCCGATGGCTGATTTCGGCCAAGCCGATTTCGAAACTGCGGTTGAGTAGGTTGTAGGGGTTTTGAATCGAGGCGATACGCGGCAAATTCAGTTGTTCGCTCAACCGCAAATATTCCATGACGCCCCACGGCGTTTCGTTGGAAACGCCGATATAACGGACCTTGCCGGCTTTCACTACAGCGGCCAACGCCGACAGTGTTTCCTCGAGCGTGGTCGGCGGGGCCTGCCGGGGATAGGGATAACCCAACTTGCCGAAAAAGTTGGTTTGCCGGTCCGGCCAGTGCACCTGATACAAATCCAGATAATCGGTTTGCAACCGGCGCAGACTTTGGTCGATTGCCCGCTCGATATTGGCGCGGTCCAGGCAGGCCCGGCCTTCCCTGATATACGGCAGCCAGTCGGCCTGCCCGACCACCTTGGAGGCAAGTACGATACGATCGCGCTTGCCGCTCCTCTTCAGCCAATTGCCGATAATGCGCTCGGTCGCTCCATAGGTTTCGGCGCGCGGCGGTATCGAATACATTTCCGCGGTGTCAATGAAGTTGACGCCGAAGTCCACCGCCATATCCAACTGCGCGTGTCCGTCCGCCTCGCTGTTTTGCTGCCCGAAAGTCATGGTCCCCAAACAGATTTCGCTGACCGTGAGCTGGGAGTCACCCAATGCTCGGTAACGCATGATGCCACTATCCTCGATTCGAAAAACTCTGGCCATCTTAGCAAAATAGCCGGTAATTGACAGCGTTGCGCCGGGAGCGTCTACGAACCAATTGTAAAAGGACACAAGCCCGCCACGAATTGACTTTATCGAACGACCGTGCCACCTTATCAAACGGCAATGCGGCCGACGGCAGACGACCCGCCGCACGGCCCGAATCGTCTCTTAGCATCGGCTGCCGAACGTCGGCAAGCAAGCGGTTTCGCCTGCCGACACTATATCTTTTCCTCGTTGTTATCGCTACGCTGAACCGGTTTATGAACGGCGACAGTATTAAGACCCGCATCCTGACCGCGCTGGTACTTTGTCTATTCATGGTCTTGGGGATCGGACCCATTCCATTGACCAGCACGCTCGGTTTATTCATCGTGATTTTTCGTCCGCGCTGGTTTAAACGGTTGGTCAAACGAATCTATTCCGACTGAGCTTCGGACGGCGAATCCTCCGCTCCCCGATTTCAGACATAGCGCCCGGCGCATTGTTTGGAAGTTCCGGTATTATTTAGATAAACTAACGCTAATAGGCTAAACTTCTACGACAGCACAGTATAGCCAGTGAATTATTCAACTACGGAAATTTTGTGAAGAATTCTTTCTTTCTTGTCATTCCCGAGCAAAAACACGATCCCGAGCTTTTACAATCGTTCGAGCATGATGCTTTAACAAGCTGGGTTGCCGAATTGCCTACCGCCAACCCCGGCCTTTCCACCCGTCTATTTCACGATTTGATTATCGAAATGAACGGCTTGAAAATGCCCGCGCAAAAACGGCTGGATGCTCTGGAGTTGCTCAGGCCAAGTTTTCTGATCATCGAGGACTATCTGCGTTCCAGATTAGTCAAATCCGGCTTTCCGAAAAGCACCAACGATTGCAAAATCATGGACGTGCTGGTTTCGATCGAACAGCAGTTCACAATCGGCTTCTGGATGATCCTAAAAGAATTGACGCGGCGCGAAATCGGCTGGTTTCAAGGAAAAAATACCGCATTAACCCTACAGCGCACCATCAGGGGGCTGAGCAGTATCGTCGTCACGCACTATATCATGAACTCGCCGGTCCCCGACTGGATATGGATCGATTTACACTCGCTTTACAAACTAAGCGTTAAGGTCAAAAAGGACGCGGCCAAAGTGGTCGACGAATCCTGCAGCTTCGGCAAAGCGTCCTCCGCCGAGGAATGCTATAAACAAATCCTGCTGTTCAGCCTGACCGACCCGTCCGGCCTGATGCAGAAGGAATTTCGGCAGATCTACAACTTCATCGAAAAGATAGACAACCTGGTCCGTATCGAAAACCAAGCCGTCGACGATCAAGACGTGCAATGCGTGATCCTGATGGATGAGGACAAAGCCCCGTATTTCAATACCTCGGGCAAAACCGAGGATTCGGCGATGATGTTCCTGAACCTCAGTCGCCTCTATAAAGCCTGCCAGCAAGCCGACAAATACTGCAGCGAGAACGAACCCCGGTACAGTTCGATCGACCTGCAGCAAACCAAGTTCGGTAAACTGTCCGCCGAACTGTTCGACTATTTGTTGCAACGTTGGCAGGGCAAACCCTTGCACGGGGCCAAGTTATTCGGCGACCGCTTGGACCGCTACATCGCCATCGGTTTGGAGGCAACCTACAACCTGCAGTCCAGCAATTCGGAAATCGACGATTTGGGCGAACTGGAAATTCTGGCCGAAACCAACTCCGATCGCGCGTTAAGTTGCCAGTTCGAGAATCCCGGCATGTTGTCCATCGGCAGTCTCGTCAGTTGCCGAAAAAAAGACTCGCCTTTCAATCTGCGGCTGCTGGGCGTGATCAGCAGGATTACCCTTCCCAAGCAAGACAACCGCTTGATCTTCGAATTAAATATCATCACCCCGCAATCCTTTGCCGTAAACTATGCCAATATCGATGCGCCTTCCGACTCCGAGCCGCAGAAAGGTTTGCTGTACGCCTTGAAAGAACAAAACGAGGAAAAAAGTTTTATCATCATGGATTCGTTCTTATTCAAGGACGGAGACGTCCTGCGGCTTTACATGAACCAGGAAAACTTTCCCATCATCTTGAGGGATCGCAAAAATGTCGGTTTGGGCTATTGGCAGTTCGAATGCCGGCGTCTGGCGGAAAAAGCCATCGCCTCCGCCAACGAAAAGAAGAAAGGCTACGATTTCATCTGATTCACTCCAGCCTCGACTGCGTATCCGGTCCGCTCGGAACTTCGGCAGAATGGCGTCGCCCGCGGTTTTCCCGGCGGACAAATGAATAAGCACTTGAAATGTTTTGCTGGCATGGTAACTTTATAGCTTCTTTCATAATAATAATTACATACTTATCTTTACTAGAGGAAAAATAGAATGAGTAACGGTGAACACGAAAACGCTAACGAATCGGAAAACCAAACTGATATCGAGAACCGTACCGAAAACGAAAGCAAGCAGGAATCGGTAGATAAAGCCAAGAACGCTGTCGGCAACATCCTGGCCTCGCTGACGGCTTTAAAAGAATCCAATCCCAAAGTTTTTTACGGCGGAGTTGCCGGGGTCGCCTTGGTGCTGATCATCCTGGTGATGAGCGGCGGTTCGGACAAAAAACTCCCCGTGCGTCAGGCGAAAGATATTAATATCGGACAGAACTACGTGTTAAAGAGCGCCAATGCGGCCGATCCGTCCGCCCCCATCAGATTGGTTACCGTTCCTGGTTCGATGGCCGCGTATGACGATACCGAAGAGGAAGATCGCGCCGGCTGTAAACTGATGACACCGGGCACGCCGGTCAAAGTCGTACAAACCCAAGACGCTTACGGTAAGAAAGACGCCTTCGTTCAAGTCGAGATGACCGCGGGCGAATGCCAAGGCCGCAAGGGATGGGTTTTGGCGATTAACGTTCAATAAAGTTGTTGACAACACAAGCTGAGACGTTAAAATACACGGATAAATTGAAACGCGGGAATAGCTCAGTTGGTAGAGCACAACCTTGCCAAGGTTGGGGTCGCGAGTTCGAATCTCGTTTCCCGCTCCAAGGATTACAAAAAAGCCGCACACCATGCGGCTTTTTTAATTTACAAGGCTGCGTAGCAAAGTGGTTATGCAGTGGCCTGCAAAGCCATCCACACCGGTTCGATTCCGGTCGCAGCCTCCATTAAATCCATGTCCGCCCTTGTTCGGCGGCATGTACCCACGCGGGAATAGCTCAGTTGGTAGAGCACAACCTTGCCAAGGTTGGGGTCGCGAGTTCGAATCTCGTTTCCCGCTCC
>JBNLFT010000174.1:0-5955 GCA_050305675.1 Methylococcaceae bacterium
ACCACCACCCGGGATGTCATCCGCGCGGTGTGGAGGGTCTTTTCCGGGCCCACCGGCGAACAGCCTGAAATCAGCTCGATCGACAAGGCTCTGGAAGAATGCATTCCCGAGCAACTCCTGCGCAAAGACCCCATCTTGCAGCACCCGGTATTCGAGCGTTACCATTCGGAGACGGAGATGATGCGCTATATGCGCAGGCTAGCGCGCAAGGACATCGCCTTGGACCGCAGCATGATACCGCTCGGTTCCTGCACGATGAAACTGAACGCGGCCACCGAAATGCAGGCGCTGTCCTACCATGAATTCAACGGCTTGCATCCGTTCGCGCCGCTGCATCAGACATTGGGCTATCAGCAACTGTTCGAGGAATTGGAAGACATGCTGTGCGACCTGACCGGATTCGACGCCTTCTCGTTTCAGCCCAACGCCGGATCGCAAGGAGAATACAGCGGGCTGCTGGTGATCCGCAAATATCATGAAGTGCGCGGCGAAGGGCAACGCGACATCTGTCTGATCCCGGCTTCCGCCCATGGAACCAACCCGGCCAGCGCGGTGATGGCCGGACTCGAGGTCGTGGTATTGGCCTGCGACGACAACGGCAACGTCAGCGTGACCGATTTGCGGGCAAAAGCGGCACAATACCGAGACCGCCTGGCGGCGTTGATGATCACCTACCCGTCGACCCACGGCGTGTTCGAAGAAGCATTCCGCGAGATTTGCGACATCGTCCACCAACACGGCGGCCAGGTCTATTTGGACGGCGCGAATTTCAACGCGCTGGTCGGCTTGAGCCGGCCCGGCAAGATCGGCGCCGACGTCGCCCACCTGAATCTGCACAAGACCTTCAGCATTCCGCACGGCGGCGGCGGACCCGGCGTCGGGCCGATCGGCGTGGGCCGCCATTTGGCGCCTTATCTTCCCGATCATCCAGTGGTGAAAGGCGTTAATCCGAAACAAACGGAGGCGGGCACGATCGGCGCCGTCTCGGCGGCCCCTTGGGGATCGGCCAGCATCCTCACGATTTCCTGGGCCTATATCGCGATGATGGGTGCGCAGGGCTTGAAACAGGCCACGCTGACCGCAATCCTGAACGCCAATTACGTCGCCAGCCGGTTGGCCCCGCATTTCCCCATTTTGTACACCGGCAAAAACGGTCGGGTGGCGCACGAGTGCATCATCGACTGCCGAGACTTCAAAAAGTCCTGCAACGTGACCGTCGAAGACATCGCCAAACGCTTGATCGACTATGGTTTCCACGCCCCCACCGTATCGTTTCCAGTGGCCGATACGATGATGATCGAACCCACCGAAAGCGAAGACAAAACCGAGCTAGACCGGTTCTGCGACGCCTTGATCGCGATCCGCAAGGAAATCATGGCGATCGAGAAGGGTACGGCTGACCCGGTCAACAACGTGCTGCACAATGCGCCGCATTGCCACCGCCTGTTGTTGGACGACTGGGAATTGCCTTATTCCGGAACCCAAGCATTCTTTCCCGGCGAAAATACGGTCGAGGACAAGTATTGGCCGCCGGTGGGGCGAATCGACAACGTCTATGGCGACCGCCATTTGCAATGCACCTGCCCGCCAATGTCGGAATACGAAGCCTAACCCGGATATTTCACGAAGGCGGACTGGGGATTTGAAATAAGTATTTAAACCCAACGCATTGGGTTTACAGAGGGTAATGTTTACCCGGTTCGGATTGTCCTTGAACGGTTTTCGGACATTTCATTTCCTTCATGAAATATCCGGGGCAATCTTTCCCGGGTCAACCGGACGTGCGACAGCGTGCGAAATTCGAAATCGATCGCCGGTACGGCAATCCACTGCGTTGGCAACTCGGGCAGGCGGGCTGATCGAGCTACGCTTTGTTGACAAATACGGTCTCGGGACTTAATTTCAACAAACAGCGGCCGTCGAGCAGGCATTGCAATTCTTCGCCGACCATCGTGAAACGCCAACCGTGCAACAGCGGATTGTCTTTGTCGCCATGGATCAATTTTTCCAAATCCTTGCGTGTCGCCAAAACGATCGGGTTCAATGAATTTTCCTCGGCACGAATGCGCACCACCGCGGTGAGTACGTCCACCACGGCCTCTTGCTGCTGGGTTCGCTTCGGCGGCTTGCCGTTCTCGTGCAACGGAATCGGCGCCCGTTGTTTGGCTTGGTTGATCAATTCGCAAATCGCCCGGCCGTAACGGTTGACCAGACGTTCGTTGATACCGCGCACTTTCGCTAATTCCGCGACATTCGACGGTTGCAGTTTGGCCAATTCCAACAACATGTCGTCGCGGACCAGCCAATTGCGCGGCTTGTTGACCGTTTGCGCGGTACTTTCGCGCCATTCGCACAACGCCTGCACGATCGACAACTGTTTACCCGTCAGCTTGTTCTTGCCCTTGATTTTCAGCCAGGCATTGGACGGCGAAATCTGGTAGAGTTCGGTATCGTTGAGCTGCTTGAAGTCGTTATCCAGCCAATGCAGACGACCCAGGTTTTCCAACCGTTCGCACATGATCTGGTAGATCTTGCACAAGTAAATGACATCGTCCGCCGCATATTGAATCTGCGCCTGGCTGAGCGGCCTGATCGTCCAATCGGTTCGGGTATGGGCCTTACTGAGATTGACGTTCAAAAAGCTCGAGACCAGCATCGCGTAGCCCGGATTTTCCTGAAATCCCAGCAAAGGGGCGGCGATTTGGGTATCGAATACCGGACTTGGGACCCTTCCAGTCAGCTGAAAGAAAATTTCCAGGTCCTGCCGACTGGAATGCAATACCTTAACGATACCGGGCCGGTAAATGACGTCGAACAATTGGTTCAAGTCCGTCAAGGCCAAAGGATCGATGCAAGCGACCCAATTCGGGGTGGCTATCTGCAGCAGACAAAATTGCGGATAATAGGTTTTCTCGCGCAGAAACTCCGTATCCAGCGCGATCCAGGGTTCCTTTGCGATATCCCGGCAAAGCCCCTCCAACTTATCGATGGTATTAATATATTGAATTGTCATAGTGCCGTAACAATAGCAGTTTTCAGCCGATTTATCAGTTATCGCGAGACTCAAAAGGATAAGAACGCCCGTCGGCGGCACTGGCAATTCCGTTTCGGAGAGTCGGTATGAACGACGACTACATTTTCGTTTACGGGACCTTGCGCCGGGACGCGCGCCACCCGCTTCATCGCCAATTGCGTCTGTACGGAAGACGGCATTCGGAAGCATCCATGCAAGGGCGACTGTACGAAGTCTCCGGTTATCCCGGTGCGATCGAATCGGCCGATCCCGATCACCGAGTCAGGGGGGAATTATACCGCATTGCCGACGGCAAACGGTTATTTAGCGTGTTGGACGAATACGAGGAATGCTCGGGTAAATTTCCCGAGCCGCGTGAATATCGGCGGCAGAAGGTTACCGTCCGCACCGGCGAAGGTGACACGTTTTCCGCCTGGGCGTATATTTACTGTCGCCCCACGAAACATCTGCGGAGAATTCGGGGCGGCGATTACCTGCGATTTACCAGACAACGGCGGCGCTAATCGCACCATAAGCCGGACCTATCGGCAATCTCATCGCATTTACAGAGGTTCTCATCCATCATGAAAGCAGTCGGATATAAGCAATCATTGGCCATTCAGGAAAAAGACTCCCTACTCGACCTGGAACTTCCCGAGCCGATTCCGGGCAAACACGACCTATTGGTTGAAATCAAGGCGATCGCGGTCAATCCGGTCGACACCAAGATACGTAAGCGTTACATTCCGGCCGCCGGCGAAGTCAAGATTCTCGGTTGGGATGCCGCCGGCGTCGTGAAAGCGGTCGGCGACGGCGTTACCTTGTTCGCGCCCGGCGACGAAGTCTGGTATGCCGGCGCCATCGACCGCCCCGGCTGCAACAGCGAATTGCATCTGGTCGACGAGCGCATCGCCGCCAAAAAACCGCAAACGCTCGGTTTCGCGGAAGCCGCCGCCCTGCCGCTAACCACGATTACCGCCTGGGAACTGTTGTTCGAGCGGCTGGCCATCGCCAGGGAGGAAACGCCGAGCGACGATCGGCTGTTGATCATCGGCGCCGCCGGCGGAGTCGGCTCGGTGCTGACCCAGCTGGCGCACCACCTCACCGGAGCCGAAATTATCGGCACCGCATCGCGCCAGCGGACCAGAGACTGGGTGTCTTCTCTCGGCGCGCAGCACGTCATCGATCACAAGCAATCGTTGCCGACCCAGCTAAAAAGCATCGGCATCAATTCGGTCAGCCATATCGCCAGCCTGACCCACACCGACCAGCACTACCCCGATATCGTCCATCTGCTCGCGCCGCAGGGTAAGCTGGGATTAATCGACGACCCGCTACAACTGGACGTCGGCATGCTGAAACAAAAAAGCATTTCGTTGCATTGGGAATTCATGTACACCCGCTCGCTGTATGCGACCGACGACATGATCAAACAGCATCAACTATTGGCCGAGGTCGCCGATCTGGTCGACGCCGGCACGATCCGGAGCACGATCAGCGAGCATTACGGCAACATCAACGCCTCCAACCTGAAACGCGCCCATGCCTTCATCGAGAGCGAGCAGGCCTGCGGCAAAGTGGTTTTGGAAGGCTTTTAAGCGTTTCCCGGCAAACGACGATCAATGCCGCAACGCCGCCATGAACCGCTCAAGCTGATCGTCGTCGGCGGCGGTTACGCCGGCCTGTCGGCGTTAATCGCGCTACGGCGCAAAGCACCTTCCGCATCGATCACGCTGATCGATCCCCGCCCGTACCACCTGCTGATAACCCGTTTGCACGAATCCGTGCGACGTCCGCTGCAAGAACTGCAGATCCCGTTTTCGAAACTAGCCGAGCGGTTTGGTTTTTCCCATCTCCAACAAACGCTCCGCTTCGACGAAGTGCAATTGGCTGCCTGGAACGAGCAAAAAGCCGTTCAACTCGACGAAAGGCGACTGGCATTCGATTACCTGCTGATCGCGGTCGGTACCCAACCCGATGCAACCTATGCGACGGACGGCGTGCACGATCTGAACACCATCAGCCGAAAATGTCTGGCTTCCGACATCGACCGGCTGCTGGCCGAGCCCGGTCGCTCCCCGATAACAGTCAACGTCGTCGGCGCCGGCCCTTCCGGTATCCAGTTCTGTGTTGAACTGGCGAACCGGCTTTCCGCATCGCGGACCGCCCACCACATCAACCTCATCGACGGGGCCGACACATTGCTTACGCCGTTTCCGGCGGCGGTCGGCAACTATGTGAAAAAGCGCTTGGCCGAAAAGCGAATCGACTTATGGCTGAACAGGTTTTACCGCGGCCAGGACGGCGGCCGACTGAAACTGGAGCACGCCCGTTCGGGCGAGCCATCGACCCTTGCCTCCGACCTGACCCTGTTGCTGCCCGGAAAAAAACCGAAATTACTGTTGCACGCCAATGCCTCCGGGCAGGTGCTCCTCGACGGACGTCCGTTGAGCCATGTGTTTACCGCCGGGGATTGCTCCTATTTCGACCGCATGGGTTCCAATTTACTGACCTCGCAAGCGGCGATCCGCAAAGGCAAAGCGGCCGCCAACAACATCCTGCTGAAGGCCGGCCTGCTGCGCTTTTGCCTGCCGTATATGCATCAAGAACTCGGTTATCTGCTGAGCCTGGGCGACGGCGATGCCGCCGGCTGGCTGGTCAGCAAGAGCAACATTATCACCGGTATGCCGGCTTACTTGGCAAAACAGGCCAGCGAGGTGCAATACGATTTGTTGCTGTCGGGCATCGACAGTTATTTCCTTTGAACGCGGCGGCGGAGTCGCGGCCGGTTATCGCATCACTTGTTGAGCATTTGCAACGTTTTCAGGGGCAGCAGTTCGTGCTCGCCGTTGTCCGGTACGGAATGGATGTCCTCGTTGATACTGGTCATGAAGCGGATCAGCTGTAATTCACTGTCGATTTTCTGCTGCAAATCGTCGCTT
>JBNLFT010000175.1:0-5773 GCA_050305675.1 Methylococcaceae bacterium
ATTCGTGATGTTTGTCCAACCTTCTTCGCCCGATTTTCCAGAAATTCCATTCCCTTCATGAAATATCCGGGCTAGCCGGACGAATGGCTGACGAGTGGTCTGGTTTCAGTTTTCGGGTCCGAAGCAGTTCGAATAGTCGGCGCAGACCTCGCACGACGGAGCCCGGCACAGGTATAGGCCTTCGGCTTCGCACAGCTGCTTGTACAAAAATTTCTTCCATTTCATATCTTTGCTGTTGCGTTCCGCCAGAGCCGGGAAATTATAGGCCAACAACCCCGACAATTCGGAGCGCTGCCATAAACCCAAATCTTGCCAGAGATGGTCGCTGCCTAGGCAGGCGGAAACCAGCAGACCGATGAGCCAGTCGTTTTCCTGACCGTGCCGACGGCTGAATTGCCTTAACAGTCGAATCAGATCGTCCTTTTCCAGCATGCGGCTGAAATCCAGTTCGACCCCGGATGGCGCCTTATCGGGGATTTCGGTGAGCGGAAACCAGCAATCGATTAATGCGGAAAATTGTGCCGGCTCCAGTCCCAGGTAATCCGGTAGTACGCTTTGACCGCTCATCCAGCTGGCGAGTATCTGCGCCAACCAATGCCGATTAGGATTGTCGCCGTACTCGGGCGACAACAAACGGTAAAAATGCAGTCGGTCGTCGGCCGGGGACTGAAGCGCGGCGTTCATGGTCAGTACTCGACGCGGATGTCTTCGTCGCGAACGATCACCTGGCACGCCAGGCGCCAGGGACAGGGTAGGTCGTCGACGATCATTCTTTCCATTTCCTCGGCGGTCAGTTTACCGATTTCCTTCAAGACCTTTTTCTCTTTTTCGGTCAACGGGCCGCCCATGCGCCCTTTGTTGTCCAGGCTGCTGATTTTGATCAGGCAGGTGCCGCATTCGCCGTCCTCGCAATCAAAACTGATCGGAATCTTGTTTTCCTGGGCCAGTTTCAACAAGGTTTGGGTGTGGCTTCCGGCCACGGCATAAACGGTTTTGTCCCGGTATTCCGGGTTGGTAAAGGTTACTGTAGCCATTTTTTCACCTCGTATTGCATTGGTTAAGCGGGTTTTACGGAAATGGTGCCGCCCAGTACCTGCGCCTGGCAGGCGAGCCGATTGTGTTTGCCGGCCATGTTCTCACGCAACACCTTGTCTTCCAGCACCGACGGTTCGGTCAGATGTTGCCAGCCGGTGGTTACTTTCATGATGCAGGTGCCGCAATCGCCCTCGCGGCAGCCGTAGGTGATGCCGGAGCCGACTTTTTCGGACACTTCGATGACCCGCGTTCCGGCAGGGACCGAGACGGTGACGTTGATATCTTCAAAGGTTAGGGTAGCTTTCGCCATGGAATTTTCTCCACTGAGGTTAATAATTAATGCGAGGTCAAATCGGCGAAATCGATGATTTTCGCCGGTCGTTGACCGATCAGTTCCTGCGCCAGCTCATTTCCGAACTGACGGCATTGTGCGAGTTCCTCTTCGGTGGGGATCAGTTTGACTCGCAATCCTTCCATAGGAACTCGAAGCTTGAGGCCGCGTAAACGGTCTTCCACCAAGCGGACCGCTTCACCGCTCCAACCATAAGAGCCGAAGACGCCGCCCAGCTTGTTTTTCAGATTGATGACGGCGAGCGACGACAACAAATCCCAGATCGGTTTGACGGCGTCGCCGTTGATGGTCGGTGTTCCCAACAACAAGCCGTCGGCATCTTCTATCAGATCCACGAAAGGAGCGACCTCGCCGCCTTCCAGGTCGTACAAGGAAACTCTTACTCCGCTTATATCCATTACGCCGGAATAGATTTGCTCGGCCATACGCCGGGTGTTGCCGTAGGAGCTGATATAGAAAATCAACAGGGTTTTTTCGCTCGATTGGATGTCGGAGCCGAGGGAGGGTTCCGACATCTCCCGATAGCGGCGAACGTAACGCAGCGGCCGGTCGCGCAAGATCGGACCGTGGGTCGGAGCAATCAGTGCCGGCTGCAGCGGTTCGATCAGTTCCAGGGCACGGATGACGTACTCCTTGAACGGGCGCATGATGTGGGCGTAGTAATATTCGAAGGAAAATCGGAAATCGCCGGCTTCGTCGTTGAACAAACGGGTATCGCAAAAATGGCAGCCGAACACGTCGCCGGAAAACAGCGTTTTTTCTTCCGGGCAATAGGTGCATTGGGTATCCGGCCAATGTAAATAAGGGGTATGCAGGAATTCCAGGCTGCGGTCGCCCAGTGAAACCTTGTCTCCGGTCAGCACCGGCGTGAAATTCAGCGCGTCGCGTTTGAGCAGCGCTTTCAACATGCTTTGGGCTTTCTGGGAAATGAACAATTGCGCTTGCGGCGCGCGCCGCATCAGCTCCGGCAGGGCACCGGTATGGTCCGGTTCCAGGTGGTTGAGCACGATGACCTTGATTTCGCTGTAATCGGCAACTGATTCGAAGCGGGCGAAGAAAACGTCGGCGAAGCCCTCTTTGACGGTATCGATGATGGCGACGCCGTCGGT
Source organism: Methylococcaceae bacterium (assembly GCA_050305675.1). Classification (GTDB taxonomy): domain Bacteria; phylum Pseudomonadota; class Gammaproteobacteria; order Methylococcales; family Methylomonadaceae; genus Methylomarinum. The sequence continues at coordinate 2,497 of JBNLFT010000175.1, forward strand.
TCCGCGCAACAGATACGCGTTGTAACTGGTGCCGTTGGCCGTTTTCAGGATGATGTCGAATGTGCGCAAATCCGGGTCGAAGGCACCGATCCAGAATACCCGATCGGACAGGGCGACCGCTGCGCTTGCGGCGGCGCCGTAGTCAGCCATGGCAGCCATCCGCCGGTTGCGATTTCGGACAATGTTCCAGGTCGTCGCCGGTTTTCGATTCGTTAAGTCCGATCCAGGAATCGACCTTGTGCTCGTCGAAACCCGCCATCTTCATGTTCCCGACCTGCATCAACGGACGTCTGATCAGCAGCGGATCGCCCAGCATCAACACGATGGCTTGATCGGCCGTTACTGCCGTTGGTTCGACCGCGCCTTGCTTGATCGCAGGCGCGCTGCGATTGAACCATTCGGCAACCGGCAGACACCCGAAAAACTCGCGCAGTCGTTGCGGATCGTCGGACCAGTTTTCGCTTAGCAGATCTTTCACGATCAGCGAATGACCGGCCTGCGCCAACAACTTCTTTTGTCTTCGGTTGTTGACGCAGCCCGGTTTTTCGTAAAAGATGACTTGCGCCATACTTTCTCGGTCGCGGTTAATGAGCTTGCAACTCGGCCATCGCCTCGGCCATTTTTTCCGGCGGAATGCCGGTTAGCGAGCCGGGCCGGTTGATCGGCACGTTGAACGCGTCCAGAATGGCGCCTTCGATCGGACAAATGCTGGCGCATTGGGCATCGGAGTAGTCGCCTTCGCACTCGGTGCATTTCTTGGCGTCGATCAGAAAGTGCGGCTTGGCTTCGTAAATCGCGTTACTCGGGCATAACGGTTCGCACGCATAGCAATTCACGCAAGACTCGATGATCTTTAAAGCCATACTGTCCTCCTTAGGCGCTGGCCCGTTGCTGTTCGTCGGAATCCTCTAGTTTTCCGGATTCGGCCATTTCCCGGTAAACCGCCATGATCGCTTCCTCGATATCTTCCATTGCATGTTCGCCGTTCGGCTGGATGCCGGCGGCTTCCAACTGTTCCCAGGGCTCGTAGCCGATTTTCGAACACAGTACCACTTCACAACCCTCGAGGGTGCGAATGTTGCGTTCCAATGCGGTTTCCGCCTCGCCGCAGGTGCTGTCGCCGCTGCAGTACAATTCGGTCTTGCGGTGACTGATGAAACGCACGCCGTCCGGAGAGGCTTCGTAGATCAAAAATTCCTTGGCGTGGCCGAAGTGCATGTTGATTACCCCTTGGCCGCTGGTCGCGACCGCCATCAGCACCGGCCGGGTGTTCAGTTTCGGCATTTCCTGCTGCTGGTGTGCGACCTTGGACTTGGCAGCGCGCTTCTCATCCATTTCGGCGGCGATCGCCTCGTGAATGACCTTGCGTTTTTCCATGGCCGCCTGATAATCGATCTCCATTTCCTCGATTTTGTCCATCGTGAATTCGTCGCCACGGTCTTCGCCTAACAGACCAACTGCATCGGCACGGCATTGACGGCAATGGCGCATCATGTTCATGTCGCCGGAACATTTGTCCTGAAGGTCTTGCAGTTCCGCCGCGGTCGGGCCGCGCTGCCCCATGACGCCGTAGAAGGTGCCGTGTTCGGCTTCGGCGATTAACGGCATGACGTTGTGCAGAAACGCGCCTTTTGCTTTGACGACTCGGCTGACTTCGGCCAGGTGCTCGTCATTGATGCCCGGAATCATAACCGAGTTGACCTTGACCAGAATGCCTCTTTCGGCCAGCATTTCCAGACCTTTTTGTTGCTGTTCGATCAGGATTTTCGCGCCTTTTACGCCTTTGATGCGGCGGTTGTTCCAGAATACCCAAGGATAAATCTTGGCGCCGACTTCAGGATCAAGGCAGTTGATCGTGATCGTGACGTGGTCGATATTATGTTTGGACAGTTCTTCCACCGACTCCGGCAAAGCCAAGCCGTTAGTGGATACGCACAACTTGATGTCCGGCGCCTGTTCGCTGAGTGCGCGGAAGGTCGCGAACGTACGCTCCGGGTTGGCCAGCGGGTCGCCTGGGCCGGCGATACCGAGCACGGTCATTTGCGGGATGTTGGCCGCGACCGCCATGGTTTTCTTGACTGCCTGTTCCGGGGTCAGCAATTCGGAAACCACGCCGGGGCGCGATTCGTTGGAGCAGTCGTATTTCCGGTTACAATAGTGGCATTGAATATTGCAGGCTGGGGCTACCGCAACGTGCATGCGCGCGAAGTAGTGATGGGCGTCTTCCGAATAGCACGGGTGGTTTTGTACCTTTTCCCGGATGTCGTCGGACAGATGGCTCAGTTGGTCGTCGGTGGAGCCGCAAGACCCGGCCGAACAGCCGCCTGCTGCGCTTGGTGTTTCGTTGAGTACTGGTAATTCCATGAGTCTCACCTCGTAAGTTTGTTCATCGAGGTACTAAGCATGCCCTGTGCCAACCTGAGAGTGTGCGGTAACTTATTGAAAATATGGGTTCTTGCGCTCGAAATTTAAGATTGTTTGTTGTAAAGTCAACAATCAATTTGTGCGGCTTTGTGGGGATGGAAACAATAGCGAGTGGCACGTTGACGGCTCCAGCACGGCGAAAAAGGAAATTTTTTTGCGGATATTGGGAACTTAGCGGCTGATTATTTTTTCTAATTGTTCCTTGTGTGTGGTTTGGTCTGAATATTGCTCCAACGTAGGTACTTCCGTTAACACGACTTTTTGCGTTCGTTCCCGTCGAGGCGGTTAACGAGCCCATTTTGGAGTTTCGGCGAATATACCCATTTTAACGGGTGAGGTTTTTCCGGCACGCGAACGAAGCGCCGGGAGCAACCCGCCTGTCAATCGGGATGAACCGATCAGATAACGATAAGAGACTATATAGTTGGCGTGCCCGAGAGGGCACGCATACCGTTCGGCGCCTTGGCGTATGCGCCGGACCCACTTCGACCATCGTTCGATGGTTTCTCTGCGGAAGGATAATGCGACCTGCACTCCCGGCGACGTGAGTCATGGTTTTGTGAATCGACGATTTTTTAAGGAGTAGACATGGAAAAACAAGATTTCCGCAAAGATTTGAAAGATTGGTTGAAATTGTTTTTTTTACAAATATTTCTTGTTTTCGTCCTGGTCGCGGTCAAATTCATTTAGCCACAGGGAGGTCTTTCGGCCACAAGATGCCGGGTCGCGCTCGATAACGAGGCGTAACGGCATGCGCCTTCCGCCTCAGTTCGAAGGTTAGATTTGTTTTAGATTGATGTTCAAGGTTTGAATGCGGTAGGCGATTTGCCGAGGCGTCATGTTCAACAGACGG
>JBNLFT010000176.1:0-5721 GCA_050305675.1 Methylococcaceae bacterium
GGACGCCATTAACGCAACGTTTTCCGGATCGCTTGCCAGAATTGCCTCCTGCAACAGCAGATAAGCTGGAATCGCTTCCGTCACCGTATCGGGATCGTCCGAATCCAGCATCACTTGTTGCAAATTGCCGCCCAGTTCCTCCAAAGCGGGAGAAATGAAAAAACTGCAGCCTTGGAGAAAAAGCGATGCCGACAGCAACCCAGTCACAGCAAATTTAATAGGTTCCTTCCGCACTAGTCTTTCTCCTTGTCTTGTTTGCCGTTGCGCTCATCCAGCATCTTTTCCATGCGTTCGCAGTAAGCCTTCAAGACCTTGATGCGCGCATAATACTTGTCGTTCCCCTCCACCATGATCCAGGGAGCCCGGCTAGTGCTGGTTCTGGCTATCATTTCGTTGACCGCCCACTGGTAATCGTCCCACTTTTCACGATTGCGATAGTCTTCTTCGGTGATTTTATATTGTTTATAACTGACCTGTTCGCGTTCCTTGAAGCGTCTCAACTGTTCGTCCTTGTCGATATGCAGCCAAAATTTTAACAGGATGATGCCGTGATCGACCAATGCTTCCTCGAAATTGACGATTTCCGAGTAGGCGCGCTGCCATTCCTGTTCGTTGGCGAAGCCTTCCACCCGCTCGACCAAAACCCGGCCGTACCAACTGCGATCGTAAATCGTCACTTTCCCGGCACGCGGGATATGCCGCCAGAAACGCCACAAATAATGATGCGCCCGTTCCTCGTCGGTCGGTGCACCGACCGAAATGACCCGATAATTTCTGGCGTCCATCGCATGCGTCAAGCGCCTGATAGTGCCGCCTTTGCCCCCGGCATCCCAACCTTCGAACACCAATATGCTGGAACGCTTTAACTGATAGGCCTGGCGCACCAGTTTATTGATCCGTCCCTGATATTTTTCCAATTCCCGCCGGTAGTCCTTTTTATCCAGTCTTAGCGACAAATCCAACGAATCGAGCAAACTTTGCTGGCTGACGTGATTAATTGTTTGCCAGATGCTTTCTTCCTTGCGCAACTGGTTTAAAGCCTCCCTTTGCGCGATATGCTGTTCGATACGGTTCAAGATATGTTGGCCGACCGTCAAACTGCTATAGCGGATATCTGAGCCATCGACGATCAACCAGGGGGCAAAGCCGGTGCTCGTTTCGGTCAACACCTTTTCGGCGACGATGACGAACTCGTCGTACAACGCGAGGTGTTTCTTATCCTTTTCGGTTACCCGCCACTGGGTCTCGGGATTCTTTTGCAAGTTTTTCAATCGCTTTTTTTGCTCTTCCTTTTTAAGATGCAGCCAACACTTAATGATTAAGGCGCCGTCGTCGCTCAATAGCTGCTCCAATTGACGGATGTGCATCAACTGCACTTGCAGCTGGTCGTCTCCGGTTTCCTGATACACTCGTTGCGCCAACGGTTCGCTGTACCATGAGCCGACATAAATAGCGATGGAGCCCTTGGCCGGTAAAGTTCGCCAGAAACGCCAAAAGTTCGGCCGTTCCCGTTCTTCGTCGGAAGGCTCGCCGAAAGCGATCGTGCTCATATAGCGCGGGTCCATCCATTCGTTTAGCAGGTTGATCACGTCACCCTTGCCGCCGCCGTCGACACCCGAAATCAAGATGATGACGGGAAACTCACAGCTTTGAAGCCGTTGTTGAACCAGTAGCAATTGCGTACGCAGCAGCGATACTTTTTCCTGGTATTCCGACTTTTTGACGCTATGCCCTAACTCTGCAATTTCAAACACCTAGACTCCCGGTTACTGCATTTTTTGTTCGACTAAAGCATAGCAAAAATAAAATGCGCTTTATTGTGAATTTTAGTTTTGACATAAAACCGGTGACCATGGTACAAATAGCCCCGTCGACTTAGAACAAAACAAAGATATTCGACAAGCAACTCGAGTTGCCCCCTTAGAGCAGTATTTAAGGGTTAATTATTACAATAATTACCAAGAGGATTATGAAAATGGCTGAAGAAAAACAAAGCAATACTTACACTATCGTTGTTGCAGTATCTGCTATCCTGATGATCGCATTCGTTCTAATGTTGAAAGGCAGAGAAACTGAGCATCTGAAATATCAATCAGCAACTACTCCTGAAGCAGAAGCTCAAGTTCTTCAAAAAGCTAGAGACTTCAACAACAAGTTCGAATAATTCAGCTGAAAACTCCCCTGATCCCGGTCAGGGGGGTTTTTCCCTCTGCTAAATCTGCTCTTATTCCCCCCCTCTCGTTCGTCGTATTCCGTTTCGTACCAACCCGCGGTTGATTTACCGAATGCGATAAGGTCTAATAGCCCGTCGATCCGGTAAGGCCGCCTAATTCCGTTACTCCCAGACGCATTCTTGCAGCCGGCGATCTCGTTCCGCGGCCGAAACGCTATATTTTGAACCGACTCGATTTTATTCAGTCTGACCTTCAACGCACGAATTCGCAACCTGATTTGTTCAATCAGTTCATTACAACCAATAGGAGAAGTTATGAAAAATACACCCTCTACCCAATTTGCAATCGCCTTGGGTGCTTCTTTAGTTTCCGGACTGTCCGTACAATCGGCGCTAGCAAACGATGCGCTCGATGCCGACGGCAATCCTTTCGCGATGAGCGAGCTGTCTTCAGGCTATCTGCAAACCGCCGAAGCCGATAAAGAACAAAGCGGTTCGATGAAAATGAAAGACGGTTCTTGCGGTGAAGGTAAATGCGGTGGCGCAATGATGCAAAGCGGCCAGGAAAAAGCCGTTGAAGGCAAGTGCGCCGGCAACAAGCCGATGCCCAGCGACAAATCCGATAACATGAAGGGCATGGAAGGAAAGTGCGGCGAAGGTAAATGCGGCGGATCGATGAAATAAGTCGCCGTCAGACGTAATGGCTGGCCCCTTGGCGGGCCAGCCTGTTTCGCGGTCGCAGACCGAGGCGAAACGCTACCGCCGTCCCCCCAGTAAAGACCCCATAATTCCGCGAATAATCTGCCGTCCGAGTTGACTGCCGATACTCCGCGCGGCGCTTTTCAACAGGGCTTCGCCGACCGATTCGCGCCCTCTTCCGCCTCGGCCCGAAGACGTCCGCTGCTGCGGCTGCCGGCCTACCTCAGTCATGAGCTCCGCTTTCTGTTTCAGCATTTCGTACGCCGATTCGCGATCCACCGCGTGATCGTACCGCCCCTGGAAAGGAGAACGCCGGATGCGATCCATTCTCTCCTCCTGTTGCAGCGGCCCGATCCGAGAGCCCGGCGGCCGGATCAGTATTCTTTCTACCGGGGCCGGACTGCCGTCCTTGTTCAACACCGACACCAATGCCTCGCCGGTTGCCAGTTGCTGGACCGCGGCCTCGGTGTCGAGTAGCGGATTGGCGCGAAAAGTCTCCGCCACCGCTCTGATCACCTTCCGGTCCTTCGGAGTATAAGCCCTTAACGCATGCTGGACTTTCAGACCTAATTGTCCCAGCACCTCCTCCGGAATATCCAGCGGGCTTTGGCTGATGAAATAAACACCGACGCCCTTGGAACGAATCAGCCGGACGATCTGCTCTATCTTGTCGAGCAACGCCTTTGGCGCCCTATCGAACAACAAGTGCGCCTCGTCGAAAAACAGCACTAACTTGGGTTTATCGAGGTCGCCGACCTCCGGCAGGGTTTCGAACAACTCCGACAACAGCCATAACAGGAAAGCCGCATACAATCGCGGCGCGTTGCTCGTCAGCCTTGCCGCATCCAAGATACTGATCACCCCGTTGCCGGAAAAATCGGTGCGGTACAAGTCCTCCAGGCGGATAGCCGGCTCGCCGAAGAAGCCATCGGCCCCCTGCTCCTCGAGTACCAGCAGGCGCCGCTGGATCGCGCCCACGCTGGCCTTCGAGACATTGCCGTACTCGGACTGCAAACTGCCGGCATGCTCCGCCATCCAATTCAGCAACGCACGCAAATCTTTAAGGTCCAGCAACAACAATCCCTGGTCGTCGGCTATGCTGAAGCAACTGTATAAGATTCCCGATTGCGTTTCGTTCAATTCGAGTAGATGGCTCAGCAGCAAAGGTCCCAGCTCCGAGATCGTGGTGCGCACCGGGTGTCCGCTGCTGCCGAACACATCCCAGAATACGGTTGGATTTGCCTGGAATTGAAAATCCTCGATACCGATTGCGCGAACCCGTTGTTCGATCACCGGGTTTGTCCGACCGGCGTCGGCGATCCCGGACAGATCCCCTTTGACATCGGCCATGAACACCGGTACCCCGAGGCGCGAGTATGCTTCCGCCAATACCTGCAATGTCACCGTTTTTCCGGTGCCGGTCGCACCGGAAATCATACCGTGGCGATTACCCATCGCCGCATCCATGACGACCTGGCCACCGTTGCCGCCGCCCAATAAGATTTGTTTCATGGTTTCTCCCGTCCGATCGACACAACTATATAAATTGTACTGCGACTTTGGCCGGTGCGAGGAGAAAATCGAACCGACCGTAGGATTCCCGTTGTTGCCGACTCGACCGCCACCGGATTCACTGCCGCTGTTTTTTCAGTGCCTCGTACTGCGAGCTCTTGGCAGCCCGGTTTTGTTTTTCCTGCTGGTCCGCCAGACTGCCGCTGAAAGCGTCCTCGACCTGCGATTGCATGCGCCTCAGCTCCGCTTCGACGGCCGGCGACGCCAACGGCAAATCGCTGTCTTTTTCCGCATCGTGCAACTCCTGCGTATATTGGCGGACAACCTCTTCGGCCTGTTCGCGTTTCCCTTGCCTGAGCCAGCTCCCCAATTTTTCCTTGGCACGGCCGAGATTATTCTCTAGCCAGCTTTGTTTGTAGACCTGTTCGTCGATCGACTCTCTGGCCTCTACTTCGCGTTCCGGCGCCACGATCGCTAGGGTCAGGCCCCGCTGCAGTTCCGATTGTAGCTCCGTACCGTCGACGCGGTAGTGCAACCGCAGTTCGCCCAAGTTAATCGATCCGGTTCGTGCATTCGGAACCTTGAATGTCATTACAAATCGTTTGGCGGTATTGCTCAATAACTGCCCGGTCGTGATCGTGACCGTAGCGTCGTTACGAAGCAACGGGTAACCGCCTGCGTCGAGCAGTTGTACGCCTTCTCCCAACTGAATTTCCAAGCGGCTGCTGCTGGCGTACAACCGCCGCGTGTCCTCCAGATCTCGGTTCAGAATCGCGGCCAAACCGGACAAGTCCTCCAAATAGGAATAATGTCCCATCCCGTAGTCGGCCAGCTTGGCCAACAATACTTCGTTGAACCCAAGACCCATGCCGATAGTCGACAACACGGCACCGTGCTGGGTGACTTGTGTCGCCATATCGGCCAATAGATCGGGATGGGTAATGCCCTGATTGGCCTGCCCGTCGGAGAGCAACAAAACTTTCCGAACCCGCTCGCCGTCGTCGTATTGCAACTGGCCTAACGCGGTCTGCAGACCGTCGCCCATGTTGGTTCCGCCTGCCGCGACAATACGATCGACCAAACGGTCCAGTTGCCGCCGGTTACCGGCGTTCGGAGTAAGCCAATGCAAATCCACCGAGGCGCGATCGGAAAAACTCACTAGGGCAAAGCGGTCGTCGACGTCTAGTCGTTCCAAGACCTCACGGATTGCCGCCTTGGCATATGGCATTTTTCTCGCTTCGGACATCGACCCGCTGCGGTCCAGGACCAATAGCAAATCGGTCGCCCGTCGATAGGTCCGCTGTTCCGGCAATGCCGACGGCGAAAGCGTCACCTCC
>JBNLFT010000177.1:0-5685 GCA_050305675.1 Methylococcaceae bacterium
CGCCCGTCATTCCACCATTGCCCCGCCACCAGCTTGTTATCCTCGGGCATGTTTGCGTCCCAGGTCAAGCTCAGATCCCGATGCGTGGCGCGCTCGCCTTCGGACTCCTTGGAAACGATTTGCTGTACCGCCACGCCGTTAATCCGGACCAATCTGCCGCGTACCACCGGATAAAAGCGGCTGCCCTCAATCCGCTCGGCTTGCAGTTCCCGCAGGAGGTCATCTTTCTGTTCGGGAAATATGTTCAATGCAAAGTGGTTGGGCGCATTGTCGGGCAGTTGCCGCTGCCAATCGTTCAACAGATCGGTGCGTACCGTCAAGCTCAGGAGCATGGCGACCAGCGTGATGCCGAAAGCCAGTACCTGACCGGTGGTCGCGCGGGCATGACGAACCAGGTTTTGCATTCCGAAACGCCAGCTGACTCCCAGTCTCGGCAACAGCCGCCGCAACTGCCGCAAAACGCCATAGACCACCAACCCAAGCAGCAGCGAAGCCAGCATCCCGCCGCCGATGATGGTGGCGGTCATTTTGAGATCCTCGGTATAGCGCCACACCATCAGCGCGACCAAGGCCATGGCCAGTCCGTAAACCAACCAGGCGCTGGTCGGCATTGGCTCGAGATCGCGCCGTAACACCCTGAGCGGCGAAACCTTTTTTAAGCGCAACAACGGCGGCAAGGCAAAGCCGAACAAGATCGCCAAGCCGGTGACGAAACCGAAAACGACGGCGAAAAACCCGGGGGCGGCGACCCGCGCCGGCAACAGGTTCCTTAACATATCGAACAGCACTTCCTGGGCCAGCCAACCGAGGCCGCAAGCCATGGAACTGGCGACGATTCCCAGCAACAGGAATTGACAGAGGTACAACCATAACACTTCATGCTGTTTGCAGCCCAGGCAACGCAAAATGGCGGTGGCGTCGAAATGACGCTCGCTGTAGCGGCGGGTGGTCATCGCGATGGCGACACCGGCGATGACGATGACGACGATACTGGACAGGCCCAGATAACGCTCCGCCCGGCTTAACGCATTGCCCAGCTCCGGCCGGTCTTGGTGGATGTCCATCAGGCGCTGCGAAGGGTTTAGCAACGGCTTGAGCCACCGGTTAAATTCCAGTAACGCGGCCGGCTCTCCTGCAAATTGGAAGAAGTAATGCACGTGGCTGCCGGGTTGGATGACGCGGGTCGCCGCCAGATCGGCCCGGTTGATCATGACCCGCGGCGACAGACTGTACAGATCGCCGCGTTTGTCCGGTTCGTAGGTCACAACTCGCTCGATGGTCAGCGTCTGCTCGCCGACCGTCAAGCGATCGCCGATCGCCAATTTCAACGCCGACAACACGCGTTTTTCCACCCACGCCCGACCCGCTTTAGGCCCGTGGCCGCGCTTGGTTTCCGTCGCCAAGTCCTCGGCCACCGTCTTCAAATAACCGCGTAGCGGATAGGCGTCGCTGACCGCCTTGACCCCGGCCAGCAGCATCTCTTCGTTTTCGATCAAGACGCTGGAAAACTCCGCCGTCTGCGCCGCCTTCAGCTTTAATTCCCGCGCTTTCCTAAACCAGTGGTCCGGGATCGGCTGCGGACTGGTGACGACCAGATCGGCGGCCAGGAACTCGGCGGCTTGGGTGGTCATGGTCCGCTGCAAGCGGTCGGCGAACAGAGTGATCGCGGTCGCGCTGGTCACCGCGATAATCAACGCCGCCAACAGAACGGTCAATTCGCCGGAGCGGGCATCGCGCCACAGCAAGCGTGCGGCCAGTTGCAGGCGGTTCATATCAGCCGCCCCGCTTCCAGTTTGACCGTACTCCGGCAACGCTCGGCCAAAGCGTTGTCGTGGGTGACCAGCACCAGCGTCGTATTCTTTTCCAGATTCAGTTCGAACAACAAGTCGATGATGTTGGCGCCGGTCTTGCTGTCCAGATTGCCGGTCGGCTCGTCGGCGAACAGAATGGCCGGTTCGGTCACGAAAGCGCGGGCCAGAGCGACCCGCTGCTGTTCGCCGCCGGACAGTTGTTTAGGGGTATGCGACAAACGTTCCCCCAAACCGACCCGCTCCAACAAGGCCCTTGCCTTAGGGCGCGCGTCACCGTCGCCCGCCAACTCCAGCGGCAGCATGACGTTCTCTTCGGCGCTCAGTCCCTGCAACAATTGAAACGACTGAAACACGAAACCGATCAGCTGATTGCGCACTTCGGCCCGGCCGTCCTCATCCATCGCGGTCAGTTCACGGCCGTCCAGCACGATCCTGCCGGTGCTCGGCGTATCGAGGCCGGCCAACAAACTCAGCAGTGTGGACTTGCCGGAACCGGAGGCACCGAGTATCGCCAGGCTGTCGCCGCGTTTGATTGTCAATGCCACAGATGACAAGATATGTAACGGGCCGTCGACCGTAGTCACGGTTTTGCCCAGGTTTTCGGTTTGAATGATTACTTGCTCGGAAGGAATATCGGTCATGTCAAGAATGTTAATGGCGTCGCTATTGTGTTTATTTTCGGCCACGCTGGGTGCCAAATCAATTGTCGTGCTGGGAGACAGTATTAGTGCCGGTTACGGCATGGAAGTTCAACAAAGCTGGGTGGAGCTGCTGCAACAGCGCCTGGATCGGCATGACAGCGGCTACACCGTCTACAACGAAAGCATCAGCGGCGACACCACGGCAGGAGGCTTGGCGCGCATCGATCGGGCATTGGACGAATACCAGCCGGATATCCTGATTCTGGAATTGGGCGCCAACGACGGCTTACGCGGCCTACCGCCGAAAGTGATGCGTTCCAATCTGGCCGAAATCATCAAGCGCGCCCGCCATGCCGGTGCTCGCGTACTGTTATTGAGCATGCGCATTCCGCCCAATTACGGGAAACGATACACCGAAATGTTTTACAATGTTTACCCGCAATTGGCGCAGCGGCTGGAAGTCACCTACGTCCCCTTCATCCTGCAGGATGTGGCGCTGGTCAAGGAACTGATGCAGCGCGACGGGCTGCATCCTAATTTCAAGGCCCAGGCCATGATCGCCGACAAGGTATGGCAGTATCTGGAGCCGTTGTTGTAAACAGCCTGAAGTTGCCGCCTCGCAACAGCCCCTTACGGCATCTGCAATGAATAAAAATTGACAGATTACAGCTATTTACCGTATTATCCGGTGTCTTTTTTATACGTTTTCGTTAACCCATTCAATCAGGCTGTAAGCAAATGAAAAGAACTTACCAACCAAGCAAAATCAAACGCGCCAGAACTCACGGTTTTCGTGCCAGAATGGCGACCAAAGGCGGCCGCAAGGTACTGAGCGCTCGCAGAGCGAAGGGTCGCGCTTCGCTGACGGTCTAATTGTCGGCGGAAAATTTCGGTTTTCCCGTTCAGCTAAGGTTACGGACGCCGGCTGAGTTTAAGAAAGTCTTTGCAAACCCAATCAGGTCGACGGATAAGTTTTTTACTTTACTCGCCATCAGGAATGATCTTTGTCATCCCCGCCTGGGTTTGGTCATCGCAAAAAAAAATATAAAAAAGGCAGTCAAAAGGAATCTGATCAAAAGAACTGTCAGGGAAAACTTTCGGTTACGGCAACAAACATTAATCAATATTGATATTGTTGTATTAGCACGAAGGGACGCCGCCGATGCGTCTCCGGTTGTTCTGAGGAAGTCATTGGAAAGGCATTGGCTTAAACTGGTAAATCGATGCGATTCCTGCTCATAACCCGCTCACGGATTTGTCGATATTCGAGCGAATCCCCGGCCCGGAAAGATCCCGAACTCTTTTCGGGCCGTTCCACATTGCGGCTGAGAAGCGATCCCGCTTCATGCGGCCGGCAAAGATTGTTACCTGTCCCTCATACGACTGTTAAAATGCCAACTTTTTGCCCCGGCGGCATTCACCCTGTTCCAAATAACTGGTAGATAATAATGGATAATCTTAGATTCGTACTCATCATGGCCTTCGTGATGATTTCTTACATGCTGTGGGAGGCTTGGCAGTTCGATTACGGCCCCAAACCGCAGTTGCCTGTCTCCGATACGCCGACCGTGGCCGGCGGCAATGCGGATTTACCGGCGGCCGGTGGCGAACAGGAACAAACGGCTACCAGCGAAGCGGTGCCGTTGAAGACAGTGGACAGCGGAAAGATTATCCGAGTCAAGACCGACGTTTACCAACTGGAGATCGATACCCGGGGCGGCACGTTAAGCAATCTGGATTTGCTTCGGTATTCTAAGGAAAAACCGAACACCGTCGTCAATAAACTGTACGAGCTGGTCGGCCTGCAACCCGACGAAGTCGATACGGCGCCGGTCAGGCTGTTCGACAGCAGCGAGGACAAGTTATTCCTGGCGCAAAGCGGTCTGGTCGCCAACAACGGTTCCGCCGCGCCCGACCATCATGCCGTTTATTCCGCGGCTCGGAACAGTTTCGAATTGCAAGAGGGCGAGGACAGCCTGAGCGTTCCGTTGGTCTGGACCAACGAGCAGGGCGTCGACGTCGTCAAAACTTACACCTTCAAACGCGGCAGTTACGATATCCAACTGGAGCACAAAGTCAGCAACAACAGCGCTTCGACCTGGTCCGGCAGACAATACAACCAGCTGTTGAGAAAACCGTTCTCGGAACGCAACAACAATAACTTCATCCGGACCTATGCCGGCGGCGTCGTCTACACCAACGAGGAGAAATACCAGAAAGTCGATTTCGACGACATGGCCGAAGAGAACCTCGCCGCCAAGACCGTCGGCGGCTGGAGCGCGATGATCCAGCACTATTTCGCGTCCGCTTGGATTCCGCCGCAAGACCAGGAAAACCATTTTTACACCAAAGAGCTGAAAGACTGGCGCTACGTGATCGGCTCCTATTCGCCCTCTCGCGAAGTCGCCCCCGGAACCGAAACGGTTTTCAAATCGCAATTGTTTACCGGTCCGAAGATCCAACCCGAAATGGAAGCGATTGCCACGGGCCTGGAACTGACCGTCGATTACAGTTGGCTGACGGTCATCGCCAAACCGATCTACTGGCTGCTGAACCAGATCCACGGCTACGTCGGCAACTGGGGAATCGCGATCATGGGCGTCACCCTGGTTATCAAACTGTTATTCTACCGTTTGTCCAAGTCCAGTTACCGGTCCATGGCGAAGATGCGCAAGATTCAGCCCAAACTGAAAGAGCTGCAGGACAAATTCAAGGACGACCGGCAACGCTTCAATACCGAAATGATGGCCATGTACAAGCGGGAAAAGGTCAATCCGCTCGGCGGCTGTCTGCCGATACTGGTGCAAATTCCGGTCTTCATCTCGCTGTACTGGGTGTTGATCGAGACCGTCGAATTGCGCCAGGCCGAGTTTTACTGGTGGATACAGGATTTGTCCGCGCAGGACCCTTTCTATCTGCTGCCTATCCTGTACGGCGTGACGATGAAGATTCAACAAAGCCTGAACCCGGCTCCGATCGACCCGCTGCAGGCCAAAGTCATGAAAATGTTCCCGATCATTTTTACCGTGTTCTTCCTGTTTTTCCCGTCCGGTCTGGTTCTGTACTGGGTGTGGAACAACTCGCTGTCGATCCTGCAGCAGTGGCATATTACCCGCCAGATCGAAGCGGAGGGCAGTAAATAACGGTGAGCGGCGCCGACAACGATACCATCGCGGCCGTCGCCACACCGCCGGGAAACGGCGGTGTCGGTATCGTCCGCGTCTCCGGCCCGG
>JBNLFT010000178.1:0-5644 GCA_050305675.1 Methylococcaceae bacterium
AATCCGGGCGTTGAAACATGCAAGCGGTCACAATCGTCGCCAGCAAAGCAACAGCTAGATAGGTTTTTTTCATAGGGAATCGGAGGCGTCGGAGTAAATGGTCATCCTACCATTTGCGGCATTAAAAAAGAAAAAACGCAGTTGAATTCGGCCGTTTCCGGTTCACGGAGATATAGAAAATAGGTGCCGTCGCCGGGGAACTTATTCCGTTAACGGATAAGCGGGGTAAGGGGTAACGGTTTACGGCACGCTAAATGAATCGTTCGCGACAAATCCATAGTAGTTTTGTGGGTTTTGTTGATTTAGAGACAAACAACGGTTAGTGGACTCCAGGTATATACGGAATTAGGGACTGGTATAACAAATGCTTAAGCGGATGTGTTCCCATAACTGTTGTAAGGAATTTACCATGATCGAAGTTGCCGAATTGTTTTTAGTCATGCTTATCGTTGCCGCCACGGCTTTTTTTCCGTTGGGGTATTCCATCTTCAATGAATCGTCCCAGAAGGAAATACCGCAAATCATCAGCCGCGGCGAAAGGCTGCAACAGACCGCGAAGGTCAGAATACCCGAGGATTCAACGCTTAGACGCCACTTTCTGACCCAACTCAGGGCGGAAGTGGAGGCCGAATTTGCGCCGCGCCCGACCGACTCCACCTTGAAGCGGCACCATGACGCCATGATTGCGGCCGAGCTTGAAAAACGTGTCGAGGAATTGTCCGCTTAAGGCGCATCGGCTTAGTCCCCAAAAAACCGGTAACCGATGGTTTCGCTTGCCGGTTATCTGGAGTATCGGTCGAATAGTCCGCCTAAGGCCTACACCGCTTCGTAATGCGTAAGTAAAATAGCGCCTCCCGCGCTTGGATATCAAGGCCAATGCACCGGCGGCGGGATGCCGATCCTCCGAAATCCTTTTAGATGGTGAGCTGCCTGTCCGCGGTATAACGTCGTCTCTAACCAATGCCGGTTAACGGTTTTTCCAACGTAATCCAAACTCGCTAATGCGAGGGCGGCCTACGTTTGTTCGATTGCAATTTTCAACGCGTTTCATCCTTCCGTGCTTGCGGACCGGTCAGCCGTAGCATGACGTAACGTAACGAGGGCGTAGGCAAGGCCGTTTTAGCATGCCCGAAGACTTGATTGTCGGCTGATGGCCAACGCCTGCGCTTTCGTTTGTTGTTTTTCGACATACATGAACGAATCGGCTTTGGCGATGAGCTCGTCGATATGGATGCCGTCATCGGGGTAGACGGCGATGCCTATGCTGGCGGTAATGGAAAGCGTATGGGTGGCGAAGCGGATTTCGGCGGCTATTGCCTGTTGAATCTCATCAACGGAACGTCGGGTGTCGTTGACGTTTCGGATGTCGGTCAGCAGCACGACAAATTCGTCTCCGCCGATTCGCGCGGCCATGTCGGATTCGCGGATAACGGAATTGATCGCATTGGCGACATGGATAAGCATGCTGTCGCCGGCTTTGTGACCGTAACGATCGTTAATTTCCTTGAAGTCGTTTAGGTCGATGAAGCACAAGGCCAGTTTTTGTCGGTTCCGATCGGCTTGATGAATTTGTTTGTTAGCATAAGGCAAAAAGCTATTGCGATTGGCAATTGCGGTTAACGGGTCGTAATAGGCCAGTTGTTTGATTTGTGCTTCGGTCATTCTGCGCATTGAAATTTCGTGCTTGAGGTGTATCCAACCGCAAAGAATGCCAACTGCGGAAAACGTAGCCAGGCCGCTGACAAGGGTGAAGAAAATCAGCATTTCATGCATTTTTTCCAGCGCAACGGGCGAGTGGGGGTCGTAAAGAAAACCGGGGACTGAAAAATCTTCGTTGGCCATGCCGAGTTCGACGAAAGCATTGGCCATACGCTCCCAGCGTTCCCGATTCATGTGTCCGATTTCGATTACATCGGGTTGGATCAAAGAACGCATCGCCTCGGCTTCATAGCGCAGATGCTCCCTGGATTTCGGGACGCGATACTTAGTCAGCAACAAATCGATGATTTCGTCGGGATGGTCCATCGCATAGCGCCAGCCTTTCAGCGTGGCGCGGAGAACGGCTCGCGCTCTCAGCGGATGTTCTTTGACCTCTTGTTCGGTAGTAAACAGGATATCGCTATAGAAATCGATGCCGTAGTCGGCAGGGTTCAGTACGCTATAGTCGATTCCGCGTTGTTGCAACACGAACGGTTCGTTTGTGAGATAGGAATTGAATGCGGCGACTTTCCCGGAAATCAGATCTTCGAGATCGAGACTGCTGGGAACCATTTCAAGCTCGGTTTCCCGGATGCTTTCGTTGCGCAACATGGCATGGAAATAAGCGTCGGTCCGCGGGTTCAGCAACATGACTTTTTTGCCGACCAAATCTTTTGGCGTATGGACCGCGCTGCTTTTCAAGGTCAAGAGAACCAAAGGGGAGTGTTGGAAAACGGCCGCCAAAGCGACGACCGGTTTTCCCTGCAATCTGGCATAAAGAACATCGCTGTTCGATTCGGCGTATTGTGCCCGACCTGCCAACACCTCCTCGACCGGTTTGATGCCGGCTTTGGCTTCGTGCAGCCTGACCTCCAGCCCTTCCTCGCGATAGTAGCCCTTTTCCAATGCGGCATAATAACCGGCGAATTGAAATTGATGATGCCAACGCAACTGCAAGTCGATCCTTTGAAGCCCGGAATCGCCGGTAGGGGCGGCGATACACGGCTTCGAAACAGACAACATTAATAATATCCCGAGCAGGTATCGAACAATCTGTTTCATCATGGCAACTCGAGTGGAGTCGGTTTGTTACATGGGGCGTTTCCAATAGGCAGCTAGTTCCACGTTAATACAAATCGTGTTTGAAAACATGCCGTCCGGTCACACTTTACGCGTACGGTTGTCGTCGATTTTACGGCCAGGGGGAGATGGCGCATCACCCGACTGGGAATGATGACCGACTGTTGGAATACTCGGTACCGGAACGAGGTGTATTCGGAAGGATTTCTAGCTTTATTAAAGCGGCAGGCGGCGGAGCCTCAATGCATTGGCGATCACCGATACCGAGCTGAGGCTCATAGCCGCCGCGGCGATCATCGGTGACAGCAGGATGCCGAAAAACGGGTACAGAATGCCGGCGGCGACCGGCACTCCGATCGCGTTGTAAACAAAGGCGAAAAAAAGGTTTTGCCGGATGTTTTTCATCGTCGCCCGGCTCAGAAGACGGGATCGGGCGATGCCGCGAAGGTCTCCCTTGACCAGCGTCACCCCGGCGCTTTCCATCGCGACGTCGGTGCCGCTGCCCATGGCGATTCCGACATGCGCCTGGGCCAGCGCAGGGGCGTCGTTGATGCCGTCGCCGGCCATCGCCACGATATGCCCTTGGTCCTGCAGCCGCTTGACCAATTGCGCTTTTTGCTCCGGCAAGACTTCCGCCTCGACCCGGTCTATGCCCAGTTCGCCGGCGACGGCTGCGGCCGTGACCCGGTTGTCGCCGGTCAGCATGACGACGCTGACACCCGATCGATGCAAGGCGTCGATCGCATCGGGGGTGGAGTCTTTGATCGGGTCCGCCACGCCTATGATGCCGGCGGCTTGGCCGTCCACGGCGACGAACATCACCGTTTGTCCTTGTCGTTGCAGCATGTCGATTTGCGGGGTCAGTGCCGAGATGTCGATTTTTTCATCGCTCATCAGTCGGCTATTGCCCAATGTGATTCGGATGCCGCCTATTTGCCCGCGTACCCCTTTACCGCTAACGGCTTCGAAATTCTCAACCGGATGCAGCGTGACGGCTTTTTCCTCGGCGCCGCGGACGATCGCGGCCGCCAGCGGGTGTTCGCTACCTTGTTCCAAACTGGCGGCATAACGCAGTATGTCTTCCGCCGTGAAGTTTTCGGCGGGAATGGTCACGGCCAGTCGCGGTTTCCCTTCGGTCAAGGTTCCGGTTTTGTCGACCACCAGGGTATCGATTTTTTCCATAATCTCCAGCGCTTCGGCATTCTTGATTAGGACACCGTTTTGCGCGCCGCGGCCGGTGCCGACCATGATCGACATCGGCGTGGCCAGCCCCAGGGCGCAAGGACAGGCGATGATCAGCACGGCGACGGCATTGATGACGGCATGGGCCAGACGAGGCTCGGGCCCCCAATACCACCAGACCGACAGCGTAACCAGGGCGATACCGACGACGGACGGTACGAAGTAAGCGGCGACGGTGTCGGCCAACTTCTGGATCGGAGCCCGACTACGCTGCGCTTGGCTAACCATATCGACGATTCGTGCCAGCAGGGTCTCGCCGCCGATTTTTTCCGCGCGCATCAATAGCGTGCCGGTGTTGTTGATCGTCGCGCCGATCAGCTTATCGCCGCTGTTTTTCTCCACCGGTATCGGTTCGCCGGTGATCATGGCCTCGTCGACCGTGCTGTGGCCTTCGACCGCTACGCCGTCGACCGGAATTTTTTCGCCCGGTCTGATGCGCAGGATGTCCCCGACCCGGACCTGGTCCAAGGGGATATCCCGCTCCTGCCCGTCGCTGACCCGGCGGGCCGTTTTCGGAGCCAGTTGCAGCAGCATCTTGATTGCTTGACTGGTCCGGCTGCGCGCCTTGAGTTCGAGAACCTGCCCCAGCAACACTAACGTAGTGATCACGGCGGCGGCTTCGAAATAAACGTCGACCGTCCCGTCCGCATTGCGCACCGTGGCGGGAAATATTCCGGGCAGGAACGCCGCGACGACGCTGTAGCCCCAGGCGACAGCGGTGCCCATGGCAATCAGCGTGAACATGTTCAGGCTACGATTAAGCAGCGACTGCCAGCCGCGCTGAAAAAAAGGCCAACCGCCCCATAGCACCACCGGGGTCGCCAGGAAAAACTGAAGCAGACGGAAACCGGTTGCCGACAGCCAGTCGGAGGCCCAGTTTTCGATTGTGCCATGGCCCATGGCGATGACGAATACCGGGGCCGTCAATAGCAGACTGATCCAGAAACGACGGTTCATGGCGTTCAGTTCGGAGTTGTCGTCGGCCTCGACGGCGACATCGCGCGGCTCCAACGCCATGCCGCATTTGGGGCAATTGCCGGGCCGGTCGCGCACAACCTCCGGATGCATCGGGCAAACGTATTTCGTTCTCGGCGTTTGTGCCGCGCTCGCGACCCATTCCAATGTCATGCCGCATTTCGGGCAATTGCCCGCTTCCGGCCGGCGGACTTCGGGGTGCATGGGACAGCTGTAATAGCCTTGTTCGGAAAGACGCGGCGGGGTGTCTCGAGTGTCGGATTCAGTCATGGCCCAATCCTTTAATTCGGTAGCTAATAGGATACTAACACTTCTGTTGCGTTGTGGCGATGCTTGGGCCCCGGCCCGGATGACACACGAAAGGTCGGCTGAATTGATTGACGAAATGCTTGTTTCGACCAACAACAATCCGCCTTTGTGGAATTTTTGGCGAGGCGGGCCTGTTTGCCGTTTCAACAAGCCGTCCGATTCGGGGCAGAGCATTGCCTGCATAATGCTATAGACGGTATGCTGACCGAGATCGTTCGAATCGAAACCGGTCGGACGAAAAGGTTGACGGTAAGGTGGGCGGATTAGCCCGGATATTTCATGAAGGGAATGGAATTTCTGGAAAATCGGGCGAAGAAGGTTGGACAAACATCACGAATGC
>JBNLFT010000179.1:0-5642 GCA_050305675.1 Methylococcaceae bacterium
CGGCGTTCCAGGCGGTAATTTGCCGGCCGCTGGCGACGTCCCAGATCATCAGGTAACCGTTATTGGAAGCGCCGGCGGACAAAACGGCGGATACGGCGGCGAGCATGCGTTGGTCGGGGCTGAAAGCGACAGCCATCACCCGCCCGGTCACGTCCGATAAATCGCGAACGGGAGCTCCGCTGCGCCCGTCCCGGATGCTCAGCAAGCCCGCTGCGGCAACGGCCAGATACCTTCCATCGGCGCTGAAAACGGCGTCCTGCACGTCGTTCCCTTCGACGACGTCGATTTGCCCCCCGCTAGCGACGTCCCACAAACGCGCCGAACGGTTGTCGGAGGTTACCCAACCACCGGGCGCGCTCAGCAGGCGCGAGCCGTCGGGACTGAAAACGGCGCTTTTGACCGAAGTTTCGTGACCGGCAAGCACCTTGACCAGCGCATCGTTGTTCAGCCGCCACAGCCGGGCCGTGCGGTCGCCGGCGGTGACGATGGTTCGTCCGTCCGGGGCGTATGCCGCGTGGGTGACGTCGTCGAAGTGGCCGTTAAGAGCGGCGCTGCGGTCGCCGTTGCCAACCTCCCAGATATAGGCCAGATTGTCGCGCCCTACCGTGACAACCCGGTCGCCGGCCGGCGAAAAGGCGGCATGGCGCACCTCGTCCTCGTGTCCCTTCAATACCTGCAGCATTCGGCCGTCCGCGGCCCACAAACGCGCCGTATGGTCGGCGGAGGCGGTGACGATCCGGCTGCCGTCCGGGCTGAAATCGGCGTGGAATATTTTCCCCTGGTGACCGCGCAGCACGGCCGTTTCCTTGCCGCTGGCCGCATCCCACAAGCGTGCCGTCTTATCGGCCGACGCCGTGAGCACCCGCCGGCCGTCCGGGCTGAACGCGACGTAATAGTGGCCTGCCTGGTGGCCGATGAAATCCCTCAGGTGGCGGCCGCTGCGCCCGTCCCACAGCCGCCCGATTCCCTCGAAGCGATCCGAGGTCAGAATGTATCGACCGTCCGGGCTAAACCGCGCATGCACTACGTACTGCGTTCCTTCCTTGCCCGAAGATACCGGAAGGTCGGTAATCTTACGGCCGTTTTCGGTGTCCCACAGCACCGCGCCGTTCCACCCCGAGGCAGCGACCAGCCGTTTACCGTCGGGGCTGAACGACACGTAATAGACCTCGTTGTAATCGTCTCCGACGCCCTTCAGGGTATGGCGCAATTCGCCGCTGTCCGCGTCCCACAGGCGGGCGGTGCCGTCCAGCGACGCCGTCGCCACCTGCCGCCCGTCGGGGGCGAACGCGGCGTGGGCCACCCTCTGTTCGTGTCCGGAAAGCGTGGCGAGTAGGGCGCCGCTTCGGGCGTCCCACAGCTTGGCGGTCTTGTCGTGCGAGGCGGTCACGACGCGCGTGCCGTCGGCGCTGAACTCGGCGAACGTAACCCGCTGCTCGTGCCCGGCCAATACCAAGTACTCTCTCAACCGCGACACCGCGTCATAAAGTTGAACCGCCGCCTCGAGTAGAAAAGGTCTGCGTTCGCTGCCGTCTTCGTTGGTTAGGGCGGCAAGCGACAGCAGCAGGCCGTTGCTATAGTTCTCGCGCGAATTTTCCTGTCTGGCCTGGGTCGCGAGAAATTGCGCCTGACGCAGCATCGCCTGGTCTCGCTGGCCCTCCGCCGCCAGTTGCTGTTTGTAGGCGTAGCTACCGGCGCCGCCGACCAGCAAGGCGAGGATCCCGGTTATGACCAGCCCGATCAGTGTGCGCCGGGCGGTTTTTCGATTGGCCTCGGCCAACGCCTCGGCATCGCGAAGACGTCGCTCCTGCTCGGCCCGGCGCTGCCGTTCTTCCGCCTCGGCTCGATCGATGCTGGCCTGAATCAACGCCCTCTCCCGTTCGCTCAACCGCTGCGGATGCTCCATCAGCCAGCCGCGGGCGCGGTTGAGCTTGATTCCGGTCAGCAATGCGCCGGCCTTGTCGGCCTCGGCCGCGTTTTCCCAATCGCGCAGATCCGCTTCCAGTTGTTGTTTGCCGGCCAGAAATTCCCGCGCATCGTCGAGCCACGACCGCAAGCGCGGCCATTTACGCAGCAACGCCTCGTGCGCCACCTCCACCATGCGCGCCTCGCCATCCCCGCTCACCGTCAACAATCGCGCGGCGATCAGCCGTTGCAGCAAGGCATGGGAGCGCTCCGGCAGATCCTCCCAACGGGCCGGGCGGCGGACGTATTCGCCCTGTTCGTTAACCCTCACCATGGCCGGCACGAACGCCTCGCGTAGCGCGCCCAACTCTTCCTTGTCGGGCCGAGCCTCGGCCAAAACCCCGTCCGCCGCCTTGCGCACGGCGTTCTCCAACGGCGTCAGCCCTTCCCCGGCATCGCCCAGCGCGTTGTAATCGTCGAGGCTCAGGTAATTGTCGGCGGAGGCCCGGTCGTACAGCTCGCGCAACGCGAAGGCCAGCAACGGCAAGGCGTCTTCGGTTTCCGCGTCGCCAACGGCCTGGTGTACGAACGCGTCGTCCACGCCGATACCGGCCACTCTCGCCGGTCCTTCTATGATCTGGGCGATCCGGGCCAGCGGCATGGGGCCCAGCGAAAACTCTTCGAAACGGGCATTCAGGACCTCGGCCGATTGCAACAAGCCGAGATAATCCGAACGCAGGGCCATGACTGCGATGTAGGGCTGGCGCTCGGACAGCGCCGCATTGAGCAGCTCGAAAAAGCTACGGGCCTGTTCCGGGTCGGCGGCGCCGAACAGCTCCTCCGCCTGATCGACGGGCAGCAGGATCTGGGCCTCGTTGGCGGAGGCCCGCACGCGCAAATCGTTGGCGATATCGGTCAACGCCAAACCGGGATCGTTTCCGCACAGCTGTGCGCGCAGCTCGCGCCAATCGACGTTCCCGCCGCAAGCAACGGCCAGCGAACGCGCCAGTTCGTCGACCGGTCGCGCCTGCGGACGCATCGGCGGCAACACGATCCAGTTTCTTCCCGAACGCTTGAGTCTCGGAATCACGCCGGCTCTGAGCAGCGAGGATTTTCCCGATCCGGAAGCCCCGAGCAATGCGATCAGTTTGATTCCGCCCAGCGCGCGGCGGGCGTTGAGGCGCTCGATCATACGCCGAATATCGTCGTCGCGGCCGAAGTAAATGGCCGCGTCTTCTTCCTGAAAAGCCGGAAGCCCCGGATACGGGGGGCGGCGCGCATCCCAGTCAAAACCGCCCTGGGCGTCGAGCGCGATTTGCGTCAGTTGGCGGGAAAGCCTCTCCAGCCCGCCTTGCCGGTCGCTGCGTAGGTCCAGCGCCTGAACATCGGGGGCAATCAGGGTGTCGCCGGTCGCCGTTTCGATGACCGGAAAGATCGGCTTGCCGAGGGCTCGGGCCTGCGTGAACTCGGCAAAGCACCATTTGGAATCGAGCCAATGGGGCGTCTGCAGAACAACCACGGCTTCGGAACGTTCGATTTCGCGATAAAGCGTTTTTTCCCAATCCGCACCCGGCGGGATGCCCGCATGCTTGTCGAAATCGAGAAATGGGGTTTCGAATCCCTGATCCTGCAACCAGGACTTGAAGCGTGCAGCCTGTTCGTTATCGCGGCTGGAATGGGATATGAATACCCGCGCCATGTTGACTCCCCCTTAGGTGTCGCGCTGCACCGAGGCAACGTTTGTAGAGCACGTCGACGGTCTTAACAATCGATCGTCCCCTGTAAATATTTCACCGCCTTGCCGCTGATCTTGACCCGCTCTCCGAGCACCGCGCCGCGCACTTCTCCGCCGCGCGGCGACACCTGCTTGGCCGCCAGTTCCGTCTTGCCGAGCACCGAGGACCAATAAGGCAACAGCTGGGTAAACGCCGAACCGGTGACCGGATCTTCGTCGATGCCGTAGTTGGGCGCGAAGAAACGGGTGACGAAATCGTAGTCTTTCGCCCTGGCCGTGATCGCGACGCCTCTGAGGTCGAGTTCCTTCAATCGGGTTAAATCGGGAGCTGCCTCCCGCACGTCGTTCTCGTCGTCGAATACGACGATATAGTCTTCGCCGGACAGGCAGGCGACCGGGCGCGCGTCGAACGCACCGAGGATCGCCGCCGGCAGCTCGCATGGCTTGGGCGGACACGCTGGAAAATCCATTTCCAGGAAATCCCGTTTGCGTTCGACGGCCAACGAGCCGCTTCGGCATTCGAACTCGATCCGGTCCTGTGGATATCCCAGGCAATTGAATAACACGTAAGCGCTGGCCAGCGTCGCATGGCCGCACAGCGCCACTTCGCAGGTCGGGGTAAACCAGCGGATATGATAGCCCTTCGACGTCGCCACGAAGAACGCGGTCTCGGACAGATTGTTCTCCATCGCCACCGCCTGCATAAGCTCGTCGGGCAGCCATTGTTCCAAAGGGCAGACCGCTGCCGGATTGCCGCTAAAGGGCCTGTCGGCGAAGGCGTCGATTTGGTAAAGGGTCAATTTCATTCGGTTTCTCCATTCAATCTTCTTTACCGGCGCCCGTGCCGAGGCCACCGGCCTGACTCAATCGCAACGAACTCGGCGGGCGCAGCCCAGCCACAAATGCTCCCAAGGCCCGTCGGGACCCGCGCCGTAGCCCCGCGTTACCCACCCGAGGTGCCGATAAAAACCGAGCGCCCGCCGATTGGCGCTGACGCATTTGAGCGACAGCGGCCTGCCGTACCGTTGCTCGCACATCGCAAGTAGCGCCTTGCCCAACCCTCGGCCCTGAAAGCGCGGACAGACATAGAGGTGGTGAATAAAACCGTCCTTGGCGCTGATCGAGACGAAGCCGGCGATCCGGCCTCCGATTTCGGCGACGTATACCGATTCGCCTTGAATCTGGCGCTCGAAATCCACCATATTTGCCTGCGCCGCGTTGAAACATCCGGCCGAGCGGCGCGCCGCATTGAAGATTTCCAGCAGCTGTGGCTTTTCTTGTTCATCGAGGCGGTGAATGCTCAGCGTCTGATCGAACAGTAACCAATGAATCAGTCGCACCAACACGGCTGACCCTCCTCTCGTTCGATGTCCCGGTTACCGCCTCGCAAGGACTTTTCCATCGAGTAGTTGATCAGACAACGGCCGTTTCTATACACCGTATTTTGCCGCAGCCGCCTGAATCCGCGCCCTGCGAAAAACGGTTCGGCCACTATCGAGGCTTCGACGAACAAGCGCGCCAGGCCCTGCTGCAACGCCGATCGTTCTGTCCAGCGATAAAGCGCCGAGGCGATGCCCTTGCGCTGAAAGTCGGGATGGGTGTAGCAACAATCGATATGCCCGTCGCTATCCAGCTCGATGAAACCGGCAACCCGGTCGCCGACCAATGCCAGCAACGGCCGCTTCAACTCCAGCCTGTCGCGCCAGACCCGATAATCCGGCGGCGTCGGCGCCCATGCCTCTTTTTGATCGTTGGAATAAACCTTCCCGTCGACGGCATGAACGGCGTCGTGAAACAGGTCGGCGACCTCGCGTGCGCGTTGGGGGCGATAGTGTTCGATTCGCATGGGTTGGGGTTAAGTTCGTCGCTTAACCCGATTATTTTTGATTTACCGAATCTTGTAAAGCCGGATCCAAGCAATCGCTCCGATTGGACTACTCGTTGCCGGCTCCGCAGCCCGCTACATACTCGACTCGGACGGCTCCCCTCGCAACCGTTTCTT
>JBNLFT010000180.1:0-5640 GCA_050305675.1 Methylococcaceae bacterium
GATCATGGTACATTTGCATTATTTTCTGCATCTGAGTTTCGACCCTCGGCGAAACCCATTACTCGCGGCATTGTTGTTCGCTCTGTTGATCATCTTCATCATGGTCGGCGGGAGCATATGGATTATGCACGACCTGGATTCGCAAATGTCGCCCGATCGATACTGAAGTTTTCCATTGCGACAGAACAATTCATCGTTTGCCGCTATTGCCGACCGACATCGGCACAATCGCCAATAGGATGATGAGCAAGATCGGCCAGAAATAGGGCGCCACCAGCATGACCCCGAGCAAGGCGAACACCAATGCGGTAAAAAAGAAGAACAGGCCGACGCCGACAAATAACAGAATGACCAGCGCGGCGCCGATCGCCATTACCAGCAACAGCGTGGGAAGCGCCGCCAATCCGGCCCAAGGCTGCGCCACCGGTTTGCCGTTGATGATGACGCTGAACTGCCCGACGTCGGGATGAAACAGGTAGGCCAGTGACGCGACCAATATGCCGATCAGCAAGACTTTGGCGATGAGGTGCCCGTTAGAAGATTTCATGTCGTCATACTCCCGATGCGCCGTACGGCCAAGGCGACCAATTTAATGCATAAAGGGAAAACCGACAATCGGCAATATCAAGCGGACGGCGAGAAACAGGATGCCGGTAATCGACCGGCTTCGCTATCAACCGCTCGACATCGTTGCAGCTTAACCTGCGTTCCATTCGTACCCCTGCCCCACTTCGGGTTGCTTCGTTGTGCTTTCCCGCCGGCAAGGACCCCGGCTTTACCGGCACGTCCGATATGCGGGCTAACGAGCGGATACACAACTTGTCTTCCCGCAGGTATTGCCAGTAATCGTTGCAACGCGACTCGATATCTGTCGCGCCCGGTCGCTCGATCGAGACGATGTGGCCGTTGCGATGAGAGGCGAGCCAGTCGTCGATGGCCGACTCGTTGATGACCGTCATCGGTTCGCTCATACGCAACGGAAATTGGAATTGCCCGTCGTATTTCCCGGCCCAGGCTATCGGATCGCCCGCTTCCCGGTACCTTCCCAACAGCCGTGCCGCTTGCCGCAAATCAAACGCGTTGCCGGTGGAACCGAAAAAACCGACTAAGCTGCAGACCAAGGCCGCGATCACCGTCCCCGGCAGCAAATAAGGCGAAATCGAGCGCGTCAGCCCGATCGTTATCATCGGAACCAGGGCAACAACCAATAGCGCAACCGCGCACCAGAAGTTTCGATGCTGTAGCCAGTGGTACAGCTTCGGCCCGTGCGCTAGCGGCAAAATCAGCAGGACGGCGGCGAATACCGTAATCATCAGAAATGGCAGGTAATCGCCCGCTTTCGCATCCGTTGCCTTCAACGGGAGGATCCGAATCAATAACAAAGCCAAGGCCGGCATCAGAGGGATCAGATAATGGGCCTGTTTGCCGCTAATCAGCGAAAACACGATGAAACCCGATCCAAACCAGAGCAGACAAAAACGGAAGGAGGTGTCGTTCAACCATCGGCGTTGGTTGAGGTTTTTCCACACCCTAGGCCAGAAAAACCACGGAAACAACAATACCGGCGATAAGGCCAAATACCACCACACAGGCCTTTTATGGGCAAAACTATTACTGACTCGATCGACGGTTTGATGCCATATCAAGGTGACTCCGTAATCGTCACCGGCGGCGAGGATCGCCGGAACCGCCCACATCAAGGCCAACCCGATAGCGCCGCCAATGGCTGCAAAACCGTTAAGATACCAACGCCACGGCTGCCTTCCGGCCGAATCGCTCCACAGGCAACCGAGTAAAAAAGGGGTAAGCGTGGACACGAAGACCACCGGTCCTTTGGCTAATAATCCCAAACCGCAGCCTAATGCAAACCGCATCCAGGATTGCCAGGATAAATCCCGCCCGGCCTTAAGCAAACCCGACATCGCCAGCAACACGCATGCGGCAAGCAAAGTATCGAACATGGCGCCATTAAGGAACGCCCCCCACAGTAAACTGCCGAATAACAACCACGGTGCCAAACGGGCTGCCTTGGCGTCGTCCGGCCACAATAAACAAGCCATATATCGGGTAAGATACAGGCTGACCAAACCGCACAACGGAGCAACCAACAGCGGCCACGATTCGCTAATTCCGAACGCCGACCACCCCACGTCGTACAGCCAAAACAGCAACGGCGGTTTATGATGATACGGTACCCCGTTGAGATGAGGCACCAGAAAATCATGGCCGTACCACATTTCCCACGCCACGGCGACATAACGGGTCTCATCGGGAGGTATCGGATGATGGAAGCCAAGATTGACCGCGGTCATTGCCAGCCAAACCAACAAAAGGTCGGCCTGAGCGAGGGTCGCCCACTGAAGTAGTTTTCGCGCTGTTCTACCGGTCGTAACACTCGATTCGGTAGCAGCCCCTTCCATCTGTTTTCCGCTGCAGATGCTATCACTCATACCCGATCAAATAGCGCCGTTTAAAACCAGAGCAGACGCACTTCTCGTACCAACAATGATCGACCGCAATCTGAGAAATGGCGCGAAACGCTAGAGACGCGGAATACCCGGGAATTCAAAAGGCCAGAGTTTGCCGGCGTCCGGCAGAAAATGCTTGTGCCATACCAAGCAACCCGGTTTAAATCCACCACCGCGCAAGGTGGATTTAAACCGGCATTGGCCGACCGGGGCGGACAAAAATACGGGGCTAGCAGCGACCAAACGACTATTTTTCCGATAGTCGAGACAACGCCTTACATTGAATGGACGGATATAAAGCGGTGGGAACCCGAATCAGGGCCTGATGTTAGGGCTTCGAAGCTGTCGACGACGAGGATGCAGAATGCGGTCGTCATGGCTACGGGGAGCTATTCACGCCGTATCTTGAAGGCCTGACAGGAAACTGCCTGCAATTAGCTCGTAGCCGAATCGAAATCAATTAGCCCGTTGCCCGTTGCCTGCCGATTTCAACCTGAGCAGCGGATTCGGATTCGATCACGAGGCGGAGGCGGCGCTCAATGCGCCAAGATAGGATTTTGGTACCGAAGCGGCCGTTGTTGCCGCCGGTGACCAAGTGTCGCGGGAACCCGCACTGAATTCGGAACGGGTCGAATGCGCGGCAAAGGCATTGTTCAAGCACCGGCGGCCCGGTTCGCCAAACAAGCCTCGGCCTATCGGGAAATACCGTTACAATTAACCCGGATATTTCATGAAGGGAATGGAATTTCTGGAGAATCGGGCGAAGAAGGTTGGACAAACATCACGAATGCCATAGCCAGCTCTGGCTTGAGTGATTTTGTTCAAGATTCGAAGCCCGATTGTTCAGAAAACCATTCAGGCACAAACTGTACCCAATAAATATGAGTCATATGAAACTTAAGACATTGGTTTCAAATGCGTATTTCAAATAGTAAGGCCGCCTTTGTGAAATATCCGGGTTAAGTGATCAACCGCAATTCAGGCGAGCCCGGCCGACATTTTAGGTAACGACCTAGAAGATTGCGCTCACCGCGGCGCCTCTTTAATCATGACGCCGCGGGATTCCGAATGATTCGTGGCGGATACGCAATTTCGACGTATTTGCGGCTGTTGCCTTACTCTCCGAAAGGCCACCACCAACGTTTTTGCGCGCCGGGGACGTCCTCCCGGGCCTTGCCTTCGGTGCGTTGGCGGATATTTTCCATCTGCTGCTGCCGTTGTTCCATGCCGGGAGCCTGCTCGACGCGTTGCCTGATTTGCTGTTCTTGTTGTTCACGCAGTTGCCGGCCGCTGCCTTGTCCTTGTTCGATTCTTTCCCTTATCTGCCGCTCTTGTTGCTCGCGTAGCTGCTGACCGCTTCCTTGTCCCTGGTCGATTCTTTCCCTTATTTGCCGCTCTTGTTGCTCGCGCATCTGCTGGCCGCTACCCTGCTCCTGATGAATCCGGTCCCTGATCTGTTTTTGCTGTCTTTGTTGGATCTGATCGATGCGCTGTTGTTGCTGGGAAACGCCAGTGCCCACTTTCGATCCTCCGCCGCTTCCCTTCCCGCCTCCGGGACCGGCATGAGCGGCTGTCGCAAGCGCGAAAGAAGCGGCGACCAGTAATGCAATTTGAGTGATTTTCATGACCTTAACCTCCCCGCGAGAGATATCGCGGTAAAAAATGTCGCTTCGGAAGCGGCATCAGGCGCGCAATCGATATCCGCGCCTCCGTCCCCGATGCCTCCGAGTCGGACCCGCCTGCCTGTCAATCGACAGCGGCCCACGTTTTCGATTTCCGAATCAGCCGATTGCCGATGCCGGATATACAGTAAAATACTACTCCGACCCTTAACCGAACATTAACGCAGCCAGTCCCATCATGCCGCTGAAACAAGACCGTAATTTCGACAGTTTGATCGACAAGTTCGAGCGGCGGATTTACGCGACCGCGAAGGGCGATTGGCGTTTGCAACTGCTCAAAGAAGACCTGGCGGTGTTGCGGCAGCGCGAGCAACTGGCGGTGTGGGACGCCGGATGCGGTTTCGCCCAGATCGGGCAGTGGTTCGCCGAAAACGGCCATCGGCTGACGTTGTGCGACGTATCGAAAAAAATGCTGAAACGAGCCAAGGAAAACTTCGCCCGCGCCGGTCTGCAGGGGCAATTTCATCATCGTTCGGCGCAATTGCTGGCAACAGAACTGCCCGATTTCGACCTCGTGCTGTTGCATGCGGTCCTGGAATGGCTGGCCGATCCCCCTAACGGGCTGCGGGCGATCGTGCCGCGGGTAAAAGTAGGCGGTTATTTGTCTTTGCTGTTCTACAACCGAAACGCCATGGTCTACAGCAACGCCTTGAAGGGCGGCTGGCGGCTAAAAAACCTGCTCAACGACAGTTACTTGGGGCGGGGAAGCAAATTGACGCCGCCCAATCCTCAATACCCTCACGCGATAGTCGCCCAGCTTGAATCGCTTGGATTCGAGATCTTGCAACATACCGGCATCCGCGTATTCCATGATTATTTGACACCGCAGGCGCTGGAGCACAGCGACCAAAACGAACTATTCGCGCTGGAATACCGCTATTGCCGTCTTCCGGCCTACCGAGACATGGGACGTTACGTGCATCTTGTCTGCCGGCGCAGGGAGGCATAAAATCGATCGGCAACGCGCCTTTTTCCGCTTTCAGGCCTCGCCAGGGTAGCCTACATGAAACGTCATTTCCAGTTCCGCCGCATCGCCGCCGTATTGAGCCTGTCCGGCCTGTTTGCCGCGACCGCTGCAGCGGCCAACCCGTTGCAGGATTATGTACAGGCGCCGAATCGGCATATCGGCTGGACCGTCGCTTCGCAGCAACAACACGACTGGGGACTGGTGAGCAAACTATCCATCACCTCTCAGCAATGGCGCGGACATGCCTGGAATCACCATCTGCTGGTCGTCACTCCGGCGATCGTATCCCACCCCGAAACGGCATTTCTGCTGGTTGCCGGCGACGGCGACGGCGGCCGCCATATCGATAAGCTGAGAATGCTGGCCGAGCGCGCCGGGACGCTGGCGGCGGTGTTGATGAACGTACCCAACCAGCCGCTTTACGACGGCCGCAAGGAAGACGCGTTGATCGCCTTTAGTTTCAACCGTTATCTAGAGACCGGCGACGAAAGTTGGCCGTTACTGTTTCCGATGGTCGAAAGCG
>JBNLFT010000181.1:0-5601 GCA_050305675.1 Methylococcaceae bacterium
AGATTAATATAAAATGGTTTGCTATCACCACTGCGATTGTTCCGCAAGATACACGATGACGATATAACGCAATGCCTTTCCAGACCCGACCAGGGTCAGAAATATCCATAGGCGCACTTTCATGATGCCGGCTATTAGTGTTAATGCATCGCCACCGACCGGCATCCACGCGAGTAATAGCGACCAGAAACCGTATTTTTGATACCACTGTTGAGCCTTCCTGATTTGTTTTTCGCTGAAATAAAACCAGCGCCGGTTTTGAAAATGCAGCAAGTAAAGTCCCATAAACCAATTTACCACAGCGCCAAGGGTATTACCGAGCGTTGCCGTAATTACCAACGTGTACGGATCGCCGTCTTCACTCAGCAAAGCAAACAATATCACTTCGGAATAAAAAGGAACGAAGGTCGCGGCGAGGAAAGCGGAACCAAATAAGATTAGGTAAGACGTGATCATTTCTAATCGTGAATTAAGGAGCGGAAGATAGCAAATTGCGACGGCAAATAGATTAAATATTCCGGATGCCATTGAACCCCGATGATTCGAGTTCCCGTCTTATTTTCTACGGCCTGAGTAAAGTGGTCGAGGTCCCATCCCACCGCCTCTAGTCCGGAGCCGACTTGCTTGATGGCTTGATGGTGTAGGCTATTGACTCTGAAGTGCAGTTTTCCGCAGATTTTCGCCATGCGTGAGTCGGCTTTTAATCGTACTTGCTTGGTCGGCAGCAGGCCGGGTCTGTTATAGGTGAGTTTGCGTAGCGGGCGGACGTCCTGGTAGAGATTGCCGCCGAGTACTACATTGATCAATTGCGCGCCTCGGCAGATTCCCAGAAGAGGGATATTTTCGTCCAATGCTTTACCGATCCATTCGATCTCCAGTCGGTCGCGTTCGGGATCGAGTTTTACCTTGGCTGCAATATCGCTGTGATAATGTTCCGGACTGATGTCGTTTCCGCCGCCGATGATTAAAGCGTCCAATGGTTTTCCGCTCGGCTGGTGATCAATACTGATTCGTTCCGGCACGGCGCCGGCTAGCCGCAAGGCAAGGGCGGTGCACCACCAGCTGGGAGCCCAACGGCGGTTATTACCGGTTACCCCAATCCGTTGTTTTTTAGCCATCGGTCAATATATTCTACCCATTCGTTGCGATTGACACCAATTAGCGGACTTGACGATTCAATAAAGCGTTCGCTAAGCATGTCGAGACTGTCACGACGTTGCGCCAATTCTTCCACGATCAGCCAGTTGCTCCACGGATCGCACAAGGACCAGTTTTCGCGGTCGATATGGCAATTAGGTAAACGGTAATGGAAGGCCGGCCTAGATTGGATCTTCGGATCGTCGACGATGCGTCGCACCCCATCGTCATTGATGTGCGACAGCAAAGGGAGCATATCGAGAGCACGGTTCCGGCTGGCGTTGAACTCGAGATAGTCGGTAAATATCTGGTTCAGCGTCGGAGACGGCTGGGAAAAAAGCGTTTCTAAATAGGATTCGGGATAGAGATCGACGTAGGGGCTGATCTTTCTAGCTAAGTCGACCTGGTGCGCATCGACCAACCACCATTGCAGCAGAGAGAACGCACGAAGATAAGAAAACAAAGTTTGCGCGCTCAGGTCCGGTAACTCAGTATTGATATGGACGCCATAGGCAGCCAAAAAGGACTCTTCGGTACCCACCGCACCGGCTTCACGCATATCGATGACCATTGGGTTCAAGACATCGAGACCGGTGAGCGGTATCGGTGGACAGACGATTTCCACGGGCACAAGGAGATTTGCGGCGTCGGCCAGCAAATCGATCCAATCTCCGTTTTGCTGTGTTTGTTCGGTCTGTTCAGCCATTTGCTTCAGAAAATGCCAATCAAGCTCGATTTGAAAGTCCCCAAGTTCCGGAACATGGAGCACGTTCTTAGCTGCTGACTGGTTTTCCAGAGTACCGCCGAATAAACGGACTAAAACGGCGCTTGCGCTGTCAAGGTCTAGTCCGGAGAACTCCAATTCAAAACCCACTTTTCGCGTATGCCCGTTGTCCCGAGTCGTAACCGGCGGAAGCTTAAAGGAGGTCTTTGATAATGACATAAAATTCTTATTTATTGATTCGATAGATCGTTTTTTCGGTCCGGAATTGTGGTAACCGAAAGAACGATGAAAAAATTAGACCACCGGCTCGGCAGAATCTACCGGCGCATGTATGTCAGTAAGACTGATCGCTTGGATTATGTTCGGGCGAACGATGGATGGGCTGAGATTTTGAAGAAGTGTACGGTTGGCATTTTTCTTGTTTTTAGAAGAAGCACTGGGTTCCTCGCTGAAGTGTCGATAAAAACATCCCTAGCGCGCCGCTCCCCAAAACAGTCACAAGGAGGGGTGTTCCTTTGTCGATATTCGGACGCATGGGGTTTTGCGCGCAATTATGAAATGTGACAGATCGAATACTTATTCTGTTCAAACTTTTTTCGATTTCGCTGAAAACTGTTTTCTTTGCGAAAATTTCCAGGGTAAAGTGAATATGCGCTTTCTCTGCTTTGCGACGATTTTTTAATTATAGTGCGGTGGTGGGATGAGAAATGGTGATCGATTAAAGCTTAGTCGAGAGTTGTCAACGGAATCTTCGCTGTGGGAATTTGTTCGCTTGGGCGACTTTCGACTACCCACCGCTATCGGAACCAGCGCGGCGCGGTTGAAATGGTTCTCTTTTCAACGTTTTTTTTCGCGATTTCATTCGGAGCCGTTGGCACCCTCGAAACAGGAGAGCGAGTTGAAACCCTTTACGCAACAGGGTCTCGCTCGGATAGTAAGCAAGGTTGACTGGGATAATGTGGCCGCCGCGTTCGATATGGCGTCGGACGGAATGGCCGGAAACATTTCGCCGGACGGCTCTGTGCGATTTCTGATAGGGCCGCCGCATGCCGGTCATGGCCGGATACTCGAGCGGTGGGCCGCCCGCCACGACGCCTATCGGATCGCCGCACCGTCATTCGAGCAAATCTTAGGCGATCATTCACGATGGCTGCAGGACGTCTGTTCAAATGCGGATCGATTTTGGGTCCTCCCGCACCTGGAGCATTGCTATCTTCGACATGGTCAAGGGCTCGCTCTTGTCAGGCAAGTATTGGAAATTGCGGTTAGCGGAAAATTGGGAAACGGAGTAATCGGCTGCGATAGCTGGGCCTGGAAATATTTGCAGCGAGTTTGGCCCATGCCCCGATGCGATGTGTCGACCCTGCAGGGGTTCGACGGGGTGCGTTTGAGCCGTTTGATTCGCCGGTTGACTTCCGCTACGGAACAGGAACATCGTGTGTTCAAAAATGTTCGAACCGGAAAACCGATTTTTTCTGATTCGATGGTCGAGAATCGGGAGGTCAGCCCCGAATTAGATCAACTGGCCGTCTATTGCCGGGGGAATTTCGGTCTTGCAATTGAATATTGGCGGGCACGATTGAAAGCGGAACCGGATTCCGGAAATTCAACGTCAGGAGGCCTGGAGTTTGCGGTGACCTCGGTGCCGGAGCGTTGCGTGTGGGTGGCAAACATGCCCAAAGAACCGGTGCTTCCGTCCGCTGAGGATGAAGGGATTGCCTTTCTGATCCATGCATTGTTGTTGCATAACGGATTGCCCGAAGATGTTTTGACGGAGCTCTTACCGTTTCCTCATCATCGCATCATGTCGTTACTGCTTGAATTAAAAGCCATCGGTATCGTGACCGAACGGAAAGGGGCATGGCGTATCACCGCATTGGGTTACGTCAGTGCGCGGGAATATTTGCGGGTCCACGATTTTATCGTGGACGACTTTTGAGAGCGATCATGGATAACGGGCAGCTAGCAAGAGTTTTTAAATCGCTCGACAGCGAGACAGCGATCGAATTGTTGTTAATCGTGATCGGGACAAGTTTGCTCATCGCAGCGACCCAAAGATTGTTGCCATGGATTGCCGATCGTCTCCACGGCAAGCCGCGTTTCATGTTGTTTGCGATGGTTCCGTTGTTGCGTCTGATATTCATAATAGCGGCTATCCTATTAGTGATACCGCGGGTGATCGAACCGTCACTCCAGAATATGATTGCGGTACTTGGCTCCCTAGGTCTGGCATTGGGTTTCGCGCTTAAGGATTACGCGGCCAGCCTTATCGCCGGTGTGGTTGCGGTCGGCGAAAGGCCATACCGCAACGGCGATTGGATAGAAATAAACGGCGTGTACGGCGAAGTGGCCAACGTCGGTATTCGTACGGTACAGATTGTGACGCCCGAAGATACGGCGGTGACCATTCCACATTTGAAACTATGGAACGAGTCGGTTGCGAATGCCAATCGGGGAACCCCTAAATTGCAATGCGTTGCCGACTTTTATCTTCATCCCGATCACGATGCGGCTAGGGTCAGCGAACTGCTGTTCGACATCGGATTGACGAGCCCATTTCTTCGTTTCGACGAACCGCTGTCGGTCATCGTCCGGGAAAAGCCACGGGGGACGCATTATCGTCTGAAAGCTTATCCGATCGATCCGCGCCAACAATTTCGATTCGTCACCGACATGACTCTGAGAGGGAAGGCGGCGCTAAAAAGTTGTGGTGTTCCTTTATTGCCGATACCCGTCGCCGGTCGTGCGGTCGGCTACAATCCGGAGAATGAATAAACTTCGAAGTAACCACGTGCGTGTCCCGCCACGCTAGGAAAAAAATGATTAACTCCGCATTTCCTTAAAGGTCTTTCAGCATTTCCAACATCTCTTGCGCCTGGGTGTGGTTGGGATTTAGACACAGCGCTGTTTTCAGGTTGGCGATAGCGGCCGAAATGTTATCGTTATTGAAGTCCTCGAGCGCGCGAGCGTAATAGTCGTTGGCCATCGTTTTAGGATCTTTGGTTATGGCGATACGGCAGTCTTGTTGGCCGGTGCTGGGCTTGATTTTAATATCCACCGGAATCGAAGGCAGCGACAATTTCATGCCCGGTTTGAGGCCTGTCCGTTCATCCATGATGCCACTGAACAGAGGAACCAAGACGGCTTTGTCGGGATCCTGATACATTTGATCGGCGATCGAGGCAAAGCTGTCATTTGCTTTAACTTCGTAAATCAACGGACGGTTTTTTCCCATACCGGTTTGGAAAAGCTCTACCGGTGCCTTATTCTCCGGGTTAAACAACAGACTCGTCATTAATGACGCGCGCGCCGACTCGCTGTGTAGATTCTTGATTGCGGCAAGGAAATGCCGTTTGGAGAGGTCGTTTAATTTAACCGTTAGTTCCAATACTTTTTTTTCGGATTCGGCGATCGACGATTTCAATGCGTTAATTTCCGCATCGGGCGGCGGGTTGTCGCCGGCGTCAGCGAGCTGCGATAACAATTTGTCGCGACGTAGCTTCCAAGCCAATAACGCGGTACGCCATTGTTGCTGGTTTTCGTAGTCCGCCGGCGAACCGTCGGCTATATCGGCGAGCGGTCTAACCGTATCGACGGGTTCCGGGTCGGCGATTTCGGCCTGCTCGAAATAGTCCAAGTTCTTGGCAAACTGTTGGATCGAAAACGTACCGTAGATCATGGAACGATTCAGTTTCAGCCCCTGTATATAGGCCGGGTTGCCTTTTCTATTGACGGTAAAC
>JBNLFT010000182.1:0-5545 GCA_050305675.1 Methylococcaceae bacterium
AGCAATTCGAGCCCCCTGCGCTGTCTGTCGGGGTCGCAATCGAAATCCTCTTCGATACCGAACAACTGCTGCAATAAGGCGACCAGTTGCTCGATATCGTCGCTCCGGGCCGGCCTGATATCGGCCTTCATCGACCGTCGCCGAGGCGATTGCGGCGCACCTGAGGCGGCTGACGCATCAAGCGTTTTCGGGACTCTGAGAAGGCAAGCGAGTGGTCAATACCTTGTCGATCAACCCGTATTCGACCGCCTCCTTGGAGCTTAAAAAGTTATCGCGGTCGGTATCCTGACGGATTTTTTCGATCGGCTGCCCGGTGTGATCGGCCAGCACCTTATTCAATTTTTCGCGGATACCGAGTATCTCCTTGGCATGGATGGCGATATCGGAGGCCTGCCCTTGAAAACCGCCCAGCGGTTGATGGATCATTACCCGCGAATGCGGCAGGCTGTAGCGCTTGCCCTTGGCGCCGCCGGTCAGCAACAGCGCCCCCATGCTGGCCGCCTGGCCGATGCACATGGTGCTGACGTCGGGTTTGATGAACTGCATCGTGTCGTAAATCGCCATACCGG
The DNA here is from genome assembly GCA_050305675.1 of Methylococcaceae bacterium. Taxonomy (GTDB): domain Bacteria; phylum Pseudomonadota; class Gammaproteobacteria; order Methylococcales; family Methylomonadaceae; genus Methylomarinum. The sequence goes on from JBNLFT010000182.1 coordinate 570, forward strand.
CAGTTACCGACCCACCCGGCGAATTGATATACAGATGAATATCCTTGTCTGGATTTTCCGACTCGAGAAACAATAATTGGGCAACGACCAGATTGGCCATGTGGTCCTGCACCTGACCGACCAGAAAGATCACCCGTTCCTTCAACAGGCGGGAATAGATGTCGAAGGACCTTTCGCCGCGCGCGGTCTGTTCGACGACAATGGGCACCAGACCGGTTGCGACCGGTTCGATCATAGATTGTTGCGTTTCATTCACTCGCCATTCCTCTCGTGTTTGGATTATGCTTCAATCGAATAGTTGAAGCGTTTGCGTTGTTCCGCCGATACCCCCAGTATTTTAGCAAACCAAGGCGGCGGCGCGTCGAAAACGGATTGGAACTCGCGAAGTTTTTCCTCCGCCTCGACCACGTCCGGCACCTTGATCGGATAGATGTCGGCCCGAATCACCTTGGCCGCGGCCGGCCCGCCTATCGACTGCACGAACAACACGTGGCAGTCCTTAATCAAATTCGCCCGGAACAGGTTGCGGTCTTCGGCGCTGTCGGCATCGACGGTCGAACGAATGTCGACCAAGCGCATATCGTCCTTAGTCAGCTGATACACCAAAAAACGGATGCACGATCCGAAATGGCCGTTCAACGTCGCGCCGCTGTTGGACGCCACCGCCACCCGGATAGATCCCGGCATGTCGCCCTCGCGGTAAGTGGCGATCTCCGGCAGGTCTTCGTCCTCCGCATCTTCGCCCCACAAGTAGCGCACCGCCTGTTTGATATTTGCCAGTCCGATACCGATGTCTTCGCCGTCTTCCTCGCCGTCATGGCTGCCGATGCCGGTTTTCAGGTTGGTCACCGTGATCGACTTCAGTTTCTCGTCATCCAACGGTGAACCGAGCCGTTCGTGTAAAATGTCGACCAAATCGCTGACGCCGACGCCCGGCAACATGCGCGCAGCCAACGCGATGCGCAAGGCAAGATTACGATCTAATTGTTCCATAGCAGAACCTCATTAATGGATAGATATTGAAAAAGACGCCCGTCGCCGATAAGAAAATTCGTGGCCGGCAACTCGGATTAGCAAGCGTTCCTAGTGATGGTTGCGGGCAGCCGTTACCCCGCGCCGCCACGGCGCAGTAATTTCAAACAGCCCAGCGTCGAGGCTAAATCCAAAGCCGTCATCCCATCCTGATTTTGCACCTGCGGATCGGCGCCCAGCTGCAGCAACAGCCTAACCATGTCGTCCTTGCCGCTCGATGCGACGTAGATCAATGCGGTATTACCGGCCGGATTTCGATAATCGACGTCGCATGCGTTCTCGGCCAGCACGCGCAAACACGATTCGTCGCCGGCATAACAGGCCGCCCAAATCGCATTGTTGCCGTAGCCGTCTATGCAAGCGGGGTCGGCGCCTTGCGCCAATAACAGCCGGACCAGGTCGGAACGCCCCTGGCGGCAGGCCAGAATCAGCGCGAAATCGCCCCGGTCGTTAACCAGCCGCGGCGGTTGCCCGCCAAACCCATGCTCCTCGAACCATCCTTCGGTATCCTGTTGCATCGGTTCGGCGGCCTAGCCGGGAACGGCCCCGCCCTCCTTCCAGGACGCGAAACCGCCTTGCAGACTGAAAACCTGTTTGAAACCGAAATCGCCGAACATTTCCGCCAGATGTTCGCTGGCATGGCCGTAATAGCAATAAATAATCAGCTTTCGATTTTTATCGCCTTTCGTCAGCAAGCTTTCCTTCAAGCCCTCGTGCACGTGCAACGCGTTTTCGATATGGCCGGCGCGATAATCCTTCAAGTCACGGCAATCCAGCACCATCGCCGTATCGTCCGACAACAGACTCTGCATTTCCGGGACGGAGATCGTCTTAAACTTTTTCATGGCTGCTACTCCGGACGTCAACAAATCAAACGGGACCGGCGGACAATTCCCTAACCACTTCGATGGTTTTCGCCAACGCCTCGTCAAGCGAGATAGCCTCCGTTTTGGTATCGAATTCCTTCGCCGCCTCGTACGCGGTCACCACTTTCTCTTCAGCCGACTGTCCTTTCAGGTCGCTTTTTTCGATATAAAGCTCTTCCAGCAATTCGTTCCAGACCATCCCTCCGGGATACGGCAGCAGCATAAGGGTCAATCCCTCGTAAGCGACCTTCATTTTCTCCGCGATATCCTCGACGTAAAACAACAGTACCGTATCGGGTGTCATGGCATCCTGATATTTGTCAAAGAACAGCGACAAATTCGCCAGTTCGTAGAGCAAACCGTTGACAAACAACAATTTATCGCTGCTGGCCAAAGCGGCCGCCTGATGAATCACGACTTCGGGCGGCTTGCGGTCGCGCTCCGAACCCTCCCTCAATTCTCCTTCCTTCAACACCAGGTCGCCGCGGAAGGCAAACTGCCCGCTATCGGCTTCGCCCAATACCGACGTAATCGACAGCCAGCCCTTACTGTTATATGTATCTAACAACATTCAATAATCCCCATTAATGTAACGAAACACCTTTTTTAACGTTCAACGTATCGATCAGATTCAGATAGTCGTCGCGCTGAAACGCCATTTTCTGTAATTCGAAAAAATCGTACGCTCCGTCGATGGCGTCCTGCATCGCCGCGACGACGAAATCTTCGGCATGGGTCGATTGCACCATTTTTTTCGGCACCGACGATTCGATCCGCAATGTGTTGGACGAGGCATCGAATGAGTGGAGCCTCATACCCTGGAATTCGGGCGACTCCTCGCGGCCCGGCATCAGGAAATATAAATCCAGATTCGGCTTGCTCGTTTGCAACGGATGCTGCCGGTATTGGGCCAGTTCGATCGCCACTTTGGTCAGCGCCCTGCAAAAAGCGCTATCGTCCAATTGCCGATCGGGTAAAAACGCGCCGATAAATAAAGCCATAATCTCACCTGTATCAAAATTGGTAACGCTATCATCCGTTATTAGTGTTTGCGTGACATGAACGGATCGTTTCGGAAAACCACTATCCTCATAAAGCAAAACCTTTGCCAGAACGTTGTTTTTTTCCGAATAATCCGCGGCCCTATGCAACTAAACAATGAAAAATCATGCGCTTATTTGCCACATTCCCAGCGCCGGATTCCGTCAGCCGGCTTCATTCTCAACGCTGAGCGATGAATATCCGGTTTTTTTGTAATAAATCCGACAAAATTCAAATTCGGTTTCTGCCGTTTGGTGGCAAAAACGACGATCCGAATTCGAAGGCACGCACCAACCTTGCCGAGCACCGGGCATAGCGCCGGCCCGATACCGGCCTCCCGTCAATACCGGCCCTGATAGCGCGGATGCCTTGCAGCACGCCGCTTAAACAGACCTACTAATTCGCCACTCGGTAGCGCTCGCCGCCTCGTTCGAGTCCGAACCGAGCAGCTTCGGGCAACTCCCGAACCATTCGTGGCACATCTATTGCTGTGACTTCGTGCAACGGTCCGAAATAAACCGAACATCGGTTGACCGCGACCGTTTGCAGGTACGGCGTTTCGGATTCCGGCCTCGGAATATAGGGCCTCGGGAACCGTTATAAAGTTGTACGTTATAATGCTTTCGAGCGTTGAAAATGCCGTCGTCGACTAGGCAAACGGCCGCATTCGATTTGGCCATCGCTATAAAGTAGTACCACTAACCGAAACGATTATCTCGATAACAGGGGGATACGGTGAATAAAGCCAAACCACAAACAACAACCAATCTGCTCGGCGGCGGCAGAAAACACAACCATCTCGAGTTGTTGGAACGTATCGATTCCAGCGGCTCCATCAGCGCCGCCGCCAACTCGTTGGGAATGAGTTATAAGGCCGCCTGGGACGCGGTCGAAGGCATCAACAATTTGTCCGCCCAACCCCTGGTGGAACGCCGGGTGGGCGGGCGCAACGGCGGCGGCGCGGCATTGACGACGCACGGCAGGCGCCTGCTGGCCGCCTACCGCAGGCTGGACAAGGAAAGAGAGCGTGTTCTGGCCCGCCTGAATCGTGCCATGGACGACTTCGACGCCTATTACGAGATCATCAGGAGATTCGACATGAAGACGAGCGCTCGCAACCAATTCTTGGGGAAAGTCGTAAAGATAACGGAAGGCGCGGTCAACTCCGAAGTCGTTCTGGATATCGGCGGCGGCGACGAACTGGTCGCAGGCATCACACTGGACAGCCTCAACCATTTGCAACTGGTCGAAGGCGCGGAGGCTTATGCCCTGATCAAGGCGCAATGGATCATCCTCTGCACCGGCAACGGGCTGAAAACGAGCGCTCGCAACCGTCTTTGCGGCATAGTCGCCCGATGCCAGGAAGGCTCGGTCAATTCGGAAATTATCCTTGAACTTCCCGGCGGCAAATATCTGGCCGCCATCGTCACTAACGACAGTTACCACGATCTGGACCTTAAACCCGGTATGCGGGCCTGCGCCTTGATCAAGGCTTCGCACATTATCCTGGCCGTCTCGTCCTAACGGCAACCCAGCAAAAGGAAGTTAACCATGAATCGACTGGCCGTATTCGCACTACTCTTTTTGTCCGGCGCCTACGTTTATGCCGAAACCGTCAACGTAGCCGTGGCCGCGAATTTCACCGCGCCGATGAAAAAAATCGCGGCGCAATTCGAAAAAGAGAGCGGTCATAAAGCCCGACTTACCTTCGGCTCGTCCGGCAAGTTTTTCGCCCAAATCAACAACGGCGCGCCGTTCCAGGTCTTTCTTTCCGCCGATAGCGAAACGCCGGCAACGCTGGAAAAACAGGGTCTGACCGTACCCGGCAGCCGTTTCACCTATGCTTTGGGTTCGCTGGTGTTATGGTCTGCCCGGCCGGAACGGGTCGATGCCGCCGGGGACATACTCCGGCGACGGGATTTCAAACACCTGGCGATGGCCAACCCCAAACTGGCCCCCTATGGCATGGCAGCGCAACAGACGCTAGAAAGGCTGGGACTCTGGCCGACCTTGCAGGATAAAGTGGTGACAGGAGAA
>JBNLFT010000183.1:0-5538 GCA_050305675.1 Methylococcaceae bacterium
GAGCGATAATCGAGAAATTTCTTATACGCTTTTGATCCACTTAAGTTTTTTATTGAATAGGTAATAAAATATAGTGACTGTATCCAAACCGCAGATTACCTGAATCAGAGGCTGTTCCTATCACGGCTTCACGATTGACGACAGCAGGGATGTCGTCGTCAAGGCGCCAGGAAGTATTCCCGCCGTATCCTGAAAGGAAACAACCTGAGGTAAGCTCATAACCATGTTTACTAATGCAGGATGGGGCGAGTCGACGAACACACAGGCAAAAGCCGTATTGTATCAGATACGGCTAATTCGGGAATACATCACCCTCGTATCCGGCGCGAATATCCCAAATATGGTAGCTTCGCAAAGCTTTCGCCAGATCGAGCCCGACCGGCGGATCAACTTAAAATGCGCCTGAATTCCTGAATGGTCTCGTCGGTCAATGGCTGGCGCTGATGGTCCCATTTCACACCGTCCAGTTCACTGGCCAAAATCTCGATAGTTCGCACGAAGTCGTCGAAAACGGCCACGGGGTCGTCCACTTCTCGCGGTTGCATAAAAAATACGATGCCGGGACAATAAAACTCCTCCAAGGCGCTGTCCGGAAACGTCCCCGGCTCGACCATGCTGGCAACCGCGAAATCGACCAAGCGATTGGCATCGATCCGCTCGAACACCTTCATGCTGCCGTACTCCAGTCCTACCCGTTCGAATGCCTCGGCCAGATCACGGCCACTGAAGCCCTCGTCCGCCCTCGCAACGACACTGAACTGAATCAACGGCGGTATTTTCTTGGCGTTTTCATCGCCGATGTGACTCGAAGATTCTTCCTCATCCTTTTCGAACCCGGTCTTAATCGGATCCACGCCGTAATCCTCATCCAATGCCGAACCGAGCGGTACGATATCGAAATCGTCATTCTCAGTACGTAAAATCAACGATTCGTCGATTTTGTCGAGTGGATCACCGCGGTCGTAAAAATTAATTTCCCGGCGTTTCTTCCTGTTCTTGAACATGCTCCAAAGGACCATGAGCAACACCACCAGCGCCCCAGCCGCAATAATGACCAACCGTAATATATCTTTGTCCATCAGCTTTCCGCCATAATGACCGCTTCTTCGATATCAACCGCAACCATCCGGGAAACCCCGGGTTCTTTCATAGTAACACCCGCCAATTGTTTTGCAATTTCCATTGTGACCTTGTTATGCGAAATATAGAGAAATTGAACCGATGACGACATATCTTCGACCATCTGCGAAAACCTGACGACGTTAGCGTCGTCCAGGGGTGCGTCGACTTCGTCCAATAGGCAAAACGGTGCCGGATTCAACTCGAAAATGGAGAATACCAGGGCCACGGCGGTCAACGCTTTTTCGCCGCCGGACAACAGATGAATCGAACTGTTTCGCTTGCCGGGCGGGCGGGCAATGATGTTGACCCCTGTTTCCAATAAATCCTGCTCGGTCAATTCCAAATAAGCCTGCCCGCCGCCAAATAAGCGGGGAAATTTCTCCTGCAGCCCGGCATTGATCCGGTCGAATGTTTCCTTGAAACGCTGGCGGCTTTCCTTATCTATTTTATTGATCGCTTGATCCAACGTTGCCAAGGCCTCCATCAAATCGGCGTGCTGTTCGTTGAGAAAATTCATCCGCTCCGATTGCGATTTGTATTCTTCGATCGCTGTCAGATTGATCGATCCCAACCGTTCTATCTGCGTCGCTAACTCATCGACCCTGCGCTTCCATAGCTGTTCGTCGGCCTCGGCGGGTAAACTTGTCAAAATTTGCTCCGGGTCGGCATCGATTTCCTGTAATTGTTCGATCAGAGTCTGTTGCCTAACATTGCTGTCCTGCTGCTGAAAACGCACCTGGTCCAACGCTTCCTTCTGCCGTTCCATTTCACGCTGAGTGCGCTGATGCTGCTCCGCCAAACCGGTAATGCAATTTTCGTTTTCTTGTAGCGCATCGCGTTCTTCCTTAAGTCGGCAATCGAGCACCTGCTTCTGCTCCAAATTACGCTCCAGAGCCATTTTTTCGCCGTCCATCGGTGAAAGCGTGGTTTCAAGCTTGTTCTGCAATTCCTCGATACGCTCGGCCGCTTGCCGATTTTGCAGCTGCAACCGCCCGATCTGCCTACTGGTCAATTGTTCGTTGGATTTCAGCGACTCGATTTGCGCTCGCAGCGCATGAACCTGTTTGCGCGCCTCGTCGACCGACTGATCGGATGCGTACTGCTGCGACTGCAGCTCCTCATTCAACTGTTCCAATTCGTCTTTTTGTAGATTCAGCTCCTCCAGTTGCTGTGCGGCCTGCTGTTTCGCCAAACCGGCTTCGCTCATCGCTTCGACGGTATCGCTCAGTTCCTCGACCAGATCATCAAGCTCCTGGGTGACTTGCGCAAGGCGCCGCTGCTGCTGTTCGTGCCGCGCGGAATGGGCGCTTAATTCGTTGCTCCTGCTGGACAGATCGGCGCCCAGCAACTTCTCCTGGCGTTGAATCGATTCGCGCGTGGCTTCGCTGTTTTTTAGCGCCTGCTCAGTTTCCTCGAGACGTATTTCGGAATTTTCGATCGCCGCCTGCAACTCCTCTTGTCGTTGTTTCAATCCGCGTAATTCCTTTTCCCGATGCAACACACCGCTTTTACTATCGACACTGTGTGACACCCTCAGCCAGTTCCTGCCCAACCAGGTACCATCCGCTAGTACAACAGATTCGTAATCGTGCATTTGCGATAACCGCTCGCGGGCTTGCTCAACCGTCTCCGCGCAATGAATACCGCACAGTAACGGCGACAAATCCCATTCCGAGCGAACTTTCGCCAGCAGCAACGACTCTTCCGTTCCACCCGCCGAAGGCCGATCCTCGTAGATTATCACCGACTGCTTGCCCAGATCATCCAGTCCCGGAACAATCTGCGCAATATCATCGACACAAACCGCTTCCAGGTAGCTGCCTAGAACCGTCTCGACCGCCGTTTCCCAAACATTATCGACCTCGATAAATTCGGCCAGGCGCGGTCTTTTGTCCAGGCCCATACGTTCCAGCCAAGGCGCCAAATCCTTTTTGTCCTTGCCCATCGCGTGTTGTTGCAATAATTCCAGAGAAGTGATCTTGCCGCTTACGGCATGTAATTCCGAGCGCTGAGTATGCAACAAATCGTGCAGTTGTTTAACCTGTTGCCGCTGTTCGCCAATCAACTGGTGTTGCAGATCCAGTTGGTGGTGTAAGTCGTCGCGCTCGGCTTCCAGTTGCCCGATTGCACTTTCCAGCGCTTCCATGTCGGTCTGCAATTGGGTATTGCTCAACTCACCCTGCTCACCGCGTAATTTGTCGATCCTGACCTGTAACTGCCGCTGCTGATTTTCCAACTGGTTCAACTTGACCCGCTGCACTTCGTTTTGCTCGCGGTAGCGGGCAGTTTCGGCGAGAAACGCTTCCCATCGCCGTTGCCAGTCGGCTTTGTGTTGCCGGGCTTCCTGTTGCGCGCTCTCGGTTTCTTCTTCGCGTTCCCGAGCACTCACCAAAGCTTCCTCGGCTTCCAATAAGGTTTGCCTGATTCCCTCCAGCTGTTCCATATCCTGCAGGCATTCGGTAACCGACAGCTCGCTCTGCCGCGTGAGCCGATCGATTTCCAACTGCGTTTCCTCGTGGCTCTTCTCGTTATGCCGTATCGTTTGCTGCAAACGACCGACTTCCGATACGACATGGTAGTACTCGCCCTGAGCCTGATCGAGAAGCTGTTGCTGGCGTTTCTGTGCCGCCCGTTTTTGTTCGATCTGCTTATCGGTTTCTCGTAGCAATACAAACAGCCGATTGTGTTCGGTGGCGATTTCCTGTAGCTGTTTTTCCAGCTGCAGCGAGGTCTTATGGTAACTTTCCCACCGCATGGCCAGCAGTTCCTGCTTGAACTGGCGCTCCTGTTCTTTCAATTCGCTGTATTTTTCCGCCTTTTCCGCCTGTTTTTGCAAATGCTTCAATTGCTTGTCGACTTCCTCGCGCAAATCGTCCAAGCGTTCCAGATTCTCCCGGGTATGCCGCATCCGTGTCTCGGTTTCCTGACGGCGCTCTTTGTACTTTGAGATACCCGCCGCTTCCTCGATATGGATACGCAAGTCTTCCGGTTTCGCCTCGACCATGCGCGAAATCGTGCCTTGTTCGATGATCGCGTAGCTTCTCGATCCCAAGCCTGTGCCGAGAAACAAGTCGGTAATGTCCTTGCGGCGGCACCGCGACCCGTTCAGATGATACAGCGACTGCCCGTCGCGGCTCACTTGGCGCTTGATCGAAATCGTATTGTATTTGGCGAACTCGCCCCCCGCCTTGCCTTCGCTGTTGTCGAAGACCAATTCGACGAAAGCCGTGCCGACCGGCTTGCGCGTGGACGAACCGTTGAAAATCACATCGGCCATACTGCCGCCACGCAGATGCTTGGCCGAACTTTCTCCCATCACCCAGCGCACCGCGTCTATGATGTTCGACTTGCCGCAACCGTTAGGGCCGACGATCGCAGTCAAATTGCCGTTGATAGGGATCGTAGTCGGGTCGACGAATGATTTAAAACCTGAAAGTTTGATTTTTTCCAGCTTCATAACTGGTAGAATATGCAACCTGATGTTTCACCGAACCGTGTATTATTACACGAGAATTCGTTTTTGTAATTTTATAGAAAACTGATGACTACACAACCGAGTAAAGAACTGGAAACTTTCGCCAACCCCAACCCCGGGCGCGACTACACTATCCATATCGAAATTCCCGAATTCACCTGTCTTTGTCCAAAAACCGGGCAACCCGATTTCGCGACGATCACGATCGAATACGTGGCCGACCAATTGTGCGTGGAACTTAAGGCATTAAAACTGTATATGTGGTCCTTTCGCGAACAGGGCGCCTTCCACGAGGCCGTCACCAACGAAATTCTGGACGACCTGGTCGCCGCGACTGATCCCCGTTTCATGCGCATTCGTGCCGAATTCAACGTCCGCGGCGGTCTCTACACTACGGTTGTGGTCGAACACCGTAGCCCAAGCTGGCGCCCGCCACAACCGGTATCGCTACCGTAGTCGGCAATGAGCGGTCATACTTTTTACACCAGCGAGCTAGCCGTCGCCCTCAAATACGACGGCAACAACGCGCCGAAAGTCACCGCCAAGGGAGAAGGCATCACCGCTCAACAAATTCTCGAATTGGCCGAACGACACGGCGTACCGATGCAGCACCAACCGGAATTGGCCAAAATCCTGGCCCAAGTCCCGCTCGGCGACGAAATTCCGCGCGAGCTATATGTTGCCGTCGCCGAAGTCATCGCCTTTGCTTATTTTCTGAGCGGAAAAATCCCCGCAGATAATGAACCATGACCATTAAAGAACTATTAACCGTCCTGCCGCAATACCTATTACCGCAACATTTCTTGTCAAAAGCAATGTCGCGGCTAACGCATTCCGAATGTAAAATCTGGAAAAACCTGTTTATCAGAACTGTCATAAAACTTTACAACGTCGACATAAGGGAGGCTAAGTACGCCAACCTCGACCATTATGCAAGCTTC
>JBNLFT010000184.1:0-5511 GCA_050305675.1 Methylococcaceae bacterium
ATCGCCGCTGCTCGCGGCCATCGGCGCCGTGACCGGCAGCTCGAGCATGGTGTTGTCCGGAGCCCTCGCCGGCTCGTCCTGGTTGCATGCTACGCTCCATTGGTGGATGGCCGATATGTTGGGTCTGGTGTTGATCACGACGTTCCTACTGGTGTGGCGGCGGCCGCCTTCGCATTGGTTCAAGCGCCGAGTCTTGTTCGAAGTCATCCTCGTCGTCGGTCTGACGTTTCTCGCCGGACAGATAATATTTCTCGAATGGTTCCGCAGCGTCACCGGGCCGTATCCCAAGGCTTTCATGCTGTTTTTGTTCGTCGTAATTGCCGCCATTCGTCTGGGGGCTCACGGTGTGATGACCGTGCTGTTGATGATCGCGGTTCAGGCCTTGTGGGGTGCGAGCCGGGGCATTGGGTATTTCGGCTCCGATCTCGCCGATTCGCATTTGGCCGGTTTTTCGATTTATATGTTGATCATGTCGACGGTCGGCATGTTGTTGGCAACGCATATCAGCGAGAAAAACCGGGCGGTCGCGGCACTACAGGAAAGCGAGAAACTGTTTCGTACCCTGGCCAACAATGCCTCCGTGTTGGTGTGGATGTCGGGGACCGACGGGTTGTGCAATTATTTTAACCAGGTTTGGCTCGCCTTTACCGGGCGTACCTTGCAGCAAGAGCTCGGCAACGGTTGGGCCGAGAGCGTGCACCCCGACGATCGGCAGCGTTGTCTGGATACTTATCGGGCGGCTTTCGACACCCGCCGGGAATTCGACCTGGAGTATCGCTTGCGACGCTGCGACGGCGCCTTTCGATGGGTGATCGTTCACGGCGTTCCGCGTTACGACGGGCGGGGCGCGTTTTTAGGGTATATCGGTTCTCTGTTCGATATCACGGAACGAAAAAACGCGGAAGCGGCGATGTATGACAGCGAGATTCGCTTTCGCAGCCTGCTGGAAACGATTCCGTTGGTTTCGGTGCAGGGGTATTCGGCCGACGGGACGGCCAATTATTGGAATCGGGCCTCGGAATCGCTGTACGGATATACGGCGCGGGAGGCTATCGGCAGCAAGATGAGCGAGCTGATAATTCCGCCGGAGAAAAGGAGAGAAGCCAACGAAGCCGTGCGGCGGATGTTTGCTACCGGGGAAGCGATCCCAGGGGCGGAAGAAACCCGCATCACAAAAGGAGGGGTGCCGGTGGAAGTATTTTCCGCGCACGCCATGGTCCGTGTGCCCGGACGCGAAGCGGAAATGTTTTGCATGGACATCGATCTGACGGAACGCAAGAAAAACGAGCAGAAAGTCGAAAATCTGGCCTATTACGATCCGCTCACCGAATTACCCAACCGGCGGCTGCTGGTTGAACGTCTGAACCAAGCCTTGGAGGAAAGTCGTCGCACCCTGAGTCACGGTGCGGTGCTGTTTTTCGATCTCGATAATTTCAAGACGCTGAACGATACTCTCGGCCACGAAAAAGGCGACCGGCTGCTGCATTTGGTTGCCAAGCGGCTGCAAAAATGCGTACGAAAAGTGGACACCGTTGCGCGCCTTGGCGGCGACGAATTCATCGTGCTGCTGAAAGACCTAAGCGCCGATCCGGAGCAAGCGCCGTTTCGCGCCGAAACGGCCTGCCTAAAAATTCTTGCGGCGCTTAATCGCCCCTATAAACTTGGCGGTACCGAGTATTCGAATACGGCCAGCATCGGCATTGCCTTGTACAACGGTAATCATGTGTCTGCCGAAGACCTGGTGAAGCGCGCCGACATCGCCATGTACCAAGCCAAAGTGTCTGGCCGGAACACCTTTCGCTTTTTCGATCCGCAAATGCAATCGGCGGTGGAAGCTCGCACCAAGCTGGAAAACGGACTGCGAAAAGCGCTACCTGAGAACCAACTCAAGCTTTATTATCAGATCCAGGTCGACGATTCCGAACGGGTGCGCGGCGCGGAAATACTGCTGCGTTGGGAGCATCCCGAACACGGCGTCATTTCTCCGGCCGAATTCGTGCCGTTAGCCGAAGAGTGCGGTTTGATCGCGCCGATCGGACAGTGGGTGTTGGAAAACGCCTGTAACCAGTTGAAGGCATGGGGCCGAGATCGCAACAAAAGGCAACTGCAACTGACAATCAATGTCAGTGCCCGCCAATTCAAGCAAGCCGGCTTTAAGCAACAATTTATCGACACCCTGAACAGCACCGGGGCCAATCCGAAGCGGTTGATGCTGGAGCTGACCGAAAATCTGGTACAGGATCAGTTGGAGGAGACCGTCGCCAACATGAAAGCGCTCAAGCAGATCGGCGTGCAATTTTCGCTGGATGATTTCGGTACCGGTTATTTTTCGCTGTCCTCGTTGAAAAGACTGCCGTTCGACCAACTCAAGATCGACCGAAGCTTCGTTCGCAACGTCGCAACGGACCCCGCCGACGCCGGCATTGTCCGGACCATTGTCGCCATGGCGCAGCAATTGGAGTTGGAGGTGATCGCCGAAGGGGTCGAGACGCTGCAGCAAAAAGAGTTCCTGGTCAGGCACGGTTGCCGGCAATTTCAAGGTTACCTGTTCGCCAAACCTGTTCCGATCGAGCAGTTCGAGACCCTGCTCGATCGAAAGTTCGGTTAGTGTTCGAACAACGGAATCGTTACGATCTGTTGTTTATCTCCAATGGATAAGCCCAGGCGCAAGGCCGTCGCCGATTCAGCCTCGTCCCGGCCGGGAAAGAACAAATAGCCGTAAGCCAATTCGCCCGGTTTGACGCGTTGGTTGCGCAGCGAATTGTGCAGCAAATCCTTGCGTATTTCGTCGTTGTATTCCTGATGCCTGGCCACACCGCCGTATAGCGCCCCGGCGCTTGCGCCGACCGCCGCCCCCTTGGCGACGGTCTCTCCTAGGTTTTCACCGGTTAAAATACCGATGGCGAAGCCGGCAACAGCGCCCGCCGCACCCAACATCAGCGACGGCTTCGCCGCACCCTTGAAGGTTTCGCCGATTTCCACTTCCTTCTCGACCCGTCGATAAGCCTGCTCCTGGGTCAACAGCGGCCAGGCTTGCTCCTCCTTGTCGATCAAAAAGGTTTGTTGGGCGAGTATCGCCAAGCTGGTACCGCTCTGGTTGTCGATTACCAGGCGCACCGGCAACAAGCCGGCAGACCGGACGTCGAAACCGAAAGCGTCTTCGGCTTTGTCGGCATCGACGTAGGGCGTTGCCGCCAACAGCGCGCCTTGCACGTCGACATGCTGCGAAAACGCACTCGGCAAAGGCACCGGGGCAACCCTATCGCTATAAGTGGCGCAGCCCGACAGGCCTAAAACAATCCCAAAAAACAGCCACAACAACGGCGATTTTATCAAATAGACCAACTGACGATTCATTCCGCACGCTCCCGTAAAGTTAACGACGGCTCTTAAAAAATCCGCACATCCGATTCGAATCAGCCGCATAACCGATCGATCAATTTTCCGCGATTTCAGGGGATTTTGTCGATCGGTATTCATGTATACCAGATTCGCGCGTGATCACGCAGTAATATTCGGCAATCGATTTAACCTCTTAGCGCTATCGATGCGCAAGTTGTCGATCGCAAAATTCATCCTAGATGACAAATCAGATATTCGAGCCGATGATCGGATACAAAGCTTGACACAAAATAATTTAACGCCTAATGTCGTTCTCAAAAATATGCAGGCCGATTGTCCTGATTTGTCGGCTAATATCAACTTATCAAGGCAAAAATGCCCGATTTTCCGGATACGCAGGAAAAAGTGCCCGAATTACCGGTTATTATCAACTTATCAAGGAAAATCGACCTGATAATCAATGGTTGAACTAAACCGCTTCGCGGTGGCTTCCGCTTCCTTCCAACCCTAATGTTTTCGCATTTGTAACGGATTGTTGCACACTCCTCCCAGACCGCTATTGGTCTGTTAATAGAGGAGAAGCACGATGAGCCCGTTACGTCAACAAATGATGGATGTCATGCTGGTGCGTGGCATGTCCCCCAGAACCCACCGCAGTTATCTCAGCGCGGTGACGGATCTGGCCAAATATTACCGCCGTTCGCCCGATCAACTAACCGGAGAAGAATTACAAGCGTTCTTTTTGTACCTGGTGAAAGAACGTAATTTATCGTCCGCCAGCTGTCGCCTTTATTTAAACGCTATTCGATTCTTCTATCTGCATGTGCTGGGCCGTGACAGTTTTGGTGTCACGTTGCACGTGCCTAAACGAGATCAGCGCATCCCGGAATTACTGATGCGTAGTGAAGTTGCCCGAATCCTTGCGGCGCCGACTAATCTTAAGCACCGGATGCTCTTGACCCTGTGCTATGGTTGTGGTCTGCGGGTGAGCGAAGTGGTTGCCCTGGAAGTTCGTCACATTGATGGTGAGCGTCGCCTGCTGCGGGTGGAACAAGGCAAGGGCGCCAAAGACCGGTCCGTCATTCTGTCGGCCACCTTACTCCAGCTATTACGCGGCTACTGGCAATTGCTGCGTCCGCCGCAATGGTTGTTTCCCGGACGAAAAATGGACGCCCCACTCAGTATTGAGACGGCGCAGAGGATTTTTCAGCGGGCTAAAGCGCAGGCGGGAATTGATAAAGTGGGAGGCATTCACAGCTTACGCCATGCCTATGCGACGCATCAATTGGAAGAAGGCATGCCCATCCACCAGTTGCAGCGTCTGCTTGGACATCAAAATATCCAGTCGACCCTGCGTTATGCCCATTGGGTTCCGGGTCACCAGGAAGGCAAGACCGGCGCAGACTTACTGGCCCGTCTGGAGGCGGGCCATGACTAAGGCAACAGGATTACAAGCTGTCTTCGAACGCTTTATGCCTGACTATCAGGTTCAGCATTCACTGAACCCCGTGCAGCAACGCGCCTGCTGGCATATTGAGCAATGCCGGACCGAAGCATTGGGCGGATTGCAACTCCATTGCAATCAGTGTGGATACGGTCAACCGCACTATCATTCCTGCCGGGACCGTCACTGTCCTCAATGCCAGGGACAGGCTCAGCACGTTTGGACGGAGCGGCAATTAGAGGCCGTTTTGCCGGTCACCTACTATCATTTGGTCTTCACCCTGCCGCATACGCTCAACGGTTGGGTCGAATTGCACCCTGACGTGATCTACCGGCTCTTGTTTCAATGCGGCTGGGAGACTCTGGACCATTTTGGACAAGATCCCAAACGGCTGCGGGGTCGCTTGGGCATGACGGCGGTTTTGCATACCTGGGGGCAAAATCTGAGTCGGCACGTTCACTTGCACTGCCTGGTTCCCGGCGGCGCATTGACCGAAGCGGGCCAATGGAACTCGGCAAAAAGCAATTACCTGTTTCCCGTCAAGGCCCTGTCGCGCTTTTTTCGGGGGCGAATGGTTACGGGGCTGCGGCAAAGTCTGCAAAGCGGTCAACTGTCGCGCGTCACCCGTCCGGATGAAGCGAATACGATGCTCGATTCACTAATGCAGACCGACTGGGTCGTCTACACCAAGGCCTACTTCAAGCGCGCCGATACCGTCGTCGGCT
>JBNLFT010000185.1:0-5319 GCA_050305675.1 Methylococcaceae bacterium
TTCACTTGCTGGAACGCATCAAAGCCCACATCACCGAGCACCCTCTCGTTCAGGGCCGCTGACCGGTCCGCCGCCATCGATTGGCTAGGCCTGGTCGGCCTGGCGTAGACACCTATTTCATAACTATCAACAGGACTGACATGCTCTTACTTTCCAAAAAACAGGACTGGCTGGGGAATATCCGCGGCGACGTACTGGCTGGAACAGTCGTCGCGCTGGCGTTGATTCCGGAAGCAATCGCCTTTTCCATTATCGCCGGGGTCGATCCGAAGGTGGGTTTATACGCTTCTTTCTGTATCGCCGTGATCACCGCGATGATCGGCGGCCGGCCCGGAATGATTTCGGCGGCAACCGGCGCAATGGCTTTGTTAATGGTGACGCTGGTGAAACAACACGGACTGCAATACCTGTTGGCGGCCACCCTGTTAACCGGCGTGTTCCAGATCGCCGCCGGCTACCTGAAACTGGGCAGCCTGATGAGTTTCGTTTCGCGCGCGGTGGTGACCGGTTTCGTCAACGCCCTGGCGATACTGATTTTCATGGCCCAATTGCCGGAACTGACCAACGTCAGCTGGCACGTTTACGCCATGACCTCCGCCGGCCTGGGTATTATCTACCTGTTTCCGTACTTGCCGGTGATCGGCAAGACCATCCCTTCACCGTTGGTTTGCATCCTGTTGCTGACCGCGGTGGCGATTCATCTACAGCTCGATATCCACACCGTCGGCGACATGGGTCAGTTGCCGGATACGCTGCCGGTGTTTTTGTGGCCGGATGTCCCGCTAACGCTGGAAACCTTGGGGATCATATTGCCTTATTCGTTGCCGTTGGCCGTGGTCGGGCTGCTGGAATCGTTGATGACGGCGACCATCGTCGATGAATTGACCGATACCCGTAGCGACAAAAACCGCGAATGCAAGGGCCAGGGCATCGCCAATATCGGCGCCGGCCTCCTGGGAGGCATGGCCGGTTGCGCGATGATAGGGCAATCGGTAATTAACGTTAAATCGGGCGGCCGGGGCAGATTGTCAACGTTGGTCGCCGGCATCTTTTTGTTGATCATGGTGGTATTTCTGGACGAATGGATCCGGCAAATCCCGATGGCGGCGCTGGTTGCGGTCATGATCATGGTATCGATCGGCACCTTCAGCTGGGAATCGATACGCAACCTGAAGCGGCACCCGTTATCGACCAACGTGGTCATGATCGCCACCGTAATCGTCGTGGTTTGGACCCATAACCTGGCCTTGGGGGTGTTCGTCGGCGTGCTTCTGGCAGCGCTGTTCTTCGCCAACAAAATCAGCCACTTTATGTATGTACACGCCAGCCTCGACGAGGATAACGATATCCGTACCTACTCGGTACACGGCCAGGTATTTTTCAACTCCGCCGACCGTTTCGTTGCCTATTTCGATTTCAAGGAAGCGGTTGACAGGGTCGTCATCGACCTCAGCCACGCCCATTTCTGGGACATTTCGGCCGTATACGCCCTGGACAAGGTCGTGATAAAGTTTCGCCGCGAAGGCGCCGATGTCGAATTGATAGGGTTGAACGACGCCAGTGCGACGATCATAGACCGCTTCGGCATACACGATAAGCCCGAAGAAATCGAAAGAGTGATGGGAGGTCACTAATGGAAAACCAACAAGCCAAAGTACTAGCCTGCATCGACGGCTCCAGCTTGACCGAAGCGGTCTGCGATTACGCCGCCTGGATCGCCCGCCGGGTCGACGCCCCGTTGAAACTGTTGCACACCATCGACCACCACCAGGAGACCGCGGTCAGTTCCGATCTATCGGGCAGTATCGGACTCGGCAGCCAGGAACATCTGCTGGAAACCATCATCGAGCTGGAACAGCAACAAAGCAAACTAAAATTGCATAAAGGCAAACTGGTACTGCGGGCCGCCAAGGAACGGGTTAAACAGGCCGGTATCGAACAACCGCTCTGCAACCAACGCCACGGCGGCCTGATCGAATCGTTGATCGAACTGGAAGATAGCATCCGCGTGTTGGTATTGGGATTGCGGGGGCAAGTCCACGACAAGCAATCCGACCAAATCGGCGCCAAACTCGAAGCTATCATCCGTTCCCTGCACCGGCCCATTCTGGTCGTCAACGGCCGCTTCAAAACCCCGGAACGAATGATGATCGCATACGACGGCGGCAAGGCCGCGGACAAAGCGGTGGACATGGTGGCGGCCAGTCCCCTGTTCAAAGATATGAACTGTCACTTGGTCTGCGTCAACAACGACGAGGAAACGGCGGAAAGACTGCTCGAACAAGCCCTCGGCCGGCTTAAGGCCAACGCCGATATCAACGTGACGGCTGTCCGGTTAACTGGCAAGGCCGAAACGGAGCTGTGCAACTACCAGCGGCAACACGACATAGAACTCACCGTCATGGGCGCTTTCAGCCATACCCGATTGCGCGATATGTTGCTGGGAAGCTTTACCCAAAAGATGTTGTTGAAAACCCAAAAACCTTTGTTACTATTGCGATAACAAACGCAATTGGCCAGACCCGCCGTGTATCCGACGCTATCGTCGCCTACGCGGCATGCCGACTCGCCGCCGGCGATCGCTTTGCCGCTTGCCGTTATCCGCGACCGCGCTATAATCGGCCACATAGTTTACTTGCTAAGCGAGGGCCGCGTTATGAAACTCTTCGGTAAATCCACCCTGGCGACGCTTATCGCGGTTTCCGCGACACCGGCCGCCGCCCAAATTCCGCTCAGCGGTTACTTCATCGCCCGTTCCGAATGTCCTGCCTATCAATCCTTCCGCCGGGAAACCAATCCGGGCCATGTCGTCACCGAAATCGACCGGGCTTATGACTTGATCGGTAAAAACAAGGAGCAGGCCAGCCATTTTTTGATCGAAACGAAGGCGACACCGAACAGGCGCTGGGTGGCCGTCGACTGCGGCGAACATGTCGTTCCCGTGGCCTCCAACCCGCCACCGCCGTCTCCCGCGCCTACACCGCCGTCCCCACCGCCTCCGCCGCCGGCCGCCCAGGAAACGGGCTATGTGCTGGCGGCCAGCTGGCAGGCCGGATTCTGCGAAACGCGGCCGAACAAACCCGAATGCACGAGCCAGCACGAAGACCGATTTGACGCCTCGAATTTCACGCTGCACGGCCTATGGCCGCAGCCGCGCAACAACATTTACTGCAACGTGGCGCCGGCATTGGTCGAAACGGACAAGGACAGCCGCTGGCGGGATCTTCCCGCCGTCGAGCTGGACTCGGCAACCCGCGAGCAACTGGAGAAAGTCATGCCCGGCAGTCAGTCCTTTTTACAGCGCCATGAGTGGACCAAACACGGCACTTGTTACGGCGAACCGGCCGACGACTATTTCCGGGATTCGATCAGGCTGATCGACGAACTCAACGCCTCCGCCGTCCGCCGGCTATTTGCCGAAAACATCGGCAGGGAAATCAGCGCCTCGCAAATCCGCGGCGCATTCGACGACGCGTTCGGAACCGGTGCCGGCGCCCGAATCGGCATCGGCTGCAAAAAAGACGGCAACCGCAAATTGATCACCGAAATTACTGTCAACTTGAAAGGCACTTCCGATGATCTGGCGCTGGGCCACTCGATAGTAAAGGCGCCGCGAGAGAACGCGGGCGGTTGCAACAAGGGCATTGTCGACCGAGTCGGATTGCAATGATGCCACGAGAGCAGGCGGAAGCTTCCGGGCAAATTCGACTTGGCAAGACCGGTCTTGACCGGCGACATCGGCGACACGGAAGCCGCCGGCCGAGGCGATGACGGCTTATACCTCGGTGCGGGAGGTTAAGGAAGAGGCGTGTTCCGGTGGACTCAGCTGGCCAGCAGCATATTGTCCAGTGCTTTCTTAGCCAATTGCGCCTCTTCCCCGGGTACGGCAACCTGATTAACGACATGCCCTTCGGCCAGATTTTCCAGCACCCAGGCCAGATGCTGGGGATCGGTTCTGAACATCGTCGAACACATGCACAAGGTCGGCGCCATGAAATGCACGTTTTTTCCCTGATCCTTGCATTCCTCGTGCAAGCGGTTGACCAGGTTCAATTCGGTCGCGACCAGCCAACGCGTATTCGGCTCGGCCTCGCGGACGATTTTCAGGATGTTTTCGGTCGACCCGATATAGTCCGACTTCTGACACACGTCAAAACAGGCTTCCGGATGAGAAATGACGATGGTATCCGGATGCTTCTTCTTGAATTCATCGATATGTTCCGGCTTGAAGGCCTGATGCACCGAACAATACCCGTTCCACAAGATCATTTTCGCCTCGCGGATCTGCCGCTCGGTCAAACCGCCCATCGGTTTGTCGAAATCCCAGGTTACCATCTGTTCCAGCGGAATTCCCATACGGTAACCGGTATTGCGGCCCAAATGCTGGTCGGGAAAAAACAGCACCTTTTCCTTCCGAGCGAAACTCCAATTCAAAATTTTCTCGGCATTCGACGAAGTACAGACGATCCCGTCGTGCCTTCCGCAGAATGCCTTTAGATCGGCCGCCGAATTAATGTAGGTAATCGGCGTAACCGCGTTTTCGACATCGATCACCCGCGCCAGCTCGTCCCAGCATTTTTGCACCTTGATTTTGTTGGCCATGTCGGCCATCGAACAGCCGGCCGCCATGTCCGGCAGGATTGCAATCTGTTCCGGCCGCGACAGGATATCGGCAACTTCGGCCATGAAATGCACTCCGCAAAAAACGATATATTCGGCGTCGGACTTCGCCGCTTCACGCGACAGCTTAAGCGAATCGCCGGTAATATCGGCATGCTTAAAAACCTCGTCGCGCTGGTAATGATGCCCCAGGACGATGCAGCGGCCGTTGAGTTTTTTCTTCGCGGCGACGATGCGCGCCTCGCATTCGACGTCGTCGAGCAACGCGTAGTTTTGAATCGGAAATGGAGTGGAATTCATTGCGAACCTGCCAATAAATACAAATAAGACCGCCCTGGTAGTCATTCATTCCCTGACACGACACATCGACGAGAGCCGCGGAGATCCGAAAACGGCCCCGCGGACAGTTTGGAATGGGGGTTGCGGCGACGGCGATCAGTCGTCTTCAACCCCTTCTTTGCCGACTTTCTTGCGCAACCGGATACCGAGTTCCCGCAACTGCGCGTCGTTGACCACCGCCGGCGCATCGATCAAAGGACAGGCTGCCGTTTGCGTTTTCGGGAAGGCGATAACCTCGCGAATCGAGGTGGAACCGGTCATCAACATCACCAGACGATCCAGACCGAAGGCGATGCCGCCGTGCGGCGGACAGCCGTAACGCAAAGCGGTCAGCAGGAAACCGAACTTTTCCTCGGCTTC
>JBNLFT010000186.1:0-5228 GCA_050305675.1 Methylococcaceae bacterium
GCTCTTCCGATCTCTATGGAAAGGTAGTAGGGGTCGCTGCTGGTCTGGTGTCCCAGCTTGGAAAACCATTTTTGCAACAGCGGCGCGGTGGTCGAGACCACGAAAAAAGGCAGGCCGATGGCGACGAACAAGGTCCAGATCAACCACAGCGTCGGGTTGCTTTCGGTCGGCGGGGCGACGCCTTCGGGCAGCGCGACCGGCAAGGCGATGCAGCTGAACAACAAAACCGCCGCGTGTATCTGAATCTGGCGATTCCTGCGTTGGCTGACGGCCAGAAAATGGGCGTAGAGATAGCCCAAAAACAGCAACATCTGGTAAAAAACCATGCAGGTATTCCAGACCGCCGGCGTCCCGCCGAGCAGCGGCAGCAGGAGCTTACCGAACATCGGCTGGACCACGAACATCAAGGTGGCGCTTATAAACAGCGTGCCGGCGAATAGAAAGATCAGGGAAAGACTCCGGTCCGGGGCGCGGACAGTGGTTTTATTCATTATTGTTGTTCAGGCGTTCTAAGCGTTTCGTCAGCCGCCTATGATAAAGCATTTAACGGAATTTTGTGACCGCCGGATCGGGAAATGCCGGATTAATGAGTGTTTCCGGGAAGATACGGATCCGCGTTAATCATCGGCCGCTTTAACCGATTGATTTAAGGGGTGGGAGCGCCGCGATTTAATTTGTCTGGCACGGGGGAAGCCGCGACGGAGGTACTGCGCGCAGGTAAAAAATAAGGCGGGGAAACCGCCTTTTGAAATAGACATCCGTGTCAGGTAGGAGCAAAGTTGCGAGGAAGGAGTTTCGCGTTATCGGTCTCGGCTATCGACGCCGGTGAATTCCCGGGTTTTGTTGTCGATCCCCTCGATCATTCGGCGGTGCAAGTCGTCGACCCGTGATTTGGCGTCGTTGACGTTGCGGTCGATGATGGTATCGACCGGATTTTGCATGTAGCGGCTGTCGTCGTAGCGGCGGTAGTCGCGGCGGTCCAAGCCGTTTCGTTCCTCCTCGTACTGGCGGCGGTAACGGTCGTGCTTGTCGTCGTAGTGTTCGCGGCGCTGCTTATAGTCGTCGCGGTATTTTTGTTTCTTTTCCTTATATTTCTCTTTATATTCCTTATGCTTTTTCAGTTCGTGCCGTTCTTCGGCGCGTTCGCGGCCGCGGGTGCTGTAGTCGTCCGATTGTTGGTTGCTGTTGCGCCAGCGGGAGTCCGGACCGCCCTCATGGGGATTGCCCTTGGCCAGCAACGGCTGCGCGAAACTAATGGACAGCGCGGTCAACGGAATCAAAAGTAATTTAGCGTTCATATTCATAGGCTCGAATTCATGTATAAAATATTGAGGGTAAGCTTAATCGACAAAACTTAATCGGCGCTGAACATGCAGGTTAGCAGACCTCTATTTCAGCGATCCGAGGTAGGATGTGATTTCCTTAATGTCTTGCTCGGATAGACTTTTTGCGATTGCGCCCATCGGACCGCCGACCCGGTCGCCTTTCTGGAAAGCCAGCAATTGCTTGGTTAAATAAGCGGGCTGTTGACCGGCGAGGCGCGGAAATTGGCCGCGACCTTGGGCGTCGTTGCCGTGGCAGCCGAGGCACATGGCGACTTTGTCCTTGCCTTTCTTGGCCAGTCCGCTGTCGCCGCCGGCGCTTTGCGGAGCGACGCCGGCAAAGTAGGCGGCCAGGTTCTCGATGTCCTGTTTGCTCAGGCCCGAGGCCATGCCCTTCATGGTCGGGCTGTTGCGCGCCCCGGATTGGAACGCCTTTAATTGATTTTCGATGTACATCGCGGTTTGCCCGGCTAAACTGGGAAACATCGGATTTTTGCTGACGCCTTCCGATCCATGGCAGCCGAAGCACATGGCCGCCTTGTTCTTGCCGGCTTCGATATCGGCGGCGCCGGCATACGGGTTGGAGAAAGCGAATAGTACCGAGAAAACGGCAATTTGTCGGATTGTTATGTTGGACATACATCCCTCCTCATTATTGTTGGTTTTATAATGCTCAATGACCGTTGTTTCGGGTAATAATTCAATAATAGACCATGCGCAACAGTAGGCAACTTACTCCGCCGCCGGCGATAGGGATCGGTGCCGTGGTATTCAACCGGCGGGGACAGCTATTGCTGATCCGGCGCGACAAACCGCCGGCGCGAGGTTTGTGGTCGATTCCCGGCGGCAAGCAGGAATCCGGCGAATCCATGGTCGAGGCCTGCCGCCGCGAGGTGCTCGAAGAAACGGGGGTAGCGGTTCGTATCGACAATATTTTGGCCGTGGTGGAGAGAAGGTTGGAGGGGTTTCACTACGTCATTATCGATTTTTTCGCCGAATGTACGGACGATGACCCGCAACCGGTCGCGCAAAGCGACGTCAGCAAGGCATGCTGGGTTAACGCCGACGAATTGGATCGCTTTACCCTGGTCGAGGGGCTTCGAACCGTGCTCGATTGCGGTATCGAACAATTTCAGCGCGGCAAACGCCGAGGCTTGATCGATCGAAACGGACAACGAACGGATTTCGTCACTAAAGTTTCCTGATGTGATGCCGATCACATAGACAGCCTTACCCAGTCTATGGTGTCCTTATGCTTGTATCATCGTCGCATCCGGTCTTTGCCGCGCCCCATTCGGGTTTCCGCCACGACATCCACCATCATCGCTTGCCGGAAACGGGAATGGACTCGTTGGAAGGGAACGGACGCAAGGCCGGGGTGTCGCCGCAAAAAATCGTCGATCTGAAAGTTATCGATCGGTTGGAAAAAATGTTGAACCAGGACGGGCTGAGTTTGAAAGGCCTGCAGGCCGAAGATTTTACGCCTCAGGCCGTCGCCGACCGTATTATGGGTTCGGTGCGCCAGGCTTATGGGCAATTTCGGCAATCCCATCCGGGACACGACGATGGCGAATTCTTTTCCAAGGTCAGGGAGGGCCTGCAACGGGGATTTTCCGAAGCCAGCGACATACTGCAAAGCTTGGGCGTCTTGCAAGGGCAGGTCGCGGCCGATGTCGACAAGACCATCGGTTTGACCATGCAGGGTCTGCAAACGCTGGAAGCCGGCGAGCCGCAAGCGGTTGCCGAAATGGCGTTTCAGGGAGTCGCGATGCAGTCGAGCCGCTCGCTGCAACTGCAGATCGAAACCCAACAAGGCGATTTGATCACCCTCAGTCTAGAACAATCGACCGCGCTGAACCGGAGCGCGTTGCAAGCATCGCAACCGGGACAGTATTTGAACGCGTTTCAAGAAGACGCGACATTCCGTCGCGAATTGAATATTTCGATCGAGGGCGATTTAAACGCGGACGAACAAAAAGCGTTGAGCGAAGTCATGCAAAACATGCATAAGATCAGTAACGCCTTTTTTCACGGAAACCAGAAGGCCGCATTGAAACATGCGTTGAATGCCGGTTTCGATAGCGAGCAAATTGCCGGTTTCTCGTTGGATTTGAGCATGCAGAAGTCGATTCAGGCGGTGGCCGCCTACCGGCAGACGGCGTTGCCGGAGCGAAATGTCGACGGCGACTTGTTGGCCCGGGCGGGTGAATTTCTATCCGGCGCCAGGAGCATGCTGGCCGATGCTCAAGCCGGATTACAGCAATTGTCGGATCCGCGGCAGGCATTCAACGATTTGTTTGCCGGCATCGGCGCGTTGGATCACGACCACGATGCGGCGTCCGTTGCGGAAGCCGATAACGGACTGTTTGCCGGTTTAATCGCAAGCTTGGGGCAGTCGGTTTTCGCCGCTCGGCAGGAAACGCAAGCGGTCTGAGGGCTTAGCCCGGATATTTCACAAAGGCGGCCTTTCTATTCGAAATACGCATTTAAAGCCCAGCCCTTGGGTTTAACATGCGTATTTCGAATACCTTAATCGCCGTTGTGAATATCCGGATTAGTTCTCTTTATCGCAGCTGCCGGCCTGGCAGCCGCAGTTTTTACCGCAGCCTAGCCCTTCCTCCTTGGCCGGCCCGAACTCGGGATGCCTGGCGGCGTACTTTCTCGCCGCTTGTTGCACCAGTATCCAACCCAGCATCAACGAGAAAATGATCCCCATTGCGATCAGAAAATTAAGCATGTCGGCCTCCCGTTACTAATGGCAAAGTCGCAACGCGGCGCCCGAGTCTCCGGCGTCGCCTGGAAAAGGAGCGGGCGGGGAACAATCACGCCGCCGAACCGCCGAGGCCGGCGAAGCCCATGAAGGTCATCGACAAGATACCCGCCAACATCATGCTCAGCGCCGCGGCCCGAGTAATGCTAGGCAGGTTGGATAACTCCAGCTTTTCTCTAAGTCCCGCCATCAGTACGATCGCCAGTGCGAAACCGGCGCCGGCACCCAGGCTGAAGGCGATCGATTGCAGGAAATCATAGCCGCGCGCGGTTTGAAACAATGCCACGCCGAGGATCGCGCAGTTGGTCGTGATCAACGGCAGGAAGATGCCCAACGCCCGAAACAGCGCTGGGCTGAATTTTTTCAGCACCATTTCCACCAACTGCACCGACGAGGCGATGATCGCGATATAGCTGATCAGACGCAAGAATTCCAAATTGAATTTCGTCAGCACCAGGTTGATGCCGTAGGCGCAGACCGAGCTGACGAACATGACGAAGGTGGTCGCCAGCCCCATGTTGAAGGCCGTGTCGCGTTTCGCGGAAACGCCGACGAACGGACATAGGCCCAGAAACATCGCCAACACGAAGTTGTTGATCAAAAAGGCGCTGAGAAAGATAAAGCTGAGTGATTCGGGGTTCATGGCAATTCTCTTGTAAACTCGCGTTTAGTCGGCTCGAGATCAGTCTGCTCGGCCGCATTGGAAACGCTGGTTGTCGGTCTGCTATACGCAAGGCCTAACGTTGTTGCGGCACCGAGCAATGCGAAGCCGCCTCGGCCGCCGTGATTTTACCGCTGCGGCGTTGTTCCAGGTAGCCGATCAGCAGCAGCCAGCAACCCAGAACGATGAAGCCGCCCGGCGGCAGGATCATGATGACCCAGGGCTCGAAATTGGTGCTGAAAACCTGGTAGCCCAAGAACTGGCCGGCGCCCAACAACTCCCGCACCCCGCCGATCATGACCAGCGCCAGGCTGAAACCGAGTCCCATACCCAGCGCGCTGATCACCGCCTTGCCGAACGCGTTTTTCGACGCAAAGGCCTCGGCTCGTCCGAGGATCAGGCAGTTGACGACGATTAACTGAATGAACGCTCCCAGTTTGTTGTACAAGTCGAGACTGATAGCCTGGATCAGGTA
>JBNLFT010000187.1:0-5207 GCA_050305675.1 Methylococcaceae bacterium
CATGCCGAAAGGATCAAAGTAGCGCAATTGAAACCCGAGCAACTCAGCCTGGAAGAGTTTCGTCGCTTGCCGACAATGACCAAAAAAGACGCCCAAATTCACGGCGCCGAGATGATTTGGCAAGGCGTTCCCGGAGGCAGCAAACAATACAGCACCGGCGGTTCGAGCGGCCAACCGTTGATTTTTAATTTCGGGCGCTGGCGGCAGGCCTCGGATGCGGCCGGCAGGATAAGGGCCAGACGCTGGTGGGGGGTCAACGTCGGCGACCCCGAAGTTTATTTATGGGGCGCTCCGGTCGAACTCAACAAAACCGACAAAATTAAGACGGTCCGCGACCGCCTGCTAAACCAGTTGGTTCTAAATGCCTTTGCCATGTCTCCGGAAAGCATGGATCGCTATCTGCAATGCATACAAAAATTCAAGCCCAAATGTATCTACGGCTACGCCAGCAGCATCGCGTTATTGGCAAAGCACGCTCAAACCTACTCGATTAAGACCAACCTGCCGGACTTGAAAGTCGTCTGCACAACCGGTGAACCCCTTTATCCCGACCAAAGGAAACTAATCCAGGACACATTTAACGCACCGGTCGCCAATGAATTCGGGAGCCGAGACATCGGATTTACGGCTCACGAAAATCCGCACCGGCAAATGCTGCAAATGAGTGAAAGCATCATTCTGGAAGTACTCGACCCGGAGGGTAATCCGGTCAAAGCGGGGGAAACCGGAGAAGCCGTGATGACAGGTCTTTGTTCTGAAGCCCAACCTTTCATACGATACCGTACCGGAGACATGCTAAAACTTGCGGACGAAAACGATAAGGACGGCAGGGGGCTGCACGTTATTGAGGAAGTCATCGGTCGTAGCACGGATTTCTTGGTTCATGAAAACGGTTCCATTGTCCACGCTCTGGCGGCCATTTACGTGCTTCGCGAGACCGAGGGAGTCGAACAATTTAAAATCATTCAACACGATATAAATCAATTTGAGATTTTAATCGTCGGCAATGCCGTGTGGAATAACAAGGCGTTACCGGTTGTCGAGCAAAAATTTAAGGAGCGTTTCGGCGAGGTATGCGATATCGATATACGCTTGGTTGATAGAATTGCACCGGAGCCTTCGGGTAAAATCAGACAAGTGGTATCGAAAGTTCGACCCTCAATCTAATTCGGGAACGACGAAACACCGATGATTACCGAGCCGGTCCAACATAGTTGACGATATTGAAGAAAATAACAATAAACGCTAGGAGCGATGACCCTCTCATGTCGAACATCATCAGTAAAATAATCGACCTCCCTCGTAGGTACAAACCCTGGCGACCGGAGCACCTAAGCATCGTCTTCGACGATCTCAAAGGGTTAAGCAGGCAACCGGTCAATGACGACGAGACGCACCTTAAGGCAGTGCTCGATTGGTTATGTACGGCCCAAGATCAACGCCGTAGCCAGCAGGACCGGGGCGGCGTCTCAGCCGGTTGGAGCTTTGAAGACGGCTGGTTACCCAGCTATCCGGAAACCAGCGGATATATTATCGAAACGTTTCTCGCGGCGGCCAAAATACGGGCAAATCCGGAGTTAAAAGAACGCGCCCAACAGATTATCGAATGGGAACTGTCTATCCAAAGTCCGGACGGTTCGTTTCCCGGCCACTTTGGCGAAAGCGGCAGTAAACCGGTTATCTTTAATACCGGGCAAATCATGCACGGCATGCTGGCCGGTTATCTTAACTTCGAACGCGATCAGTGCCTTAAAGCCGCCGTTAAAGCGGGAAAATGGATGCTTTCCAAACAGGACGACGACGGATGTTGGCGGACTTCAGTACATAACGATACACCGCATACCTACAATACCCGGGCGGCCTGGGCCTTGTTGCGGACCGGCATGATAGCCGACGAGAAAGAGTTAGTCGACGGCGCGGTAAAAAACATCGAATGGGCTTTAAGCCAACAGTGCGAATCGGGATGGTTTAAAGCCAATGCCTTTACCAGCGACGGCCTCCCCTTTACCCACAATATCGCCTATGCAATCAGGGGTATTTTGGAGTGTGGGATTCTATTGGAAAATCAGCCTATGATCGACGCCGCCGTTAAAGCTTCGCAAGCGCAGGCCGCTCAACAAAGGCAAGACGGCTGGCTGGCCGGCAGATACGACGAGCGCTGGAACGCGCAAGCCCACTACTGCTGCCTAACCGGATTGGCACAGATGAGCATCATTTGGTTGAGGCTATCGCACGCCTGCGGTTTAAAAGACTTGGAACAAAACGCCGATTTGGGTATCCGTTTTATTAAGTCCAACCAGCGCATTACCGGCAAAAAGGACCATAGGGACGGCGCAATAGCCGGCTCGGCCCCCGTGTGGGGCCGCTATTCGATGTTCGAATATCCGAACTGGGCCGCCAAATTTTTTGCCGATGCCCTGATGATACGAATGACTGGTACGTCCATACCGGAAACCAACAGGAGTTAACGCGATGTCCGACCTTTCAGCAATCATTTTGTGCGGGCAATCGCCGAGACATCTGTATTTCGCCAATCATGTATGCAAGTTTTGCAAGCCGCTTGCAATCGTCCAGGAATCGGGCAGCCATGATTTCGTCAAAAAGCTGCTTAATCTATTAAAAAACCCTAACAAGCTGCTGCAAAAAGTATCGCGCTGGCTAAGGGATCGAAAGCGATATCGAGGCAACCCGGAAGCAAAGTACTTTTTTGGCGACCGGGAGCCCGCTCTTGAGCGAAGCGACCTGCGAGTCGAAGTCCCCTACATCAACGACGAACAAGTATTGTCTCTTATCGACCGGCATCAACCCGACGTCATCCTGGTTTTCGGCACCTCGTTGCTCAAGGGCCCGTTGCTGGAAAAAGGTAAACTCGGAATTATCAACCTTCACGGTGGCCTGTCGCCCGAATATCGTGGAGCCGACTGCACCTTTTGGGCTTTATACAACCGAGAGCCGGAAAAGGTCGGTTGTACGATCCACTATATTAATGCGGGAATCGATACCGGCAACCTGATCGCCC
Organism: Methylococcaceae bacterium; assembly: GCA_050305675.1. GTDB lineage: Bacteria > Pseudomonadota > Gammaproteobacteria > Methylococcales > Methylomonadaceae > Methylomarinum. The sequence continues at coordinate 3,020 of JBNLFT010000187.1, forward strand.
ACGTCAGCCCTGAAGTAAGGGAAAACGATACGGAACTGATGCTATTCTGGCGAGCGGTAAAATCCAGTACTTCCGTGTATGAAGAACTCCTCAACAAACTGGAGCACGGTGAAAAACCAGGCGCAATCCAGAAAGACAAGGGCAAACTGTACCAGGTTAAAGACAGGCAACTGTGCCATGAGCGAGAACTGGAGAAACTTTTAAATAACGGCTTGCTAGCAAATATCACCTTGAAAGAACGCGTTACATGGTTTCACGAGTAGCGCGTATATTATGCGGCGCTGACAGCTGATCCACTCGATCAAGCATATCCGAGCCGACGTCCGCTAATTACCCAACGATAGAAACCTAAAAAATGTTCTATAGCCTTAAAGACAAATTAAACCGGTACCTGTTTTCAGTCGCTTGCCGGCAAGTAGATCAAACACCGCCCATAGTCAAAAGCACTGACAAACCCGTCGCCGTGCTGACGCAATTACAGCATAAAGACGTCTTAATGTTTTTAATTGCCGCGAAATCTTTCGCAAAAAAGGTCCCTTTGTCCAAAGTGATTATTATTAACGACGGTTCGCTGGATCAAAACGATATTGCGAGGTTGAAAGCGCAAATACCGATAGCGGATATTTACGATGCGGCGGACTATGCCGAACCGGCGTGCCCTAGCCGCGGCTGTTGGGAAAGACTCCTGGCCATTGTCCATTTCACGAAAGATTACTATGTTATTCAACTGGATAGCGATACGCTCACGCTCTCGGCACTGGACGAAGTCAACGAACACGTCGAAACCAATACCGGCTTCATAATCGGCACCTGGGATGACCAAGAAATCGAACCGATGGATATTTGTTCGGAACGAGTACAAAAAAATGTCGGCAAATCCTTAAATGGCCATGTACAAATGGTTGCCGAAGCGTATTTCTCGGAACTAAAAAACAGTGAAAATTTAAAATATGTTAGAGGATGCGCGGGTTTTTCCGGCTTTCCTAAAGGCGGAATAAATAAAGAATTTATCGTAGAGTTTTCCACCCAAATAGAAAAATTGATCGGGTCGAAATGGCACGAATGGGGTAGCGAGCAAGTCATGACCAACGTCACTGTCGCCAACCTCGACAAAGCAGCAGTGTTGCCCCATCCCAAATACGCCGATTGCAATAAAATGAAGTTGCCCTATACCTGTTTCGTGCATTTCATTGGGGACTGCAGATTCAAGGCAAATACCTACCCCAACCTGGCGAAAGCGGAAATACGGAAATTAATGTCTTCTTAGATTTTATTTATTGTATATGATGGAGAATATCTTAGCCCATTTAACTGATAAATAACGAACAGATCGAAAGGGGAAAAATGGTACCTATACGAATCAAGCAATTTCCAAATTTTTTATTGGACATAGTTAAAAAAAATAAAATATTGAAAAGCCCCCTTCAATCTCAACGCAGATTTTATTTGTGTTATTTTTGCTGCGCATCGTATTTCAAATATTTATATTGCTCTTTGCATAGCTTAGCGAACCATATAAAAGATACTCCTTACAGTGTAGTGATTTTTAATGATGAGGAACAGCCTTTATCGGAACGTCAGATAGCCGTATTGCAAGAATTGATCCCAGGAACTGAAGTGATTTCGTGGCCAAAAAGCATGGGCTGGGGTTCGAATCAAATAAGCAATATTTGGCGCGCATACGGTATGGCATCTGCAAATGCGAACGATGAAGATATTATTGCCAGAGTGGATGCAGACGTGTTTTTTTTTAATGATCGCATATTTCGGCTTGTCGAGAGAAGTAACGCCGATCTAATTGGAGATGGACATTATGTCGGATTTAAATATACCCAGGGTGGTTGTTATTTTTTTAAGGCTAGTGCAATCAACAAGATAAACAAGATGCTAAGCAAAGAGTCTATCGACCAAGTTCTTAGTGAAATAGAAATCATTGTAGAAGATATTGCCGCCTTTCATTTCGCCAAGCGATTAAACCTCAAGATTTTGATGACCTGGTTTATGATGTTTCCCGATGAGATGCGTAATGCCGGTAAATTAAACTCGTGGCTAAAATGGAAATTTAGTTGCGCTCATTTTGTCATGAAAAATAAAGTAATAATGCTTGATTTTTATACGAAGCATTTGTTACGTGGCAAAGAGTTAACTGACTTTTTGCGTATAATTGAGACAATTTAATAAATTACTG
>JBNLFT010000188.1:0-5196 GCA_050305675.1 Methylococcaceae bacterium
TCGTCTCCTTTGAACGTCCGGTTTTCGCCGACGACGACGTGGGGAATGCCGTAAAGCAGAATCGCGCCGCTGCACATCGGACACGGAGACAGGGTGGTGTATAGCGTGCATTCCCGGTAAATGGTTGCCGGTTGCCTGCCCGCGTTTTCCAGCGCGTCCATTTCCCCGTGCAGCACGACGCTGCCTTTCTGCACCCGCCGGTTGTGGCCGCGGCCGATGATTCGGTCCCGATGGACCAGGACGGAGCCGATCGGGATACCGCCTTCGCGCAGGCCTTTTTCCGCTTCCTCTATAGCCGCTTTCATGAATGGATCCATCGCCGTTCGCCTCCACACAGTAATAGCGGCCAGATTAACCGATAACGCATCGGCGAGCAAAGTGCCGGATAAGACGAACCGGGATATCGGATGCGAAGGGTGGACCTATGCGGCATCGTGCGGATCGAAGACCGGTTCCCGAAGCGTGTTTTCGACTCGATAAAACCTGTAATCCGGAGAACGGCGCCGCGCTAAGTTATTACTGCGAGCTGGGAATTTTCGCCAACCCGCGCTGCGACTGACTTTTAATGTTACTCACTAATGTTGTAAGATTAGCCGGCAAAGCCGCTTCATTTAGTATTCGCCATAAGGAAAATCGCCACCATGAAACTCCTCGCCGCTTTAATGTTGCTAGTTGTGCCGGCGTTTGCACACGCGTCATTAGTCGATACGTCGACAGGGACGTTTAGCTTTACCTCTACGACAAAGGATTTACACACGCCCGACGGCTGGATTTTCTCGTCGTTTCGAACCATGCCCGCATCTCAATTACCGGACGGGCTTTATGTCGGCTCCCGTTCCGGCATTGCCAGGCCGGGTGGTTGGCTGATGATTAGCCGTGCCGACGGAGCCCTGTTCGATTTAAACGCTCTGGCCGTATACGATCATTACCAATTCGCCTGCGGACAGAATTTTTGCGGCCTGGATTTTATGAGTATTTCCGTGGACACTGGGGATACCTTTTCGTGGCGGATGGACGGCATTCCCTCCACGTTGGACCGCATTGCGTTTTCGGATCGATTCAACGGGATCTCCCAACTTACCCTCGGTTTGACCGGAGAAGGTTGGTTGTTGTCGTCGATAGACTTGTCGCCGGTTCCGTTACCGCCGAGCGCGGCGTCTATGTTGCTGGCTGTTGCGGCTCTGGTTTGTTTCGGATCGCGTAACAAGGTCGACAAACGTTTCGCCGCTTAGGTAAGGACGCTCGTCAGGCCTTCAAGCTGGTCCAGTTATTGGGTTTGACGCATGTAGTCCCGTACCGTGATCAAGGCAAAACCGAGCAGATTTAGCCCCTTCCAATGGTTTGGATTCTCGATGTCGGCATGGTTTTCGCTCAAACCGGCCCCCCAGATGCGGTCGAACGGACTGGCTTGCACCAAGATTCGGTTTTCGGTGCCGAGCAGAAATTTCCCCAGTGCGGGATGCTGGGTAAATTTGGCGCGATTGGCCTCGCAGACGATTCGGAAGCGGTGGCCGCACCAAACGCCTTCGTCGAACCCTTCGACTTTGCGGCCGTAAACTTTGGCTTGTCCCGGCGACGGGGCGGCGACGATTTGTTCGAAGCGTTCCCGGTCGCCGAATAATAGCGCCTTGGCCGCCATCATGTAGTGCTCGTTGGTCGGGTAGCGAACGCCGTCAATCACGATGGCCGCCTCGAACCATTGGCTCAGGCATGCCTTGGAAACGCTGCCGTCCTCGGGCGCCGGTTCGTCCCAGAAGCATAACAAGCGAAATCGCTCTCCCGCATCGTAGCGTTGGCGGAGGTGATCGAGAAATATCGTATCGTTCATCGGCGAAAATTCAACTATTTCTATTCTTCTGGGACCTTCTTCGGAGAATTGAATGTCTATCCGGGATTACATGCGTGTTTGCTATATAATACATGTCCTTACTTTTTATATGACAATTATTCAGCAAACTCCTACACAACTAATGGACTATGAATAAGACAATCGCTCAGCTTATGACGCGTGATGTCATCCAGGTTCCGCCTACCGCGCCTTTGTCGGAATGCGTCGAACTGATGTCGCAGAATCGCATCAGTTCATTGTTGATCAGCGAAAGCGACAAGCCGGCCGGGATTTTAACCGAACGCGATATAGTGCGATTACTGAGCCAGGACGCTCCCCAGGATACGCCGGTGTCGACGTTGATGTCGGCCAACCTTGTCACCGTTGCCGCCGATAGCGATTATCGCGATGCGTATCATCTTTTTGTATTGCACGGCATTCGCCATCTAGTCGTAACCGAGGAAGACGGCCGTCTGGCGGGCATCGTTACCGAGACCGATTTCCGCCGCAACGCCGGCGTCGAGGAATTCATAGGCCTGCGCACGGTTGCGGCAATCATGGACCAGTCCGTGTTGTTGCTGGCCCCGGATACCAGGGTCGTCGAAGCGGCTACAATGATGCACGATCGGGGTGTCAGTTGCGCGGTGGTCGTCGGCGGGACCCGCGCCTTAGGGATCGTCACCGAGCGCGATATGGTGCGCTTGTTTCGGCGCAGGGAGAGATCGATCAGCGTCCGGGATATCATGTCTTCGCCGGTTTCCACCGTCACCCCCGATCAAGTCGTCGTCGACGTCGTGAAACGCATGCAGAAAGAGGCGATACGCCATCTGGTCGTGGTCAATGCGGACGGCGAGACACTGGCGGTCGTCAGCGAACATGACGTCGTCAAGCATACCGAAGGCCAGTATGTCGACCTGCTAAACAAGATTATCCACGAGCAAATCGTTGAATTGCAGTTAAAGCAGGCGAAAATCGAGGAGCTGACGCTGAGGTCGGCCTTGACCGATAGCGAGCGGCGATTGCGGAATTTGGAGGTACGCAGCGGCAACGAAAAGGCCTTGCTCAGAACCTTGATTGACACTATTCCCGACCTGATTTTTATGAAAGATTCCGAGGGCGTGTATCTTGGCTGTAACAAGGCGTGCGAGGAATTTTTAGGGCTCGACGAAAGTCAAGTGATCGGCAAGACCGACTTTGATTTGTTGAGCCCGAAGATGGCCGAATTTTTCCGGCGCCGGGATAGGGAGGTCATAGCTTCCGCCCGGACCCAGGTCAACGAGGAATGGGTGGTATATCCCGACGGCCGCCGCGAGTGTCTCGAAACGTCGAAAACCCCGTATGTGAACGAGCGAGGCGAGCTGCTGGGCACGATCGGCATTAGCCGGCTTATCACCGAACGTAAGAACGCGGACCGGGAGCTCAGGGAAAATGAAGAAAAATTGCGCGCTTTATTCGAAATGTCGCCGTTGGGGATTGCGCGAAATACCATGGACGGGCGATTTATCGAAGCCAACGACGCTTTGTTGGACATGGTCGGATATACGCTGAACGATTTGCAGGAACTCAGTTATTGGGATTTGACTCCCGAGGAATACGCGACCCGGGAGGCACGTCAGTTGCAGGCGCTCGAGGAAGACGGACAGTATGGCCCCTACGAGAAGGAGTATCTGCATCGCGACGGAAGGCGGATACCCGTGCGTTTGAACGGCGTTCTGATCGCCGACGGCGACGGCAAACGCTATATCTGGTCCATTGTCGAGGATATCAGCGAACGCAAACGCGCCGAAGAAGACATGCAGCTGGCCTCGCTGGTCTATATGAATAGCGCCGAAGCGATGCTGGTCACCGATGCCGACGGTGTGATTATCACCATCAACCCTGCTTTTACCGAGCTGACCGGCTATCGTGCGGAGGAGGTGGTCGGGCGTACCCCGCGCATCTTGAATTCCGGGCTGCACGATAAGACGTTTTACCAGGCGATGTGGGACAAGCTCAACACTACCGGATTCTGGCAAGGCGAGATCTGGAACAAGCGCAAGAACGGCGAAGTTTACGCCGAATGGCTAACGATCAACAGTATCTACCGGGAAGACGGCGTTTGTTATCGCCGGGTGGCATTGTTCTCCGATATCACGGATAAGAAAAGGGCCGAAGAGTTAATCTGGATGCAGGCCAATTTCGACTCGTTGACCGGTTTGCCGAATCGTCGCATGTTTAACGATCGGCTGAATCACGAAATCAAGAAAGCCAAGCGCAGTCGGCTGCGTTTGGCCTTGATGTTCATCGATCTCGACCGCTTCAAGGAGATCAACGACATCTTGGGCCACGACATGGGCGATCAGTTGCTGAAGGAAGCGGCTCAGCGGTTGCACAGTTGCGTGCGGGAAACCGATACCGTCGCCCGCATGGGCGGCGACGAATTCACGATTATCGTTCCCGAGCTGGAAGGTGTCGGCAATGTCGAGCGCATCGCCGAGGGTATTTTGCACAAGTTGTCCGGGCCGTTTCACTTGGACGGGGAGGTTCTTTACATCTCGGCCAGCATCGGCATCACGTTTTTTCCGGACGATGCCGTCGGCGTCGAGGAGCTGCGCAAGAACGCCGATCAAGCGATGTATGCGGCGAAACACCAAGGCCGCAACCGCTTCAGTTACTATACGCCGGCGATGCGCGATTTGGCGCAAAAACGGCTGCGCCTATCGAACGATTTGCGGACCGCTTTGGCCGAAAACCAATTCCGGGTTTACTACCAACCAATCGTCGATTTGGCCGACGGCCGCATTTGTAAAGCCGAGGCGCTAATTCGCTGGCAGCATCCTCAGCAAGGCTTGATTAATCCGAGCGAGTTCGTCCTGATCGCCGAGGAAACCGGCAGAATCGTCGAAATCGGCGATTGGGTATTCCACCAAGCGGCTTTGCAAGTCAGGCATTGGCGGCAAGCCTACCGAGCCGATTTTCAGGTCAGTGTGAACAAATCTCCGGTGCAATTTCAAAACGACGAGAGTTTCTATAAGGGTTGGATAGAGCAACTGGGTCATCTTGGTCTTTCCGGCGACGCTGTGGCGATTGAAATCACAGAGAGCTTGCTGCTCAGCAACAAACAGATCGTCAACGACAAATTATTGTTGTTCCGGGATACCGGCATCCAAGTGGCGATAGACGATTTCGGCACCGGTTATTCTTCGCTGGCGTATCTGAAGCATTACGACATCGATTATTTGAAAATAGACCAGTCGTTCGTCCGCAACCTCAAGTCCGATTCCAGCGATCTGGTGGTCTGCGAAGCCATTATCGCGATGGCGCATAAGTTGGGCATGAAAGTCGTCGCCGAAGGCGTGGAAACCGCCGAGCAACAGGAGTTGTTGAAG
>JBNLFT010000189.1:0-5186 GCA_050305675.1 Methylococcaceae bacterium
GGGACTTTCCAGCAATTATTCGGGATTTCCCGTACCGATTTTCTTAACCAGGTCACTGGCACATCAACCGCCGAGAAATTAAGCCAGGTGTTTGGTATTCCTGCGGAAGATGTTTCGCTGCAGGCGATCGAGGCGGCCGAAAATATATTGAATGCTGATTCTAGTTTTTCCGCGGATTTGCCTACTTTGACCGACGAGGTGTTTATCAGCAAACGAGGGGATTTAACCGCAACGTTCTTTACCGGCAGAAGCGTTTTCAATTTCAATGCCTACCGGGAAAGGAGAACGTTCGAAGTCAGTCAGAATCAGGAAGAAGTCCTCGGTTTTGGTGGCTCCTGGAATTGGAGTTTCAGCAGTCTATCCAGTTCGAACATCCGTTTTCTTTGGCAATCGACCCAAGGGCAGGATGCCACTACGGACGAACGTTTTGAGGCGGGCTTAGGCATTACCAGGAATCTTTACAGTTATCTGAATGGACGGGTTGATTACAGATATATAGACCAACAGTCCGATTTAGGCAGTAACGAATTCACGGAAAACCGAATTACCGCAAGTTTGTCAATTCGATTCTAAATGTACAAAAATTTTTATAAGTTAACTAAAAATCCCTTTCAACTGAACGCGGATCCGGATTTTTTCTTCGATAGTTCCGGTCACAAACGGGCTAAGGCCTATTTACGCTACGGTTTGGCGCAAGGAGAAGGTTTTGTGATGGTGACCGGTGTGCCGGGTACCGGGAAAACCATGTTAGTCAAGGAACTTGGAAAGTTTCTGGAAAAAGACCAGTCCGTCGTGATCGGTTCGCTAGTCAGTTCCAGTGTGGGCGCTGAGGACACGTTACGCATGTTGGCGGCGACATTCGGCATCAGTTATGAACTGGACGATACCAAGGCGACCTTGTTGAACCGAATCGAGGGATTCTTCAAGGAGCAGGCTAAGCAGGGAAAACGGGTGTTGCTGATTGTCGACGAAGCACATAATCTGCCAAATCCGTCGATTGAAGAATTAAGAATGCTTTCGAATTACGAGTGGGAAGGGCATATTATTTTTCAAACGTTTTTGATTGGCCAGGAAGAATTGGGCAAACGCATCTTCGCTGCGGACATGGAACAAGTCAGGCAAAGAATAGTCGCCACCTATCAATTGAAGGCATTGAGTATCGAGGAAACAAGGGAGTATATTTTTTTTCGATTGGAGAAAGCCGGATGGCAGGGAAATCCGAAGTTCCATGACGAGGCGATTGCAGCAATTTTCGATTTCAGCAAGGGAATTCCACGGAGGATCAACACCGTTTGCGATAGGTTGTTGCTTTACGGTTTTTTGGAGGAACTGAACCATCTCGACTTGGATTCGACAAAAAAAGTGATTTCGGAGATCAAGGAAGACTTTAAGGCGATGAAGCCGCCGAAACAAAATTTACAAGCCCCGCAACTATCTGCCGTGTCGATGGTCGACGGAAGTCTCGAACAGAAGGTCGCGGCGCTGGAGAAAAGCGTTTTCGAGTTGAGTGAGAGGTTGAAAAGGGAGCAGGCCTTGTTGAGGAAAGCGATCCTGATCCAGTTGGATATGGAAGATGTCTATTCCGACGGCGAATAATTGAAAATTATGGCTACCCCGCATCACCATCAGTCCCCTATCGTCAATGCGATGACTGTAGACGTCGAAGACTATTTTCAAGTTTCCGCGTTTGAACCTTATATCGATAAGCGCCAATGGGACGTTTTACCTCACCGGGTGGAACGCAATACCGATATTATTTTGGATATGTTCGCCGAATTCGGGATCAAGGCGACTTTTTTCACCTTGGGCTGGGTGGCGGAACGTTACCCGCGATTAATCCAACGGATCGTCAGTGAAGGTCATGAGCTGGCTTGCCACGGTTATTGCCATATAAGGGTGACCGAGCAGACGCCTGAAGAATTTCGCCGAGATATCCGGTTGGCGAAGAGTCTGCTCGAGGATATCGCCGGTCGTCCGGTGATCGGTTACCGGGCGGCCAGCTATTCAATCAATCGAAACAATTTGTGGGCGCATGACATTCTGTACGATGAAGGGTTTCGTTACAGTTCCAGTATCTACCCGGTCAAACACGACCTATACGGCATTCCCGATGCTCCCCGGTTTGCGTATACTCCGCTACCGTCTCCTACGTTCAAAGAGATCCCGATTACGACATTTAGAATATTGCAGAAAAACATACCATGTGGCGGCGGGGGATTCTTTCGTTTTTATCCCTATCCCTTTTCCAGGTGGGCTTTAACAAAGATTAACGTCGAAGAAAGACAGGCGGCTATTTTTTATTTCCATCCTTGGGAAGTCGATCCCGACCAACCAAGACAGGAAGGCTTGGCGGTTAAAACGCGCTTTCGTCATTATCTGAATTTAAACAAGATGCAAGAACGTATTAGAGCCCTTTTATCGGATTTTAACTGGGATACTATGGAACATGTTTTCATTGATTAGATTGTATTTGGGGCATTGCTACGGATGATGAAGATCAAGTATTTGGAAGGAGGGGAATCCCAAGGGTGGGACGACTACGTCGAGCGGTCCGAGGAGGCTACTTTTTTTCATCGGGCAGGATGGCGGGAAGTCATCGGACGCTCGTTCGGACACCAGACCTACTATTTATATGCGGAGAAAAACGGGGCGGTTACCGGCATTTTGCCGCTGGTTCATATCAACAGTTTGTTGTTCGGCAATTCGTTATGCTCGACTTCCTTTTGCGTCTACGGTGGGATTGTTGCCGACGATTCGGAAACAGCGACGGCGCTGGACCGTAAAGCTTGCGAGCTTGCCGCGGAGCTTGGGGTTGACTATTTGGAAATGCGCAACAAAAGCAGGAAAACTCCGGAACGACCCTATAAGGAACTGTATGTGACCTTTCGCAAAGAGTTGCTTGCTACGGAAGAAGCCAATATACAGGCTATTCCTCGTAAGCAAAGGGCCATGGTTCGCAAAGGGATCAACGCCGGTTTGATCAGCGTAACCGATGACGACACCGATCGGTTTTATCAGGCCTATTCGGAGAGCGTTCGTAATCTCGGTACACCGGTTTTTTCGAAGCGATTTTTTATCAACTTGAAAGACGTGTTCGGGGATGATTGTGAGATTCTCACTGTAGTCGATAAACAGGGGCAGTTGATCAGCAGCGTGATGAGTTTTTATTTCAAAGAAGAAGTGTTGCCGTATTACGGTGGGGGGACCGATGCGGCGCGTTCGGTTCAAGGCAACGATTTCATGTATTGGGAAGTGATGCGACGTGCGGTCGCCCGGGGCTGTAAGATTTTCGACTATGGCCGCAGTAAAGAAGGAACGGGCTCGTATCGGTTTAAGAAACACTGGGGATTCGAGCCGCAACCGCTGTATTATGAATTCAAGCTCGTCAATGCAACAGAACTTCCTGACGTCAATCCCCTGAATCCTAAATACCGGCTCTTTATTGCCGCCTGGAAGAAATTGCCATTGTTCGCCAGCCAGACGGTTGGGCCGTGGTTAGCGAAAGATCTGGGTTGAACCGCTCACGACACTATATGCAAAATATTTTGTTTCTGGTCCACAGAATTCCATATCCCCCCAACAAGGGAGACAAAATCCGTTCATACCATTTTTTAAAAGCCCTGTCCGGGCATTTTAACGTATATCTGGGGACCTTTATCGATGATGAGGAGGACTGGCAATACCGTGACAACCTGAACGGTCATTGTCGGGAGATGCTTTGTCTGTCATTGTCGCCGAGGATGGCGAAGATCAGAAGTTTAAGCGGATTAGTCCGCGGCGATGCCCTTAGTTTACCTTACTACGCTAATACCGACATGCAGGATTGGATAGAGCGGACGATTTCCGCTAATGCCATCGAAAAAGTCGTGCTTTACTCCTCTGTCATGGGGCAATTTGTGATCGGCAAAGCGAATCTGCAGATATATGCCGATTTTGTCGACGTCGATTCGGATAAATGGCGTCAGTACGCAGAAAAGAAACGTTGGCCTGAAAGTTGGGTATATCGGCGGGAATCGGCGAAACTGCTGGAGTTCGAAAGAGGCTTGGCAAAACGGGCAACCGTTTCGACTTTTGTCTCGCAACAGGAAGCGGATTTGTTCAAGCAGTTGGCGCCGGAAAGTGCGAGCAAGATAGAAGCAATCAACAACGGTGTCGACAGCGAATATTTCAGCCGGCAGACGGATGGGACAAATCCTTATCAGGAGGCAGAGAAAATCATCGTATTTACCGGTGCAATGGACTATTGGGCCAACGTCGATGCAGTCGTCTGGTTCGCCAAACAGGTCTTGCCGCGGATAGTAGCGCAAGTTCCGCATGCCAAGTTCTATATAGTCGGCTCCAAACCGACCAAAGAAGTGCTGACGTTGGCCGAAGACCGGTCCGTCGTTGTGACCGGCCGGGTCGAGGATATCAGGCCTTATCTGGCGCATGCCACGATCGCGGTCGCACCGTTGCGGATCGCCAGGGGAATCCAGAACAAAGTGTTGGAAGCGATGGCGATGGAAAAGAGGGTGTTGGCGACTTCCGCGGCGATGGAAGGTATTTCGGAATATCCAGCCGGCGAAGTGATCGTCGGCGACGAAGTCGACGTCATGGCCGAGCAGGCTTGCCGGTTGTTGTCGCTTTCCTCTGAGCAGCTGGTTTCCCAGGCTAATCGCACGTTCGTTGAGACGCAGTTCAGCTGGCGTAGCAGCGGAGAAAAACTGGTTCGTTTGATCGGGTCCTAGCATCATGAACAAATGTCGCATATTGAGCGTATTCGGCACGCGTCCCGAAGCCATTAAAATGGCTCCGGTTGTCAAAGCGTTGGAACAGGATCTCCGGTTCGACGCCCGAGTATGCGTGACGGCGCAGCATCGGGATATGTTGGACCAGGTTTTGAATTTGTTCGCCATTGCGCCGCAATACGACCTGGACATCATGCGCCAGAACCAGGGGTTGACCGGCATCACCTGTTCGATACTGAGCGGCATGGAACCGGTATTGGCGGACTTCAAGCCCCACCGGGTATTAGTACACGGCGATACCTCGACCACCTTCGCTGCGACGCTGGCAGCCTACTATCAGAAGATACCGGTTGGCCACGTGGAGGCCGGGTTGCGGACCCGCAATTTGTATTCTCCCTGGCCCGAAGAGGCTAATCGCAAACTAACCGGAGCCTTGGCCGATTTGCATTTTGCACCGAC
>JBNLFT010000190.1:0-5116 GCA_050305675.1 Methylococcaceae bacterium
TGCAAAAAAGCTACGATGGCAACAACAACGTCGCCAGCGTGACCGATGCCGAAAACCGTGTGACGACCTTCGAATACAATGCGACCAACCAACTGATCGCCAAAAACGAAGCGGCCGGCACCGCCGAGGAACGGCGCACCGAGTACGAATACCTGTCTCCCGAGCTGGACCTGTTGACCCTGGTCCGCGAACCGAGCGTGGCGGCCGGCCAGGTCAGGGAAACCGTGCTGGTCTACAATCCCGAGCGTACCGTACAGTCGATCGCCCAAAACGGCTTCCGCCCGGACGGCACCCCGATCAGCCGCACAACCGCTTTTCAATACAATAGCGCCGGCCAGGTCACGTTGCTCGACGGCCCGCGCACCGATGTCGACGACCATACAACGATTACCTATTACGAATGCGCCACCGGCGGCGCCTGCGGGGCGGCCGGCGACGGTGACCGACGCCCTGGGACACACCGTCGGCTACGACAGCTACGACGCCAACGGCCGCTTGACCCAAATAACCGATGCCTCGGGCCTGGTCACGACCTATGTCTACGACCTGCGCGGCCGCCTTTACGACGTCATCGAAACCCCGCCGACCGGCCAGGGCGTCGCAAGAACCACGAGCTACCGCTACGACGATGCCGGGCAACTGAAAACATTCACCAGCGCCGCCGGCCAGGTGATCACCTACACCTATGACATAGCACATTATCTGCGCAGCGTCAGCGATAGCCAGGGTAACCGCATCGAATACCGCTACGACGTCAAAGGCAACCGCAGCGGCGAACAACACAAAGACCCGGACGGCGTGCTGCAGAAAGATTTGCAGCTGAGTTACGACCTGCGCAATCGCCTGCAGACCATCAATAACGCCGGTGACATCACCCAGCTAATCAACGATGCGGTCGGTAACCTACTGTCGGAAACCGATCCCAACGACCTCACCACCACCTATCACTACGATCCGCTCGATCGCCTAGAGTCGGTGCTGGATACAATGAACCAGACCGTCACCTATCAACATGACACCCAGGACCGGCTGGCGCAAGTGACGGCCGCCAACCAAGCCAATACAGTCACTATCTACGACGACCTCGGCAACCGCCTGCAGGAAAGCAGTCCCGACCGCGGCACGCTCGATTATCTGCATGACGATGCCGGCAACCTGATCAGCCAGACCGACGGCCGAGGCGTGATCGTGACCTACCAGTACGATGCGCTCAACCGCCTGACCCTGATCGACTATCCCGACAACGCGTTGGACACCGTTTACGTCTACGACGAGAACCTGGCCGGCGAAAACGGCCTCGGCCGCCTGACCACCGTGCACGACGGCAGCGGCGACAGCCATTGGCGTTACGACGTTTTCGGCAACGTGATCGCCCACACCACGCTACGCGGCGGCCTTGAACACACCACCGGCTATGCCTACAACGCCGCCGACCAACTCATCCGGATCACCTATCCCAGCCAGCGCACGGTCGACTACCCGCGCGATGCCGACGGCTTGATCCGCACGATCACCAGCACCTTGGACGGACAAACCCAAACCTTGGCCAGTGGTCTCGACTATCGGCCCTTCGGCCCGCTCACCACCCGCACCTTCGGCAACGGACTGGTCGAAGACCGCGATTACGACCTAGCCTATCGCCTGAGCCGGCAGACGCTGGCCGGCAAGCTCGACCGCGGCTATCACTACGAGCCGGCGGGCAACGTGGATACTGTCGACGATCTTTTGAATGCCACCCCGTCACAGCAATACGGCTACGATGATCTGTACCGGCTGCAACAAGCCGACGGCGTGACAGGACTGCGGCAATACACCTACGATGCCAACGGCAACCGTAAACTCAAACAACAACCTGGGCTGGTGGAAAACTATCAGATCGAGATAGACAGCAACCGGCTGCAACAAATCGACGGCGGCACGCCCGCCAGCCGTCCATACCAGTACGACGGCAACGGCAACACCCTTGACGACGGCCACTATCACTACCGCTACGGCGACCACAACCGCCTCACCGAAGTGCTCGACACCAACGACATCAGCATCGCCAGCTACCGCTACAACGCCTTCGGCCAACGGGTGCAAAAAACCACCGGCGGCGTGACCACCTATTATCATTACGACCTTAACGGCCAACTGCTGGCCGAAACCAATGCGACAGGCCAAGCCCTGCGGGAATATGTTTTTGCTCATGGTCGCCCGCTGGCATTTTTTGAGCCGGAAGGTTATCGCCTACAGGTACCGGGCAGCCCAGAGACCCTGACCATTTATGATCAAGAAAAACGATTCATTTATGACGACGGTCAAGGTGTGGTGCTTGAGCAAAATAACATCAATTTAAACCAAACCGAGTCTGAACTTTACGTATCACTGGGCGGGCAAACCCAGCCCAGCCCTGAAAATACCGTAGATTACAATGTATGGTTCAGTATTCAGAACAACACACTGCAGCATGTTGGTACGGGGAATCCATTAACCGATCCCCCCAACTATATCAGCCTGGCTTTTTTGAACTATTTTTTAAAGCCACATCCGCTTACCCCGGTATCCGAGCGTGTATACACATCACTCAATGCCACAGCAACCAATTATTTATCGGTCGATATGCCGAGTCGTACGATCACCTTTGGTGTCGATTCGGAGATTAATAATACCTACGCTTTTTCCGGATATAGTGGAACTCATGATGTTGCCGTCGGTTCAGAATCTGTTTGGACGGAAATAGCCAATGGCGATCAGCTTGTTACGGATATTTACAGTCATCTCAATCCTTACGAAGATGCTTGGTTTCATGGAGTTAGGCTATATGGCAGTATCGAAGAACAAAACACAGCCAATGGAACCGTGTTGACTCAAGGTACTGTTAATGTTGAAGAAACGTATATAACGTTTCGACAATATGAAGAATATAACCTTGATGTCCAAAGGTTAAGTAAGACCTACTATTTCCACAACGACCACCTCGGCACGCCGCAACTGATTACCGATAACGATCAGAACACCGTCTGGCAGGCCGACTACACGCCGTTCGGCCAGGCCCAGGTCACCCTCAACACCGTGGCCAACCCGTTGCGCTTTCCGGGGCAGTATTTCGATCAGGAGACCGGCTTGCATTACAACTGGCACCGGTATTATGATCCTGAAACCGGACGGTATGTCACCTCGGATCCGATTGGGTTGGGTGGGGGACTCAATACTTATGGGTATGTAGCAGGGAATCCGGTTAATTTGGTGGATCCTACAGGCTTACTAAGTCGTTCTGAGGCTCGTAGGAACTGGAATGAGAGGTATGGTGCCAGAGTGCCAGCCCTAAGTCGTCCATTTAATTTCGATCAAGGTGCTGCGGACTATCTTAATTCTCTATATGGAAATCTGGATTTGAATCCACACCCGGAAGGATCGTGCGAGTCGAAAATAAGGGACGTGTCAATTGTTTTGGCAAACTTAATGATAGCCGGAACTGCTACTGATGTGGCAAGCGAAACCTTAGATGCGATTAGAGGTGATACTAATGCGAAAAACAATTTAGATGAACTATATCATTTAATAAAAAATAAAGCATGGGAGAGAAGTGAGTATCTGGCAGGTACATACACAGCGCATGCTTTACATGCAATGATGTTGTTGAGAATACCAGGGATAAAAGGTAGAAGTGTTCCAACTAAAATTGCGGTAACCGGCGTTGCCCCCATGTCTTATGCGAGTTATGTAAGAATAACCAACATGATTGAGAATAAACTTGGAAGCAAGATAAGGTCTGTGACTTGCGGTTGTGAGTAATATGATAAATACATCTTTCTGGAATATGCTGTGAACTTTCTTGTGTCCATAATTGCTGGACTAGCCGTTGGTCTCTTGATATACCGCTGGTTGCCAATATTGCTTTTGTTTTTTGTAGTGATAGGGTTGGTTGGTTTGCCTGCTATTGGAAGAAACCAAAAATGGTGGATGATTTATGGGGCACCGATAATAGGACTAACTTTAGCCTTAGTAATCGGTAATGTTTTGGAATGAAGATACAGTAAGGAAGGCCGTAAGGCGCAGTCGGTAGGGGCGTCAATAGGCGAAGCCGTATTGCGCCGCATGTTTTATGGCCTTGCCCGTCAAATCAAATCATCCTTGTTAGGGTTCGGATTCTAAGGGCGGATAAGCGGAGCGCCATCCGCCAAATTGGCTAAACTTACGCCATGCCAAACTATCGACGCAATCGAACTCCCGGCGGAACTTATTTCTTCACGGTGAATTTGCTCGATCGTAAAACTCAGCTGTTGGTTGATCACATCGACAAGCTGCGGCAAGCGGTGAGCATAGTCCGGGAAAAACATCCATTTTACATCGATGCTTGGGTGGTTTTGCCCGATCACATGCATACTATTTGGACATTACCGCCTGGAGACGATCGCTATTCGGATCGATGGCGGACGATCAAAAAAGCCTTTTCAAAAGCGATCCCAAAAACCGAATATCGCTCCCAAGTTCGGGTAGCCCGACACGAGCGGGGGATTTGGCAAAGGCGATTTTGGGAGCATCAAATTCGAAACGAGCGTGATTTCGCTGCGCATGCCGATTACATTCATTATGTGCGACGTGAAGTCACATCCGTTATTGTTTCACCTTGAAAGAGGCAGTGAAACTCGTTGTTCCCTCAACGATAGCCTACCGATGCAAGCGAAGCTGGTAACGGCTTGGATTGAAGCCATCGGGACAATGTAGCCCCTCGCAAGATAAGGAAGAACCGCGAGGCGATTCCAAAGGCTGCCAGCATTAGGCGGCCGGGGCGCTAGGCTGGATAGTAAGACCAACATAGGTGAACTGTTGATAAACCTCGTTATGTAAAACAAGCCAAAGATGCTGATAGGCTTGAACCAAAAAGGTATGTGATCGGCTGTTCGTTTCTAGTGTGCGAACACAGGGACAAAGATCACCGGGGAATAGACAGGGTCTAAGCTATTCGTGTAACGGATGTGGAACACGGTAAGCCCGTATTTCCGCCCTGAGCATGGGCGGGCGAACCGCAAGGAACGCCGATGGAAGTGCGGGTAAAGGAAAGTGGAAAAAGCGAATGCCGTCCTGTAATCGGGCTGATAGGGGTTGCAACATCATCCAACGCGAAAGCGGG
>JBNLFT010000191.1:0-5099 GCA_050305675.1 Methylococcaceae bacterium
CTTCAATACGATGGTGCACCAGGGATGCACCCGCTCCGAGTACCACGAATACGACGTCGAGGACAGCGCGTTCGGCGGAAAGGGCTGCATGTTCTTCAATCTGGGCTGCCAGGGACCGGTGACCATGGCGATC
Organism: Methylococcaceae bacterium; assembly: GCA_050305675.1. Classification (GTDB taxonomy): domain Bacteria; phylum Pseudomonadota; class Gammaproteobacteria; order Methylococcales; family Methylomonadaceae; genus Methylomarinum. The sequence continues at coordinate 134 of JBNLFT010000191.1, forward strand.
TGTAATTCGGAACTGTGGAACGGACGCAGCAGTAAGACGCGGGCAGGCGTTCCGTGTTTCGGCTGCACGTCCCCGGAATTCCCGACGGATCGCGACTTGTTCAGCACCGAAAAGATTGGTCCGATTCCGGTCAACCTGCCGCTGGGCGTGGAACGGGCCAATTACATGGCCTACAAGAGCCTGGCTCACGAAGCGGCGCCGGAAAGGGTGCTGAAAAAGGCGATGGATCCTTGACCATGGCCCGACGAATCGTTCAGATCGAACTTAACCGAGTCGAAGGAGACCTTGAATTCGAACTCGAACTGGAGGGCGGCAAAGTCGTCGACGCCCGTTGCGTCGGCTCTCTGTATAGAGGCTTCGAGCAGATTCTGGTGGGCCGCAAACCGACCGATGCGCTGGTGATTACGCCCCGGATCTGCGGTATCTGCGGAACCGCCCAGTTAAATGCCGCCGTTCTGGCCCTGGAACATGCCGGCAGTATCGCCGTTCCGCCCAACGCCGTCCGCATTCGTAATCTGTGCCTGATGGCGGAAACGGTGCAAAGCGACCTGCGGCAGTCCTTTTTGTTTTTCACCGCCGACTTTTGTCATCCGAACTACCGGGACCGGGCCTTCTTCGAGCAAGCCCGTGCCGCATTCGAGCCGTTCAAAGGCACGGTCCACCGTGGCGTACTCGAACATTCCCGGCACATCGTCGAAATTATCGCGCTGTTCGGCGGCCAGTGGCCGCATTCATCGTACATGCTCCCCGGCGGGGTGACGATGCCGGCGAGCAACCGCCTCGTCATCGATAGCCTGTCCATTCTGAATCAGCTGACCCGCTGGTTCGAACAAACGGTCATCGGCACATCGTTGGACAACTGGTTGGCTTTACAGACCGCCGATGAGTTTTTTGCCTGGTTGAACACGAAGGAAAGCCACGCCGATAGCGCGATCGGCCTGCTTACCCGAATCAGCCGCGATATCGGCCTGCATCGGTTAGGGTTCGGTAGCCCGCATATGCTCAGCTACGGCGCGTACGACGATCCCGACGACGGCGGGGCGTTGCCACCCGATCGCAAACGCCTGTTCAATGCCGGTTTCCTCGACGGCGATACCGGGACCGCCATGCCGTTCGATCAATCCGCTATCAGCGAGCATGTGCGCTATTCCTGGTTTCAGCAATATCCGGGCGGCCGTCATCCCTTTCAAGGTCGAACCGTTCCCGATTATCAGCCGCATTCCGATCGCTATACCTGGTGCAAGGCTCCCCGTTACCGAAACAAGGTGGTGCAAACCGGTCCGCTGGCCGACGCCCTGATCGACGGCGAACCGTTGATCGGTTCGCTCTACCGGGCCGAGGGCGGCAACGCCTGGCTGCGCCAGTTGGCCCGCCTGCGACGCACCGGCAGGCTGTTGCAGTGCATGCGGGACACGCTGCACGAGCTGCGCGGGCGCCTGAACGACCCGCACATGATCCCTCCGACCGGGAAAGACATACCCGATGGCGAGGGTTTCGGTCTGGTGACCGCTGCTCGCGGCGCCTTGGGGCATTGGCTGCGGATCGACGACGGTGCGATCAGCGGTTATCAGGTCGTCACGCCGACCGCCTGGAACGCATCGCCCAAGGACAGCGAAGGACGTCACGGGCATTGGGAAAGCAGTTTGATCGGCTTGACCGTCGACGACCCGGACGATCCGCTGGAGATCGGCCATATCATCCGCTCCCACGATCCCTGCCTGGTGTGCACGGTGCACGTCCTGGACGCCGGCAAGCGCACTACACTTTGGCCTTAACTGTTGCATATGCGGCACGTCATTTGTTTCGGCAACGAACTGCACGGCGACGACGGTTTCGGCGTGCGCGTTTACGAACAGCTCATGGGGCTGCATTGGCCGGACGATGTCGAACTGTTCAGTGCCGGCATCGCGGGGCTCAATGCGCTGCGGCTGCTCGAGGATTGCCGGCAGGCGATTCTGGTCGACGCGTTATCCAACTGCGGAAGACGTGGTTACGTTTATCTGTTGAGGCCGGAGGAGTTGGCCGCTAGTTTACACCCGCCCACCGGACACGGATTGGGTATCCGATATCTGCTGGAAGCGCTTAAGATCGTTCGCAGCCCGCCGCCGGATATTTCGATCGTCGGGGTCGAGATCGGCACAGCCACTCCGTTCGCACCCGGTTTGTCGGATGCAACGGAACGGGCGGTCGCGGAGGCGGTAGGCATGATTCGAAGCATCTTGTCGGCATGAACCGGGATAGCCCAAAATTTCCAGGCGTCGTCGCCGAATCGGTAACCTACTTGCCGGAGGCGGATCCGCCCCGCTGGGAAGGGCGCTTATCGTTGCCGGATAGGGACCGGCCCATCGATGTTTTGATTTTCAACATCGACGGCGAATACTGGGCTTTGCCGGCGCTTTGCCCGCATCAAGGCTACGATCTGGCGAACTGTCCGCTGGTTGACGGCAGTCGCCTGGTTTGCCCGGCCCACGGTGAAAGGATCGAATTGAAGACCGCCGGGGTACCGGTGACCGAACATAACGGCCAATTTTTGCTGTATTTCGACGATATCGAGCGCGACGGCGTCGATCGGCGCCTGACGGGTAGCGCGGAGGCGGAACGAAATTCCGTTATCGTGAGCCAACTGCGCAAGGAAGTCGAGCAGTTACGGCTAGCCAACCGAAAGCAGGAAAGACAGATCCTGGTGATCACCAAGACCATGGACGAAATGCTGCGGGAATCGGAAGAACAAAAGCTGAAGCTGAAGGAAAAGATCGTTCAGCAGGAAGCGTTGAGCCGCTTCGTCGACAGTATCATGGATACGATGGAGGATCTGCTATTCGTGATCGACAAGAGCGGACTTATCCAGAGGTTGAACGCAACGGTGGAACGCGAGCTGGGGTACGGCGAACAGGAGTTGCTGGGGACCAACATCGATAATTTACTGTCTCCGCCGGCACTGCAAAATCTTAGCGATCGGTTGCCGGAACTGCCCTGGCCGGTTCGCTCGGCTTTGTTCGAAACGATCCGCTGCAACGGCTGCTACAGCGGAGAACACGAACTGTTAGGCAACAGTCCGGATAGGGAAAACAGCGTTTACTATCTTAAAAGCAATTTGCTGCACTCGGCACAAGGAAAGCTCGAAGGGGCGGTGCTGACCGCGTTGAACATTACCGAATTGAAAAACCGGGAAATCCGATTGCGGCTGAGCAACAAAGTTTTCGAGAAGAGTTCCGAAGCCATTTTCATCACCGACCCCAAGGGCATCATCCTGGAGGTCAACGACGCATTCTGCACCATCACCGGTTACCAAAGGCACGAAGCATTGGGCCAAAGCACGCGGTTGTTGAAGTCGCATATACACGGCCAGGAATTTTACCAACGCTTATGGCAAGAGCTGTTAACCGAAGGCTATTGGAAGGGCGAAATCTGGGACCGCCGAAAAAACGGTCAATTATGTCCGATGCTGACCAGCATTAACGCGGTGACCGACGGCGAAGGGCAAGTTTCTCATTATGTTGCGGTCGCCACGGACATCAGCTACCAAAAACAGACCGAACAGGAACTCAAGCAACTGGCGTACTACGACGCGTTGACCAACCTTCCCAACCGGGCCATGTTCAAGGACCGGCTCGAGCAGGAAATCTTGCTGGCACAGCGCTCGAAAAAACGTCTCGCGTTATTTTTTCTCGATCTCGACAATTTCAAGAACATTAACGACACCCTCGGCCATTGGGCCGGCGACAGCCTGTTGCAGATCGTCGCGGCCCGCATCCAAGGCCGCCTGCGCAAGTCGGACACGGTCGCCCGCCTGAGCGGCGACGAGTTTACCGTCATCTTGCCGGGATTGACCAGCATCGTCAGCGCAACCGAGCTTGCCAAACACATCATCGAGGTCATAGCGAGTCCGGTGCAACTCAAAGAGCATACGGTTTATGTCGGGGTCAGCATCGGCATCGCCGTATTTCCCGACGACGGAGACGACTTCCATACGCTGACCAGGCATGCGGACACCGCCATGTACGCCTCCAAGAACAAAGGGCGGGGGACGTTTCAATATTTCGAAGCCGGCATGAACGAAGCCGCGCGGCAGCGGATCTTGTTGGAAAACGCATTGCGCCAAGCCATCGAAGGCGAGGAGTTTCAGCTCGTCTACCAAGCCAAGGCCGACTGCGCCAGCGGCCGACTGACGGGCGCCGAGGCGCTCCTCCGCTGGCATCGCCCCGGATTCGGCACCATGCTGCCGGAAACCTTTATCGCGATCGCGGAGGAAACCGGCTTGATTGTTCCGCTCGGCAAATGGGTTGTCAGGACGGCTTGTTTGCAAGCCGCCGCCTGGGCCGGAAAACTACCGGGATTTAGGGTTGCGATCAATCTCTCGCCACGGCAACTGCTGGCCGACGATTTCATTGCCGTATTGGACTCGATACTGGCCGAAACGCGTACCAATCCCGACTGGATCGAACTGGAAGTGACCGAAAGCCTGGTCATGCATGATATCGAAACGGCGGCGGACCGCTTGCGGAAAATTCGCCGGCGCGGGATACAGGTGGCAATGGACGATTTCGGTACCGGCTATTCGTCGCTATCCTATTTAAAAAGGCTTCCCATCCAGACGCTTAAGATCGACCGCTCGTTTATTCAGGCTTACAGCGGAGACCCGGCTTCGAACGAAGCGGCGTTTATCAAGACCATCGTGTCGTTGGGCCAGGTGCTGGGTATGACGGTGGTCGCCGAAGGCGTGGAAACGGAATCGCAGTTGGAGTTGTTGCGGTCTTACGGGTGCGATTTGTTCCAAGGGTATTACCTGTCGCAGCCGTTGCCGGAGGATAAGTTCGATATCGAGAACGGCCCGGCCTGATACCGGCGCTGTTTGCGCGTCCTTAGCCCGGATATTTCACAAAGGCGGCTTTACTATTTGAAATAAGCATTTAAAACCAATGTCTTAGGTTTTATATAACTCGCGTTATTGGGTATAGTTTGTACC
>JBNLFT010000192.1:0-5074 GCA_050305675.1 Methylococcaceae bacterium
GGTTTTCCAGCAACCAATCGATGTCCGGCGTATTGGTCATCGCTTTGTGGATGGCTTGGGCCATCGCTTTGCGGTGAATGTCGAACAGAATTTGGTGATCCAGGTTGTCGTCGGTGGCGACGCTTGGGTTCAGCCAAACGGAACAAATGATGCCCAGATCGTTGGCTTTTTCCTTCGGTATGTCGCCGGCGCGAACGGCATCGAGTACACCGTTGGCAATAGCCGCCTGTACGGTTCCCATCAGGATGTTGGTATAGCGGTTATTGTTAACGGTGACCTTGCTGACCATCAGAGTCACAGGACGTACTTGAATGTCGGTGTTCAGAATGGCGAAAACTTTGGAGTGCCCTTTGGCCTGATCGCCGGTCAGGGTCGCTAACGCGGTGCCGACCGGGCCGTCGAGTTCGCCGATGACGATTTCCGGTTCCGCGGCCGTACCCGGAGGTCCGCCTGCAACCAAGGCTTCGCCGGTACGCATTATGATTCGTTCACTCATGTTTATCTCCTGTAAAAACATTAATAAAGTATTCCTAACCGCGTAGAATAACATGTTTCGCTTTGAATCTTAACCGCACAGTGAGACGACGTTTAACGACCATTGATCATAGCCGCGACGTGGCGGGTTTAACCTATGTTTATCCGGTGATCTCCCGCAGGGCGGGAGGGCTGTCGGTCGGAATCAATTTTAATATCAATAATGCGTGCAACTGGCGATGCGTGTATTGCCAGGTTCCCGAATTGATCAGAGGTTCCGCGCCGCCTCTGGATTTTGCGTTGTTGGAAGATGAATTGACTCTCTTTCTCGAACAAGTCTTGCACGGCGATTTTTATCAACGATTCGAGGTGCCGGCCGAGCAACGTACGATCAAGGATATTGCGATCTCCGGAAATGGCGAGCCTACCAGCGTGCCGGAATTTGCCGAGGCGGTTCGGTTGATCGGCGAAATCGCCGAGGCTAAAGGCGTTTTTCCTAGCGCCCGTTTTGTATTGATTAGCAACGGCAGCCTGATGCATCAAACCAAGGTGCAGGAGGGGCTTAAGCAAATCAACCGGTTTGGCGGCGAAGTGTGGTTTAAGATCGATAGCGCAACCAAGGCCGGGAGAAGAGCGATCAATAACAGTCTGGAAAGCGACGAAAGAGTTTTGGAGCATTTGCGAATCTGCACCCGATTATGCCGGACTAAGCTGCAGACGTGTTTAATGGATTTTTCCCGTCTTCCCTGGACAGAGGGCGAGCAGAGGACTTATTTGGAGTTATTGGCGCGTATCAAAAACGATATCGAGCTGGACGGGGTTTTGCTTTACAGCATCGCCCGGAAATCGATGCAGCCGGAGGCCGGTGAGTTGACACCGCTGTCGGCGGAACGAATGATGCAATTCGCATTACGGATAGAAGAACTGGGTTATAAGGTTTCGATCAGCGTTTAGGGCAAAGGTTGGTTATACGCTTCGACGAGCGGATCTAAACAAACATATCGATAACACTTTGCTTCACCTCGTTGTCGACCTGTAGCAACTTGACTCCGGCTTGGGCGCCAAGGCTTGCCTCTTTCAGACTCAACAGCGGAGGTAGCACCGATTGCGAATCGAAATCGTCCGGCGCTCCGACTTCGTGTTTGTCGACCGGAAGCGTTGCGATATCATGGGCGGCCTGATTGACTTTATTTTGCGAACTGGTGATCAGGTTGAATGCGCTGATGGCTGGGTCGGTGATGTTCATGACAACCTCCTATCGAATAGGATTTTATTTTACAAACCAATCGACAAGACCGACAAGGAGTGGTTTCGAAGCGGAGGTCGAATCTGAGACGTAGTTCAACGAAAAAATCAGGGTGTAGGAAGGTTTTCCTTTGATCCGCGATTAATGCATTGTTCCGGAAGGGTGTAGACCGGACAGGGCATGGCGAAATAACCGGTTTCGAACTTGGCGTTGTCTCCGATTCCGCTTCACCGTATCCGGCCTGAAGTGCAGCCTTTCGTCCGCAGTGGCGTTTATTTCTTGATATACAAGTCGGTGATCGTTCCGGTGACCATCTCGGCCGCGAAAGCGAAGGTTTCCGACAAGGTCGGATGGGCGTGGATGGTCAGTCCGATGTCCTCGGCATCGGCACCCATTTCCAGTGCCAGTACCGCTTCTGCCAGCAGCTCGCCGGCGTTCGGTCCGACCATACCGGCACCGAGCAAACGGCCCGTAGCCTTGTCGCATAACACCTTGGTGACGCCTTCGTTGCGGCCAAGACTCAACGAACGCCCACTGGCGGCCCAAGGGAAAGCGCCTTTTTCGTATTCGACGCCTTGTTCCTTGGCTTGGGTTTCGGTCAAACCCATCCAGGCGACTTCCGGGTCGGTGTAGGCGACCGACGGGATCGTCAATGCATCGAAGGCGCTCTTGTGTCCGCTGATAACTTCGGCGGCGATTTTGCCTTCGTAGGCGGCCTTGTGAGCCAGCATCGGGTTGCCGACGATGTCGCCGATCGCGAAAATATGTCCGACATTTGTCCGTTGCTGCTTGTCGACCGCAATAAAACCGCGCTCGTCGACGTTAATACCCGCCTTGTCGGCGTCGATCAGGTGGCCGTTGGGTCGGCGGCCGACTGCGACTAGGACCTTGTCGAAGACCTCGCTTTCCGGCGCGTCCTTACCTTCGAAGCTGACTTTCAGCCCGTCGTCGGTTGCTTCGATTGCCTTGACCTGGGTTTTCAACCAAATGTTGTCGTATTGTTTCTTGATGCGTTTGTACAGCGGAGTGACCAAATCCTTGTCGCAGCCGGGAATGATCTGGTCCATCAATTCGACGACGCTGATTTTTGATCCCAACGCATGATAAACGGTCGCCATTTCCAGACCGATGATGCCGCCGCCGACGATCAGCAACTTTTCGGGTATGCTTTCCAGGGCCAGCGCACCGGTGGAATTCATCAGGCGCGGATCGTCGTTCGGAAACGAAGGGATCTGCGTTGGCTGCGAGCCGGCCGCGATAATGGCGTTTTCGAAGGTAACGGTTTGCACGCCGTTATCGCCGTGAACCTCCAGCGTATTGGAAGAGGTGAATTTACCGAGGCCGGTCAGTTGGGTAATCTTTCGCTGCTTGACCAGTTGCGCCAGGCCTTTGTTCAGCGATTGGGTGACGCTTTCCTTCCAACTGCGGATTTTATCCAGATCCAGTTCCGGCTTGGCGAAGGTCACTCCGTGCGCGGCGAAGGCGTCCGCCTCGTGGATCACTTGCGCGATATGCAATAAGGCCTTGGAGGGGATGCATCCGACGTTAAGACAGACGCCGCCCAGTACCGGAAATTTTTCCACCAGTACCACTTTCTTGCCCAGATCGGCGGCGCGGAATGCGGCCGTATAGCCGCCGGGGCCGCCGCCCAATACCAGTACTTCAGCGCTAATGCTTGAATCAGCAGACATAGCCTTTCTCCCTTTACCTTAAAGTAACAGACGGCGTAAATCGCCGAGATATGATTTGAGGGCCTCCATGAAGCGGGCGCCTTCGGCACCGTCTATAACACGGTGATCATAAGTCAAGTCCAACGGTAGCATCAATCTCGGTTCGAAGCTTTCGCCGTTCCAGACCGGCTGCATTTTGGCCCGGGTTACGCCCAGAATCGCCACTTCGGGGGCGTTGACGATCGGTGTGAAGGCGCTGCCGCCGATACCGCCTAGGCTGGAAATCGTCATGCATCCGCCTTGCATGTCCGACGGCAGCAATTTGCCTTTTCTGGCCAGTTCGCTTTTTTCGGACAATTCCTGGGACAGTTGAAAGATGCCCTTTTGGTCGACATTGCGCAGCACCGGTACCACCAGGCCGTTAGGCGTGTCGACGGCAATGCCGATATTGAAATATTTCTTGTAGATCAGTTTTTCGCCGTCGCTCGAAAGGGAGCTGTTAAAGGCTGGAAATTGCTTCATCGCGGCGGTCAGCGCTTTGATGATGAAGACCAGACCGGTCAGTTTAATGTCGTTGTTCTTGTCGCCGTTGGTGGTTTTACGAAACGTTTCCATGTCGGAGATATCCGCCTCGTCGTGATAGGTGACCATCGGCAGGTTCAACCAGACGCGGCTCATGTTTTGTCCGGTCAGGCGTTTTATTTTGCTCAACGGCTGTTCTTCGATGTCGCCGAATTGGCTGAAGTCGACCGCAGGGATGGGAGGAATGCCGGCGCCGCCCTGACCGGCGCTGGAAGCAGCCATCACCTTTTTGACGAAGTTTTTGACGTCGTCTTTCAGGATACGTCCTTTGCGGCCGCTGCCGCTGCCGATCCGCTCGATGTCGACCCCCAATTCGCGGGCAAACAATCTGACGCTGGGCGTGGCATGAGCTTTGGCTCCGCCGCTGACCGGAACGGCAGTCTCGGTCGGCGCGGCGGCCGGTTTCGGCATTTCCGCTTCCACCTTGACCGCCGGCGTTACGGCCGGAGCTGCCGCTTCGGGTTGTGCGGCGGGCGCCGCCTGGGGCTCGGCCGCCGCTTCTTTAGCCGCTCCGGCTGCGGCGGCCGCCAGCGAGGCGATCAACGTGCCTTCGTTGACTTTGTCGCCGACCTTGATGTGGACTTGTTCGACCTTGCCGGCCGCGCTCGACGGAAGGTCCATCGTCGCCTTGTCTGTTTCCAGCACGGCAATCGTCTGTTCGACTTCGATCTCGTCTCCGGGTTGGATCAGGACTTCGATAACATCGATATCCGAGACGTTCCCCAAATCCGGGACTTTTATTTCAATTAAAGATGTCATTTATCTTCCTTTCCTTATCGTAACCAGGGGGCGGCGACTTCGGGGTCGATGTTGTACTTGGCGATAGCTTCATCCACTTTGGCGGCGTCGAATTCGCCCCGTTGCGCCAAGCTGTAAAGTGCGGTAACGGCTATATGGTAACGGTCGACCTCGAAGAAACTGCGCAGATTTTCGCGGGTATCGGAACGACCGAATCCGTCGGTTCCGAGCACCGTATAGGATTCCTTTACATAAGGGCGAATCTGGTCGGCGAAGGCGCGCATATAATCGGAAGCGGCGACGACCGGACCTTTGGCTTTTTCCAAGCAGGCGGTAACATGAGGCTGCCGCGGTTTTTCGCTTG
>JBNLFT010000193.1:0-5038 GCA_050305675.1 Methylococcaceae bacterium
AGGCATTGGCTTTAAATGCGTATTTCAAATAGTAAGGCCGCCTTTGTGAAATATCCGGGCTAGCGCGCATTCGGCGATCTGGAACAAGCGCCTGTTGGAGTGACGCTTCATGCGGCGGGAGCCGAATCGAATACGCCCGGGCTGGTTGCCGCGTTTTACCGCAACCGGCCGGGCGAGATTAACGGTCAGGAGCTTTCTACCGATGCGAGCTTGCGGGTTTCTCTCTTGCCGATGGTCAACAGGTCCCACACCAATAATCCCAAGCCGGCCGCGGTGACGATGCCAAACAGCAAACGCCAGACCATGGCTGCTCTAAAATCGGGATGGTTCTGCGCGGTGAAATAACCGCCCCAGGTGGAGCCTTCCACGGCGCGTTCGATGAACGACTGCTCGTAACCGGCGATCAACAGCGCCACCGTCATGCCGACCACGCCGATGTTCAACAGGGCGAGGGCCCATTTCCAGCGCCAGGCATCGGCGATACCGGCACTCATCCAGATATTGCCGCGCCATTGTTGTATCGCCAGGTAGAAGAAGGCGATGTTGATCGTCGCGTAGGCGCCGAAGAAGGCGAGATGGCCGTGCGATGCCGCCCATTGCGTGCCGTGCGTGTACAGGTTGATTTGCGGCAGCGTATGCATGAAGCCCCAGACCCCGGCGCCGAAAAAATTACCGAACGCATGGGCGATGATCCAGGCCAGTGCGGGGTGGTTCGAATTCTTGAAGGCGTGAACCCCGGCGTCGTAGACGGCATGTACCACCATCGCCACCAGCGGGATCGGTTCCAAAGCAGAGAAAAAACCGCCGATCATCAGCCAATAATCGGGCGTGCCGATCCAGAAATAATGATGACCCAAACCCAGTATGCCGGATCCGAACATCAAGGCGACTTCGATATACAGCCAGGTTTGCACGATTCGGCGTCGGACGCCGAGCAGTTTCATCAAACTCCAGGCCATGATGACGCCGACCAGCACTTCCCAGGTCGCTTCCACCCACAGGTGAATCACCCACCACCACCAATACTGGTCGTGGGTGATGTTGGTCATGTAGAACATGCCCGCCAGGTACAAGCCGGCCAGAGCGCAAAGATCCAGCGTCAGCACGCCGGCTATGCCCGACCAACGGCCCTTGCTGAAAGTGGCGACGACATTGTAGAAAAACACCAGCACGACGGCGACGATGCCGATATCTGCCCAACGCGGGGCTTCGATGTATTCTCGGCCTTCGTTGATGAACCACAGGCTGGAATCGCGCCCCGGTCCGATTTGCACCAGCAGATAGACGATTACGACCAAGGCGACCGCGCCGGTCAGCACATAAAAGCCCAGTTCCCCCCATTTCAAGCCGACGATGGGGTGGCCGCTTTCGTCTTCCAGCAACCAGTAGATGCTGCCGATGAAGCCGTAGAGCATCCAAACCACCATTGCGTTAATATGGACCATGCGGTTGACGCTGAAATCGAGGATTTCGAACAGGAATCCGGGAGCGACAAACTGGACGGCGGCCAGCAGTCCGAACAGGATTTGGGCGACGAATAAGATCACCGCGACGCTAAAATACTTGACCGCCAGATATTGCCCGGGAGTCAAATTCTCCGGGTTTAGCGCGGTCCAAGCCCGAAACCGTTGCAAGCGGGAATGTAGATTGTCGAAAGTTACTGCTACAGTTTGATCGATCCGGTTCATGTTCACTCCTCGCCGGCGGCAACGATGCTGGTGAAATTATAGGGAAAACCGTTGGTGTCGATGGCGCTCATCCATTTCAGAAAGGCTACGATGCCGCGCGCCTCCGGTTCGCTGATGTCCAGATTAGGCATTTTGCGGCCGCTGCCGAAGGTACGGGCATTGCCGGGCGGATCCTGTAAAAACCGGAGCATCATGTCTTCGCGCAGCTCGCCCGAAAGCCAACCCGGATCGAGCCACGATTTCGTCAAATCCGGTGCATAATAGGCGCCGTTGCCGAGCAGGGTATGACAGTTCATGCAATTCTTGGCCTGGATGGTCTTTTTGCCCAAGGTGACCAACCGTTCCGCCTCCAGTTGGTCGAATCGGGTCGCAAACAGCAATTCCTCTTCGCCGATGACCGGCGCGAAACGATTTTTTGCCTTGTCGAAGCGGTAGTCGATTTGCTGGTTGATGACGGTATAAGCCGGTACCCGCTGGCTGCCGACGCTGGTCTTGGCCAACGAATCGAGCGTCAGCACGATCAGAATGACAAACGCGCCGGCGGTTACCCAGATCGCGGTTTTTTTCCAAAAGGGCTCGGATGCCCACAGCGGGGTGTCGTTCATAAAACCTCCTCGGTGGAAAATAGAATCTCGCCTAATCGGCGTGTGTGTTCACGCATAGTGACCAAACCCATCGCGGGGCGAAAAAATAGCCCAGCGCCATTAACAGCGACAGCGTCAGCCAGATCCCCGAAAAGTGGGCGGCCTGCGTCAGCGTCGCGACGGCCGCCAGTAGAATCCCATAACATAAATAAGCGGCGCAGCGGATTCCGAGCCGGGGGTTAAATTGCGACCAGGCGAACAACAGAGCGTATCCGGTCGCGGCGAGGATGATCAGGGCCGACGAAAAAAAGGTCACAAAAAAATCCTGTAGCGCCACCGGTTCGATCACGTAGCCCACCCTGTCTTCAATCCACCGAGCTGGAAGCGATATGAAAGGGGTCGGCGTAAATATCGGCCATCGTCGCGCCGGCCAGAAAAGCCTGGCGTTTGGCGGCCGATACCATGTCGGGATGGCCGCATAAAAAGACCCGCCAACCTTTCAGTCGAGGCAAGTCCTTGAATGCGATCTCGTGCGCGCGCCCGCTCGCCATTCCGGGCGGCGCCTTACCCCTGGATACGCAAGGTATATATTGAAAGTTCACATAACGTCGTTCCAGGGAGCGCATTTCCTCCACCCAATAGAGTCCGTCCGCTTGGCTGCTGCCGTGGTACAAATGGATTTCGCCGCTGTGGCCGTCGTGCAACGCCTCGCTGATGATGCCGGCCAAAGGCGCCAGCCCGCTACCGGTTCCGATCAGCAGCAATGGTTGCTCCGGCTGTCCCTGCAGGTAATAGCATAGTCCCTGCGCTTCGGAAACCGCCAGCCGATCGCCGATTTGTAGTTCCTGATGCGCCCATTGACTGAACCGGCCGCCCGCCAGTCGTCTGACGTGAAAGCTCAACTGCCGCCCGTGCATGCGGTGATTGGAGATCGAATAGCTGCGCGTCAGGCCGTCGTCGCGTTTCAGATTGACGAACTGGCCGGCATAATAAGTCAACGCCTCGTCGGTTTCGATGACGAGCTGCATGATTTCCGGATTGAGCATCCGCTTCGCCTTTACGGTAGCATGAGTCACGTACTCCTGATGGTGCGTGTAGGCGATTTCCATATCATGCTCCGGGTAGCACAGGCAGGCAAGAAAATAGTCTTGTCGCCGCAAACCTTCCCTCAGTCCGTGTTGCGCGTCGGCGGGCGGCTTTCCGTTAATACTTTTCAACATACAGCTCTGGCACGCGCCCTGACGGCAGCCATGGCTGACTTCGATGTTTTCCCGCAGCAAGGCGTCCAGTAACGGTTCGTCCGGCTGGCACAGGATGGTTTGTTCGCCGAGCGTGATTTGCGACACTGTCATGATCGATTCCGAGAAGAGGTTTTTTGCCCTACGTGGTGGGTGGGCCGGGTTAGTATCGTCGGCCGCTAAATTCACAGCCGTCTAAGTTGGAAAGGTCGAGGTAGGATGCGGCGGCCACTGCAAATGTGCCGGCATGCTCGCAGCAGACGGTCAACATCCTACGCTCTACGGCGGTTAGCGTCCCAGCACGTCTTCGCGCGTGCTTTCGGCGATGGCGGCGACTTGGTCGATCAGGTCTTGCGGAACGCTCAGTTCTTCGAGGGTTCCGGTCAAATGCTCCATCACCGCGTCGAAATGGCTATCGTCCAGGCCTTTGTTGACCAGTTTGGCGTGAGCTTGTCGCATATCGCTGCCGGTGTAGTTGTTAGGGCCGCCGAAGGCCATGGTCAGAAAGGATTTTTGTTTGGCCGCTTGCTGTTCCATGTCGACATTGTCGAAAAAGCGATTGATGCGGTAGTCGTTCAGCACGCGCCGGTAGAAGATGTCGACCGCCGCGTTTACCGCCGCTTCCCCGCCTAATTGTTCGTATAGTGATTCTGTCATGATTTACCCCTTCGGTAGTTGCTATCTCTTAAAGGCATCAAAAAATGCATGAGTAGTATAGGGTCGATAGTAATCTTATGCAATATAAATATTGTAGAAGTTTAAAAATAGCGTGCCACGGCTGCCTCGAATGGCATAAAATTACTTCGAAGTCGCTATTTCTAAACTCACTTTCACCACAGTCAGGGTAAAACAAGGACTTACATGCAAAATCAATCTCCGTCCAGACAGGAACAGATTCTGAGCTTGCTGCTCGCGAGTAAGAGTGGCTTAAGCATCGAGGAAATGGCGGACAAACTCGCCATCTCGCGCAACGCCGTCAATCAACACTTGGCCGGCTTGGAAAACCAGTCGCTGATCAGGGCCTCGCAATTGAACAGAACCGGCGGCCGGCCGGCGCGCAACTACGTTTTAACGGAAAAAGGCATCAACCGCTTTACCAAGCAATATTCCTGGTTCTGCAATCTGCTGCTAGAGGAGCTTAAACACGAGATGGGCTCGGATGCTTTTTCGGCGTTCATGCAGCGCTTGGGCCGTAAGGTGGCGGCCGGCTTGGCCGGTCAATTTGCTGGGCAAGACGCGGCCGGCAAGGCGCAGACCTTGACCGCAATCATGAAGAATCTGGGCTACCAGGCGCGTATAGAGCAAGACGGACAACGGGTGACAATTACCGCCATCAATTGCGTTTTTCACGATCTGGCGCAGCAACACACGGAACTGTGCGAATTCGACCGGGCCTTGATCCGGCAACTGTTGGACAACCCGGTGGAGCAAGTGGAATGCATGGCCAAAGAAGGCTGTTCGTGCCAATTCGTGACCAAGGCCTAAGCGCCGGGAAGTGCCGGTTTTATCGGTATTCTAGCCCGGATAT
>JBNLFT010000194.1:0-5028 GCA_050305675.1 Methylococcaceae bacterium
GGCAAGCGCAGTCGCTCTTTGATACGCAAGCGGTTCTGCGCCACGTCCCCCGGACGGTCACCGACATGGGCCGCCGCGTTCAGGCTGGCATAAGCGCCGCCGCTAACGCCGCCGGAACGTAGCGTGGTGACGGCATGGACGTTGGCCGGTGCCGGCCAATCGGCTTCAATCCATTTCATCTTCCGCCAACACCGTCAGTAATTGCAGCATGTCCTCCGGTATCGGTTGTTCCCATTCCAGGTATTCGCCGGTAACCGGATGCGTCAATCCCAACTTGGCCGCATGCAACGCCTGCCGCTTGAAACCGCGTAGCGCCTGTGCCAGTTTTTCGCTGCAACCGGCGGGCATTTGAAAACGTCCGCCGTAGACCTGATCGCCGACCAGGGGATAATTGATATGGGCCATGTGGACCCGGATTTGATGAGTACGGCCGGTCTCCAACTTGACCCTGACCAGCGTGTGTCGCTTAAAACGCCGCTCCAGCCGGTAGTGGGTGAGCGCCGGCTTGCCGTCCTCTCGAACCGCGTTGCGTTTGCGATCGACCGGGTGGCGACCGATCGGTTCGTCGATCGTGCCGCCGGCAGTCATCCAGCCCTTGACCAAGGCCAGATACTCCCGGTTGATGCTTCTTTCCTGCAGCTGCTCGGTCAAGTTATGGTGTGCTTGCAACGTTTTCGCCACCATCAGCAGGCCGCTGGTATCCTTGTCCAATCGGTGCACGATACCGGCGCGAGGCAGGGTATTCAGACTCGGATCGTGATTGAGCAGGGCATTGACCAAGGTACCGTGCCAATTGCCGGCCGCCGGATGCACGACCAACCCGGCCGGCTTGTTGATAATCAGGAGCGCCTCGTCTTCATAAACGATATCGAGCGGTATCGCCTCGGCCTCGCTTTCCAAGACCACTTCCGCCTCCGCATCCAACCTGATTTCTTCGCCGCCCAAGAGCTTGTCCTTAGCCTTCAGTGTCCGCCCGTCGACAACGACCCGACCGGATTTGACCCAGGTCTGCAGTTTGCTGCGCGAATAGTCCGGAAACAACTCGGCCAAGCACTGATCCAAACGCATTCCCGCCAACTCGTCGGGGACAATTGCCGTTAATATAGCCATATTCAACAGATTTTACGTTATACTCGCCTGTGGCAATCGTGCCCGGGCCTTTAAAAACACACGAAAAACCCGCTATATTACAACGTGCCGTCACCAATATGCGATTTCTTTTCATAAAATTGATATTTTTCCTCACCTTACTGGCACTGTTGCCCGCTTGCGAAACGCTGAAGAAACTGCAATCAGAGGACTCCGGTTCCGATGCCGAATACACCGGATGGGATGCGAAACAATTTCACGACAAAGCGCGGGAGGCGATGGATGCCGGCAATTATCAAAAAGCGATCAAACTCTACGAAACTCTGGAAGCCCGCTATCCGTTCGGCGACTATGCGGCCCAAACCCAACTGGATGTCGCCTATGCCTATTACAAGAACGACGATTCGGAGGCGGCCATTGCGGCCGCCGACCGTTTCATTAAGATTCACCCCAGAAATCCAGCCGTCGATTACGCCTACTATTTAAAGGGCCTGGTCAATTACAACCGCGGTATCGGTTTTCTCGACCGCTTCCTGCCCACCGACGCCTCGCAGCGGGACCCGGGCAACGCACGCAACGCCTACGATAATTTCGCCGAATTGATTCGCCGCTTCCCGGACAGCAAATATGTGCCGGACGCAAAACAGCGCATGGTCGCGCTGCGCAACAACTTGGCGATGTACGAAGTGCATGTGGCCCGTTTCTATATGAAGCGGCGCGCCTATGTCGCGGCCGCCAATCGCGCCAGCCACGTGGTGCAGGAATATCAGCGCACCCCGGCGGTACCCTATGCGCTGCAAATCATGCGCCAAGCCTACACCAAACTCAATCTGACCGATCTGGCGACCGACGCCGAACGGGTTTATCAGCAAAATTATCCCAACGGTCCGCCGGTGATTGAAAACGAAGCGGAACAGACCTTTATCGAGGCGCTCTGGGACAGCATCGGCTTCGACGAGTAAAGAAGGAGCGAAAGGAATGAGCGGATTGCGGCTAGCGGGGATGATTGCGTGGCAACTGCTCTGCATGTTCGTTGCGCCGACGGTCGGGTTTGCCCATCATCCCGACAATGCACCACCGTTGTTTCAAAACCGCTTCTTTACCTTGTCCCAGGACAATTCGTTGATCTGCACGACCAGCGACAAGCAATACAAGTCGATCGCCGAATTGCGGCAAATCGTCGCTTTTTACGAAAAAGACGCCGCCGATTTGCGCTACCATTCGGTGGCGGTGTTGACGGACCATACCCATCCGAGCCATCTCGAGGACCTAAAGGAATTTCACGAAGATTGCGCCGGCCGAGCATCGGTCGATATGTGCGTTCTGGAGCGATACTGGGACAGCGAAGAAGCGGCACTCAGGGTATTGGCGCTATTCTACGATACCAAGACCATCGTCAAGCATAGCGACGATTACCGCATTCCCCGCTTCGAGGATGACCACTTGCGCGTTTTCGAAAAAGGCATCCGGAAGATCCCTCCGTTTCTGCGGCAATCGATCAGCAAGGCCAAGCCGATAGAACAGTTGGAAAAAGTTATCGAAAAAATCCCCGCCCACGTGCAAGGCCTGATCAAGGAGGCGTTTCCGGAAGATTACGACACCAGCGTCTGGACCGACCACTCCCGGCCGTTGATGATCGTCCCCGGCACCGGCTTCAGGGGCGAGACCGTGGCCCAGGTGTTCAGCGGCCAGAACATGATCATCTTCACGATCAAGGCCTTCGACAAGGCCAAGGACGGCAAGATGTATCGGGACATCAATTTGAAATATTTGGTCGATTTCCGGTTACCGATCCTGATTCATGAAATCGCCCATACCATCGACAATTTTCATTTCTGGAACGGTACCGACGACCTGTATTTCTTTTACTGGTACCGCAAGATGTCCACCGACAACGCCACCTCGAAACTGATTCTCGACTCCAAGCTGGCGTTGTGGCCTTCGAAATGGTTCGAGGCTTTCGAATATTTATGGGAAGTCAACGAAGGTCGCTACAACGGCAGAATCCAGGAAAAGTTGGCCGAACTGGTGGCCCAATATGTGCTGATTCCGGAGCGGTTGAAGGACAGTTCTCCAATCGCATACGGCTGGCTGCGCGACGATGTTTTTCACGGCCTCGAGTATCAAGGTTACGACACCTGCGCAAACCCGCTCACCAAGCCGTTGAACTTGTGGGAGGATGCTATTGCCAAGGTGTTGGGACAATAACGGCAACTGCTTACGGCTTTACAAGACCCATAACCAAACGGCTATCGCGCCACCCACGGTACTGCCTAACAACGGTAAACCAACGCGAAACCCGATAGCCCGCCCACCGATAAAGACCGCCATGCCGCTCTTGACAAGGCTGTTGACGCCGGCGGCGATCACGATTCCGCTGACCGCCGTCCGCAATGTCAGGTCGTCCCGGCTCATGCGCGCCAGCGACAGCGTAATCGCATCCACGTCGGCAACGCCCGACGCCGCCGAGAGCGCCAGCACGCCGGTTTCGCCAAACCAGGTTTGCAACGCTTTACCCAACAACATTACCAACGCCAACAACAAGCCGAAGCCGAGCGCGGTCGTCAATTCCAACGGATTCTTCAACGGCGCCGAAGCACCGCTTTCCATGTTCGCTGCAACCCGCCAATACCATAAGACAGGCAGGTAGCAAATTAAGGCCATCACCGCCGCCGGCACCAGCAACAGCTTGAATAATGCGGGGTTAACCAGACTCGCGACCAGCAACATGCGCGGAAACATAGTGCCGCAGGCGAGCAAGACCCCCATCGCCAAAATCGACGCCATTGCCGCGTCGCGCTGGCGCGATAGCCTCGAAAAATGCAGCGTGAGCGCGGTAGAGGATGCCAAGCCGCTGAACAGGCCGGTAAAAACCGAACCGCGCCGCGCTCCCCCGATTTTGATCGCGAAATAGCCGACAAACGAGATGGCTGCGACCAGCACCACCATCCACCAGATCGTATAGGGGTTCAACGCTTGCCAGGGACCGTAGCCCCGATTCGGAAAGATCGGCAATAGCACGACCGAGATCAGCAACAATCGGATTCCCGCGCGCAATTCGCCGCCTTCCAAACGACTTATCCAGTGGTGCAGCGGTCGCTTGTAACTTAACAGTAAGGTCGTCACCACGGCCGCCGCCGCGGCCACCGTCATCTCGCCCCCGGCCGCCAGTGCGCCCAGGATAAAGGTCAGCAGTCCGGCGACCAGGCTGGTGACGCCGACGTCTTTCCCGTCGCGCAAATTGACTACGTAAGCCGCGGTCAACATGCCCGTCAAGCCGACAAACACCAAACCGATAACCAGTGGGCCGAAGCGCGCGGCCAGCAGACACGAGACCCCGCCCAACAAACCGATCAGGCCGTATGTGCGCACCCCGGCGATACGCGCCCCTTCTTCCGCTGCGCGCTCCTCCCAGCCGCGTTCGAGGCCGATCATCAGGCCGATGGCCAACGCCACACTGAGATGATAAAAGGCTAGTTGTGTTCCGGTCATGCGTCCCGTACCCGTTTCGACTGGTTTCGGGTATTACAATACATCAGGCAGCGGACCGAGCCAAACAAACCGTGGTTCCGTAAATTGCGGCCGAGCCCCGTACGGCACGACCGCGATCGATCGCAAAGCGCGGCAACCGGTAGTCGCCCCGAATATCCGGCAAAAGTTGGAATCGCCGGTTTCGTTACCGCCTCAACGCCACGAACTCGCCGCTAAATCTGCCTGCGACCAGACCGCCATGCTCCAGCAGCGCGGTAACCGTTAGTCTGGCCTTGCCTTTCCGCGCCAGCAGGCGTGCGAATTTCGGCCAATCTTCGCCGCGCTCCAGCGACGAGCGTGCCGTAAACTCGCCGGCGATAGGCCGATCGTAAGCCATTGTATTGCGCTGAATGACGACACGACCGTCGATGCCTTCTCCTTGCATGCGGACGTGCACCAGCGACCATG
>JBNLFT010000195.1:0-5014 GCA_050305675.1 Methylococcaceae bacterium
CGTCCGCCGGGGCTGGGGCTGGACGGCGGTTACTAAATTAAGAGTGTCAACATTTCCGACGCGAGCGCGGAAAAGTCCGTCCGCGATTTCCTTCGCCAGGCTGTTCCATGAAGGGAACGGAATTTCCGGAACATGGAGCGAAGGAGGCTGGACAAACGTCGCGACTGCCGGAACAAGACCCGGCTTGAGTGATGTTGTTCAAGATTCGAAGTTCGATTTTTTGAAAAAACCATCCAGGTACAAACCCTAGCAGGTAAACATGCCCCTGGTAAACCATGGCTTGGTTTTCAATACCGATTTCAAATACCAAGACCGCCTTTGTAAGATATCCCGGTTGTTCCGCTAAGTAAAATCACGATTTCATTTTGCCTATTAAAATCAAGTACGTGCGGTAATTAGTTGCGGTCCCGCGCACCAGCATTTCTAAAGACGCATATTAAATTGTCAGCCCCCTAGTAAATCTGTTTTGCAAGATTTCCATATTCTTTTTATAATTGCCTGTTTTATCGGGCGCTACGCCCATTCCTTGCTTCATCGCTATTCAAAGACGTAGCGGGAGGCTTAACCGAAAGGAGCATCTATGCGACATTACGAAATCGTCTTTTTAGTACACCCTGATCAAAGCTCTCAGGTCCCCGCCATGATCGAACGCTACAAGGCTTCCATCGAAGAAGCTTCCGGCCGCATTCATCGCCTGGAGGACTGGGGCCGCAGACAGTTGGCGTACCCGATCAAAAAGATTCACAAAGCGCACTATGTCTTGATGAACATCGAGTGCGACCAGGATACCCTGGATGAGCTGGAAAGCGGTTTCCGCTTTAACGACGCTATTTTACGTAGCATGACACTGGTCAGGCAAGAAGCCATCATCGAGCCCTCGCCTATCATTTCAGCGGACAGCGGAGCGGCCGAAACAAAACCCCGTACCGCGGATGCTGACGAAGAAGAAGATACCGACGAAGAGGAGTTGGAAGACGATTTAGGCGCTTCCGACGCGGAATAATTTACATTTGGACGACGAGGATTATTATGGCACGTAACGTAAAACGCAAAAAACTCTGCCGCTTCAGTGGCGAAGACGCGGTCGTAATCGACTACAAAAACCTGGATCTGTTGAGTGAGTACGTCAGCGAAACCGGCAAGATTGTTCCCAGCCGCATAACCGGAACCAGTGCGAAGTATCAAAGACAATTGTCTAAGGCGATAAAACAGGCGCGTTTTATCGCCTTGTTGCCGTATTGCGACGCGCATAAATAATGGTTCGGGAGCCAAAGTGAAGTTTCTGGCCGGGTATATCATGAAGGGACGTTTTCAGGCGATGACGGTTGCCTCTTCCCTGGCCTTGTTGTCTTTGCTTTTCCCTCCCGTCAGCATCGTAAGTTCGGCCTCGGTGGGCTTGGTTACGCTGAGGCGCGGCGCCGCCGAAGGATTATGGGTCTTGGTGATTTCCTGCCTCGCGGCAGGACTGCTGGGGTCGATGTTGCCGATCGGCTATCATATCGGCCTGTTGTACGGCTTGGTTTTTTGGTTGCCGGTATGGTTGATCGCGATCGTCCTGCGGGAAGGCAGGCAGTTGGTAGTCGCGATCGAGGCCGCCGTCGTCTTGGGAATCGTCGGGGTAATCGGGTTTTACCTGTTGCACAGCGATCCCTCGGCGTTCTGGAATAGTGTGCTGAATCAGATGTTTCAGCCGATGGCCGATCAATCCGGCGTGCCAGTCGAGGAAGTTCGCCAGTCCATGGTCAGGTTTTCCAGGGTTATGACCGGGGCGGTCGCGGCCGGTGTCGTGTACGGCGTGCTGTTCGGACTGTTTTTGGCCCGCTGGTGGCAATCGGCGTTGTACAATCCCGGCGGTTTCCGCAATGAATTCTTGGGACTTAGGCTTCATCCGCAGTTGGCGATGGCGACTTTGGCCGTATTGGCGATGGCATTAACGTTGCCGGGCGTTGTTTCCGAGGTGTGTTGGAACCTCATCGTCCTGTTGTTCGTGTTATACACCATTACCGGTACGGCGGCCCTGCACGACTCGTTCGCGAAAATGAAAAGCGGCCGTTTCATGGTGCCGTTTTTGTATATCACACTGGTGATGATACCCCACGTCTCGATCGCCGTGGCTCTGTTCGGTTTGGGCGATACCTGGCTGGACTTACGTAATAAAATTTCAAATCAAACGGACAACTAAGGGTCCGCTAGTTCGACGGAATGTCGATTTAACGAGGTATAGAGCGATGGAAGTTATTCTTCTTGAAAAGATTGCCAACTTGGGCAATCTGGGTGACAAAGTAACGATTAAAGCCGGATACGGCCGCAATTTTTTAATTCCGCAGGGTAAAGCCGTGGCGGCGACCGAGGACAAAATTAAAGAATTCGAGGCGCGCCGAGCGGAATTGGAAAAGGTTGCGGCGGAGAAACTCGCGGCCGCGCAAGCCCGCGCCGAAGAAATCGGCAAACTGAAAGTCACGATTAAGCACAAAGCCGGCGACGAAGGAAAACTGTTCGGGTCCATCGGAACCCAGAGCATCGCCGAGGCGATCACGGCGGCCGGCGCAAAAGTGGAAAAACACGAAGTCCGCTTGCCGGAAGGTGTTATTCGTCAAATCGGCGAATACCAAATCGACATCAATTTGCATTCCGACGTCGACGTGTCGGTTCCGGTGACGGTCGAGGCCGAGTAATCAGACGTGATCATCGTAACCGGTGGCGCGGGCTTTATCGGCAGTAATCTGGTGTTGGGTCTGAACCAACACGGTTACGATGACATCCTGGTGGTCGACCATTTGCGCAATGGGGTTAAGTATAAGAACTTGGTTGGTTGCCGCATTGTCGATTATCTGGATCGCGAATCCTTTCTGCAAAAATTGCAGCAGGGTTTTTTTACAGGGGAAGCGATAGAGGCAATTTTTCATCAAGGCGCTTGTTCGACCACGACCGAATGGGACGGCCGCTACATGATGGAAAACAACTACGAATACAGCAAGGTGCTGTTTCACTATTGCCAACAACATAAGATCCCATTTATCTATGCCTCAAGCGCCGCGGTTTACGGCGGAGACAAACACTTTCGGGAAGATCCTGCTTTCGAGCAGCCGTTAAACGTTTACGGTTATTCGAAATTCCAATTCGACCAATACCTGCGCAGGTTTCAGTCAAAATTGACCGCGCAGGCCGTCGGGTTACGGTATTTCAATGTCTACGGTCCCCGCGAAGCCCACAAGGGCAGCATGGCCAGCGTCGCCTTTCATCTGCACAATCAACTTAAGGAATCCGAATGCGTTCGTCTGTTCGAAGGCTGCGACGGCTATGGTAACGGCGAACAACGGCGCGATTTCGTTTACGTCGGCGACGTGGTCGACATCAATTTGTGGTTCTTGAACAATCCTCAGGTCTCGGGCATTTTCAATACCGGAACCGGCCGCAGCCAAACCTTCAACGACGTCGCCAACGCGGTGATTGCCTTCCAGCAGCGCGGACGAATCGAATACATTCCTTTTCCTGAACACCTCAGAGGCTGCTATCAGAGTTTCACCGAGGCGAATTTGGACAAACTGCGTGCTGCAGGATGCCAGCACCAGTTTAAAACGGTGGAGCAGGGCGTTCGTTTGTATATGGAGTGGTTAAACCCATAGAGACATTACGGTACAATGGTTCGGCCTGTTCGATAGTAGTCTCTATGCGATTAATTTACTCGATTCTGTTTACGTTGTTGTTGCCGCTGGTGCTATTGCGATTGTACTGGCGAGGTGTCAAAGCTCCCGAATACCGCAGGCGCTGGCTGGAACGGTTGGCCGTCTACGATAAGCCGTATCCCCGGAAAGTGATTTGGTTTCATGCCGTGTCGGTCGGCGAAGCGGAAGCGGTTTTCCCGTTGATTAAGGCGATGCAACTGCAGCATACTGGCGAGCGATTTCTGGTCACGACGACCACGCCGACCGGCTCGGCAAGAGTCAAAGCGGTGCTGGGCGAGTCGGTCGAGCATGTCTATCTGCCTTACGACTTGCCGCCGGTGGTCGCCCGATTTGTCCACGTATTTCAGCCGAAGCTGGCGGTCGTCATGGAAAAGGAAATCTGGCCGAATTTATTTGCCCAGTGCCGTGAAAAGGCGATTCCGTTATTGATCATCAATGCCCGTTTGTCGGCTACTTCCGCCAAGGCATATCGGAAAATTCCGGCGCTGGCGGTTCCGGCTTTACGAAGTGTCGCTGCCATCGCAACCCAAACCCGGGAGGATCGCGAGCGTTTTATCGAAATCGGTGCGCCCGCCGAGAGAACCACGGTGATGGGCAATATCAAGTTCGATGTGGCGATCGGCGAAGAGGTGATCGACCAAGGCCGGCTATTAAAAAGGAAACTGTTTCCGGGGCGGTTTGTCTGGATTGTCGCCAGCACGCATAAAGGCGAAGAGGAAATCTTCATGGATGTTTATCGGCATATCAAGGTCGATATTCCCGAGCTGCTGCTGATGATCGTGCCCAGGCATCCTGAACGTTTTGAGAGCGTCAGGCGCCTGGCGGAAGAAAACCAGCTGAAAACCATCATGCGTACCGGCGAGGCGTTTTGCACCACCGAAACCGACCTGTATCTGGCCGATACGATGGGCGAACTGAAAATGCTGTATGCCGCGGCGGACGTTTGTTTTGTCGGCGGCAGCATGGTGCCGGTCGGCGGCCACAATATTTTGGAGCCGTTGGCGGTGGGGCTGCCGGTGATGTTTGGTCCGCATATGATTAATTTCAAGGAAATAGCGGAGAACGTATTGCAGAAGAAGGCGGCCCTGCAATGCCTCGGTAAGGGGGAAATTGTCGAGGCCGTCCGGCGTTTGTACGACGATGACGAATATAGACAAGCATTCAGCGCGCGAGGCCTTGAATTTCTGAAAGTAAATCAGGGTGCCACGCAACGCATCGCCGAGATTTTGCAACGCTATCTTTGACGGCGTTAGTCCGTCAGGCCGCGGGCAGCGCGTCATCGGAAGTTACCCGATGCGCGTTATGCCCCCTTAATTGTAATTTTGAAC
>JBNLFT010000196.1:0-5008 GCA_050305675.1 Methylococcaceae bacterium
GCCCGCGATTACATAACCATCGTCGGTTCGTCGACGGTTTATCCGTTTTCCACCGTCGTCGCGGAGCAATTCGGCAAATCGACCCAATTTAAAGCGCCCAAAGTCGAGTCGACCGGAACCGGCGGCGGTTTTAAATTGTTTTGCGGCGGGGTAGGGGTGCAGCATCCCGACATCAGTAACGCTTCGCGTCGAATCAAGCCCTCCGAATTTGAAATGTGCCAAAACAACGGCGTTAAGGATATCGTCGAAGTCAAGATCGGTTACGACGGAATCGCCATAGCCCATTCAAAACAGGCCAAGCCGATGGCGTTAACGTTGCGGGAGATTTTTTTGGCGCTGGCCAAGCAGATTCCGGATCCCGAACAGGCAGAAAAATTGATTCCGAACCCTTACTCCTCGTGGAATCAAATCAACCCCGAATTTCCCGCCACCAAGATCGAGGTATTGGGACCTCCACCGACCTCAGGTACCCGCGATGCATTCGCCGAATTGGCGATGGAGGGAGGTTGCAAGTCGTTTCCATGGATCAAAGAGCTGAAAGGCAGCGATAAAAACGCCTATAAAGCGATCTGCCATTCGATACGCGAAGACGGCGCTTACATCGAGGCCGGCGAAAACGATAATTTAATCGTGCAAAAACTCGGGGCCAATCCCGATGCCTTGGGCATTTTCGGATTTAGTTTTCTGGATCAGAACACCGACAAAGTATCGGGGATCGAAGTCGAGGGCGTGGCCCCGGAATTCGAGGCGATTGCATCCGGAGAATATCCAATTTCGCGACCATTGTTCATTTATGTCAAAAAAGCACACGTTGGAGTCATTCCGGGGATCGTCGAGTTTCTCCAGGAATTCAGCAGCGAAAAAGCCTGGGGCAGCGAGGGCTATCTGAGCGATAAAGGGTTGATTCCGATGCCGGATGCCGAGCGCCAACAATACGCAGAGGACGTCAGGAATCTCAAACCCCTGACGATGTAACGCAAACGCCGGTGGCGACGGGGGATGCGCGCGCCCCCTATCGCCTCCGGCACCGGCCCAGCGTAATCTTCTATGTCGCCCTCCATCCTTCTGATTGTCTTATTGATACTCAGCTACGTCGGTTACCAGGCGGGTAAGAAACGCTCCCTGGCTTGTGTCGACGGAATCGTTCGAAACCTACATTCATTGCCCGGTTTCTACGGTGTCTATGCCGCCTTATGGAGCATTGTTCCGGCGCTGATCGTCACGGTGATCTGGCTATCCGTGGAAAGCGGCTGGATTGCCGGTCAAGTGATTGCCGAATTGCCCGAAGACCTTCGGGATCTCCCCGCCTCCCGTTTGTACCTGGTGTTAAACGACATTCGCAATGTCGTGAACGGTTCGACTATCGCCACGCAATCCGATCCGGTCATACTCCATGCCGCCGATCGTTACCTGGATTTTCGACAGTTGAGCCACAATTTGTTGGCTCTGGCCGCAATCGCCTTGTCGCTGGCCGGGATTTGGTTTTCCACCCAGCGCATCGACAAGGAACATCGCGCCCGTAACGCGGTGGAAAAAGCGATGAGCGTAGTCATGATGATTTGTTCGACTATCGCCATCTTCACCACGATAGGCATCGTCTTTTCGGTCTTGTTCGAATCGATTCGGTTCTTTAAGGCGGTGCCGATCACCGAATTTCTATTCGGCCTGGAATGGAGTCCGCAGACCGCGATGCGCGCCGACCAAGTCGGTTCTTCCGGCGCATTTGGCGCCGTTCCCCTGTTTACCGGCACCTTGTTGGTATCGTTGATCGCAATGCTCGTCGCGGTGCCGATCGGCTTGATGGCCGCTATCTATTTATCGGAATTCGCCTCTCCCCGCTTTCGGGCCTCGGCGAAACCGACACTGGAGATCCTGGCCGGCATACCGACCGTGGTTTACGGCTTTTTCGCCGCGCTTACCGTGGCTCCGATAATCCGCGGCAGCGGAGAATACTTCGGTTTGTCGGTTTCCTCGGAAAGCGCTCTGGCCGCGGGCCTGGTCATGGGCGTGATGATCATTCCCTTCGTTTCGTCGTTGTCCGACGACGTCATGAACGCGGTTCCGCAGTCGCTGCGCGACGGCGCTTATGCCTTGGGCGCCACCCAGGCCGAAACCATCCGCCAGGTCATATTTCCGGCTGCCTTGCCGGGCATCGTCGGCAGCATACTGCTGGCGGTATCGAGGGCAATCGGCGAAACCATGATTCTGGTCATGGCGGCGGGTTTGGCGGCAAATCTGACGTTCAACCCGTTCGAGGCGGTGACGACGGTCACCGTGCAAATCGTCACTCTGTTGGTCGGCGACCAGGAATTCGATAGCCCGAAAACCTTGGCCGCATTCGCGTTGGGGTTGGTGCTGTTCGTCGCGACGCTGATTTTAAACGTGTTCGCCTTATATATCGTCAGAAAATATCGTGAACAATATGAATGACATCCACTTTCCTTCCGATGATAGGAAAGGCGAGCGTTCCACCTTCGAGATCGTGCAACAAAGCTTGGCCAAGAGAAGGGCGGCCGAACGCCGGTTTCGCCTTTACGGTCTGGGCGGAATCGTATTGGGATTGGTGTTTCTGCTGCTGCTATTTGCCGATATAACCGTCAAGGGCCATTCGGCGTTTCAGCAAACCAGAGTCAAATTGGATATTTTTTTCGACCCCGACGTACTGCAATCGGCCTCCGTCGATCGCGAGCTGGCCTTGTCCCGAGCCGACTACAACGGTCTTGTGAAACGCTCGTTGCGCGAACTGTTTCCTGAGGCGGCGTCCCGGCGCGAGAAAAAGGATCTGTACGCACTGGTCAGCAGCGGCGCCTCGTTTCAATTACGGGATATGGTGTTGGACAACGACGAATTGGTCGGAAAAACGGTCGGCGTTTGGCTGCCCGCCAATGACGACGTCGATATGTTGTTCAAAGGACATATCGATCGCAACGTCGAACAACGCGAGCGGCGAATAAACGATCGACAATTGGCTTGGATAGACCGCCTGGCATCGGAACAACGCATTGGGAAAATGTTCAATCTGGCGTTTTTTACCGCCGGCGACTCCAGGGAACCGGAACTGGCCGGTATCCGCGGTGCCGTCGTCGGTTCGCTACTTACCTTGGCCGGCACTTTTTTGCTGTCGTTTCCGATCGGCGTTGCCACGGCGGTTTACTTGGAGGAATTCGCTCCGGTCAACCGTTTGACCGACTTAATCGAGGTCAATATCAACAATTTGGCCGCGGTCCCCTCCATCGTATTCGGTCTGCTGGGCCTCGCCATGTTTATCAATTTCTTCGGCTTGCCGCGCAGTACACCCATCGTCGGCTGCCTGGTGTTGTCGCTGATGACGCTGCCGACCATCATCATCGCCGGTCGCGCCTCGTTGAAATCGGTCCCGCCGTCGATCCGTGAAGCCGCACTGGGGATGGGTGCATCGCCACTGCAAACGGTTTTTCACCACGCGCTGCCGCTGGCGATGCCCGGCATGTTGACCGGCGCCATCATCGGCATGGCCAGGGCGCTGGGGGAAACGGCGCCGTTGCTGATGATAGGCATGGTGGCCTTCATCGTCGACATTCCGCATAGCTTTACCGAGCCTTCCACGGTGCTTCCGGTGCAGATCTATCTGTGGGCGGACAGTCCGGAACGGGCATTCGTGGAAAGAACGTCGGCGGCCATCATGGTTTTACTGGTCTTTCTAATTTTGATGAACGGTTTGGCGATCTATCTGCGCAAACGGTTCGAACGGCGCTGGTAGTAGGAGGCGTTTATGAATGTTGTCGAAGAACTCGAATCCCAGGCGGATTTTTCCATGAATAAGCAAAGTATGATGAACACCGTAAAGACGGAATCAATTAAGCGCGATTGCTGGGATACCGTTGGCCGCTTAACCTCGGACGATGCCAGGATCGCTTGCAACAACGTCAACGTTTATTACGGCGAAAAGCAAGCGATTAACGATCTTACGCTGGAGATCGGCAATAAGGAAGTGATAGCCTTCATCGGGCCTTCCGGTTGCGGCAAATCGACGTTTCTTCGCACCTTGAACCGGATGAACGATACCATCGCCGGTTGCCGGGTCGAAGGGCAAATAAGAATCGACGATATGGATATCTATGACAAAAAGTTGGATGTCGTACCGCTTCGGGCCAAGGTCGGTATGGTGTTTCAAAAACCCAATCCGTTTCCCAAATCGATCTACGACAATATCGCCTACGGGCCCAGAATACACGGTCTGGCCGCCAATCGCGCCGAATTGGACGACATCGTCGAGGATTCGTTGCTTAAGGCCGGCCTGTGGGAAGAGGTCAAGGACCGGCTGCTCGAACCGGGTACCGGTTTGTCCGGCGGGCAGCAGCAGCGTTTGTGTATCGCCCGCACGATTTCGGTCAATCCCGAGGTGATTTTGATGGACGAACCCTGTTCGGCCCTGGATCCCATCGCAACGGCGGTTATCGAACAATTGATCGCCGAGTTGCGAGAGCGCTTCACGATCGTGATCGTTACCCATTCCATGCAGCAGGCGGCCAGGGTATCCCAGCGTACGGCGTATTTTCATTTGGGCCATTTGATCGAAGTGGGCGAAACCACCGACATATTCACCAACCCGAAGCACCCGTTGACCGAGGATTACATAACCGGCCGTTTCGGGTAACAAGGTTGGACCATCACGCAATATTGCCGCGAATCCGGTGACCCGAATGAATACGAAAGAGCACACCAGCAAGATGTTCGACGGCGAGTTGGATCATCTCCATTGCCTGGTTTTGGAGATGGCGGGACTGGTGATCGACCAGCTCGACCTGGCACTGTCGGCATTGCACGATCGGGACCCGCATCTGGCGGAAAAAGTGATCGTTCGCGACCGCGAGGTTGACAATCATGAAATAAAAGTCGACGCCGAGATATTGGCCATCCTGGCCAAACGTTCGCCCGTAGCCAACGACTTGCGGATGGTGATTTCAATTTCCAAAATGGTGCTCGATCTGGAGCTGATCGGCGACGAAATCGTTAAAATAGGCAAACT
>JBNLFT010000197.1:0-1429 GCA_050305675.1 Methylococcaceae bacterium
TCGTGGGAATGGTTGCTGACCGATCACGAAGGCTCGGCCGATATCCGCTCCGGCCAATTTTGTCGGCATTGCCACAATGACATGCAGGCGGAAATGGGGCAAAAGTTGGTCAGCGGCGCGTTGATGGAGCCCGAACCAATCGCCGGAAAACCCGGTTCCGTCGAAGCCGAGATCAAAACGGCGCATGACCGGGATAAGTTCTATCTGCGCCTTTCCTGGAGCGCCGTTCCCTTCGGCGGCGACAAATCGTATCCGGAGTTCGAGGCGATGGCCTCGCTGATGCTGGACGACGGAACGGTGCCGGAGATCGCGCGCGGCGGTTGTTTTGGAGCCTGTCATGCCGATCTTGACGGCATGGCCGATTCCGATGGCGCGAACAACGTCGATAAATACTTGGTCAAGTCGCGCAGCAAGATGACCCGTCGCGGCGGCGGAGACCATATCAAACCGCAAGCCGAACTTGACGGCCTTCTGGCCTCCGGTTTTTTCAGTGAAATCTGGCAGGCCCGCCTGAACAGAGGGCAAGACGCCGAGGTGACTAGCGGCTATATACTGGAAACGCGTCATTTGCACGCACGATCCGGCGTTGCCGCCAAAGCGGAGTTCCGCGACGGCATTTGGGCGGTGGAATTCAGCCGGTCCTTGACCTCGAACGGCCCCGATTTCAAAAGCCTCGAAGCCGGCAAGACCTATACCCTCGGTTTCGCCATACACGATGCATATGTGCGGGGACGGCGGCATTATGTCTCTTTGGGCTACACCCTGCGGTTGGACGATGGCCCGGCCGATTTTATCGCCCGCAGTCAATAAGATGTCCTCGAACCGTTAAGGCCGAACCATGATCTACCGCAATGTTCTCCGTTATTTCGTTTGTCCTGTTTGTATTTTGTTACTGCTGACGAATGCGGCGCCGCAGGCTGCCGAGCCGGTACAGCAGCCGAACCCGCAGCAAGTCGACCCGGCCAACTGTCTCGGTTGCCACGACGATCCCAGAACCCGGGCGATCTTGGCGACGCCGCATGCCCAAAAAGGCGACCTCCGCACCGGATTCGCCGAGCGTGAATGCGGCGTTTGCCACGGTACGCAGCTGCAACATCCCAAAATCGATTTCGCTCCCAAGTCGGAAACCCCGGTCGACGAGCAAAACGCAGTGTGCCTAGGCTGTCATCAGGGCGGCGACAAGATACATTGGGAGGGCAGCAGTCACCAATCCTCCGATTTGTCCTGCGCCTCCTGCCATAGCCTGCATACCGTTCGCGACGCGGTGCTTGAAAAACCCACCCAGAACCGGGTTTGTTTCAGTTGCCATGCCGAGCAGAAAGCCCAGAGCTATCAGCGCTCCAGGCATCCGTTCCGGGAAGCAAAAATGGTTTGCTCCGATTGTCATAACGCGCACGGATCGACCAGCGATTTTCTGTTGAAAGAAAAC
>JBNLFT010000197.1:1527-5002 GCA_050305675.1 Methylococcaceae bacterium
GTTCCGGGAAGCAAAAATGGTTTGCTCCGATTGTCATAACGCGCACGGATCGACCAGCGATTTTCTGTTGAAAGAAAATACCGTCACCGAAACCTGCTATGCGTGCCACACCGAAAAACGGGGGCCCTTTCTGTGGGAGCATCCGCCGGTACAGGAGAACTGCGCGCTGTGCCACAATCCCCACGGGTCGACCCAGGATCGGCTGTTGAAAGTCAGGACGCCATTCCTGTGCCAGCAGTGCCATGCCGACCGTTTTCATCCCAGCACGTTGTACGACGGCAGCGGTATTCCGCCGCTCGGTGCCCAGGCCCGTTTATTGGCGGAGGGTTGCTTGAACTGCCATTACTTCATCCACGGTTCCAATCACCCGGCCGGAG
Source organism: Methylococcaceae bacterium (assembly GCA_050305675.1). Lineage (GTDB taxonomy): Bacteria > Pseudomonadota > Gammaproteobacteria > Methylococcales > Methylomonadaceae > Methylomarinum. The sequence continues at coordinate 1,905 of JBNLFT010000197.1, forward strand.
CCGCGTTCGATCGTTAACGGAACCTGCTTAGAGAGGGTTGCTTTATGATGTCGAGATCGATACCCAGTTTTGTACTCTGCAGCGCGTGTTTGATCGGCCCCGCCTATGCCGACGATGAAGAAAGTCTGGATTTTAGTCTAGAGGCGGCGCCGCTCGCCCTGCCGCCGCAGAAACCGGCCGAACCCACTTACGCCAATGAAGTTGAATTAGGCGGGCTTTACGGCAGCGAGGATTCTTTCAAATTCGGCGAATACTCGGGACTTCAAAACCGCGGCGGTTATACCGTCGGCAACCTGCGCCTGCGGTGGCGCGCCGCGTACGACGGCGATGTCGCCGACTACTGGAAGTTGGACGGCCAAAACCTGGGTCTCGATTCGCGTTACCTGCGCGGCGAATACGGTCGGCAAGGTCGCGCTAAGGTGTTTTTCGAGTTCGATCAGACCCCGCATTATCGTTGGGACGACGCGAAAACGCCGTTTATCGTCGACGGCAACACGCTGAATCTGCCGGCGGGCTGGGTCGCGGGACCGACCCCGGCCGATATGAGCCGATTAAACGCCAGTTTGCAGCCGGTCGAGATTGCGACCGAGAGAAAGAAATACAAGGCCGGTCTTGGCTGGCGCTTCAGCCCCCAATGGAGTGCCAAACTGCAGTATTTTCATGAGAAAAAGGACGGCTTCGATATCGCGTCGGGCATCTTCGGTACCAGCGGCGGCAACCCGTTGGCGGCGATTCTGCCCAGACCCATCGATTACGATACCGACGACGTCAACGTGGAAGTCAGTTACGGTGGCCGCGATTCCCAGGTTTCGCTGCGCTATCATTTGTCGTTGTTCGAGAACAGCGATGCCTTGACTTGGCAAAATCCTTATAGCCTCAGGGCTCCGTTGCAGACGGCCTACCCCGACCAAGGCCGGTTCGGATTGGAACCGGACAACCAAGCTCATCAAATCAGTCTGGATTTCGCCCACCGCTTCGATCACTCGATGCGTCTGTCGGGCAAGTTTTCCTATGGCCGGATGCTGCAGGACCAGGATTTTTTACCGTACACGGTCAATCCGTCATTGGCCGTCACAACGCCTTTGCCGAGAAACAGTCTGGACGGCCGGGTCGACAATCTGCACGGCAATCTGACCTTTACCGCCAGGCCGTTCAAACAGGCCGATCTCAAGGCCCGCTACACCTATACCGAACGCGACAACCGGACTCCGGTCGACCGCTATACGATACTACACAACGACTCCGAAGATCAGGAGACCGCCGCCGACAGCGACGTCGTCCGGATCAATCAACCGTACAATTATCGTAAACACAAGACTCGGCTCGAACTCGGTTACCGCTTGTTCAGTACCGCCAAGCTGACCGGTGGTTACGATTTCGAACGCATCGAACGCGACCATGCCGAAGTCGGGGCCACCAACGAACATACCGGGCGCCTGAAACTGACCGGAAGCCCGTTCGATTTCATGACCGCCCGGGTATCCTATGCCCACTCGATTCGCAGCGGCTCGCAGTACCGCGACAACCAGCTTTTTATCGACAGCCACAGCGAGGCCTATCTGGCAACGTTGCCGCCGGACCAACGCTTTACCAATAATCCGCTGTTGCGCAAGTTTCAGTATTCCGACCGGGTGCGCGACCGGATAGACGGCGGATTTACGTTCCTGCCGACGGATAGACTGACGTTGAGTCTGACCGGTTACTACAATCACGATAATTACGATGCCGTTGTCGGTTTGGACACCCAGACCCGGCTCAGCGGTACCCTGGACGTCGGCTACCTGGTGTGCGACCGCTTGAATCTGCACGGGTTCTATACCCAGGAGTATTATTTGTCCCGGCAGACCGGTTTTGCCCGGCGCAGCGCTGCGGAGGCTTTGCCGCCGCTTGACCCGGACAGCTTTTGGCGGTTGGATAACGAGGATACGATCCATACTGTCGGCGCCGGGTTTAACTGGAGTATTATCGAGGACACGCTCGATATCGGCTTGGATTATTTGTTTTCCAAGGCGGTGACCGTCATCGACCCGAGTCGCAACACTCCGGTCGTCGATCTGCCTAATATCGATACCGATCTTCACAGCCTCAACGTTCATGGCGATTACCGCCTGCGGCAAAATTTGCGATTGCGCTTGAGCTACCGCTACGAATCGTTGCATACCCGGAACTTCGCGCGCGACGGCGTGATGCCCGACACCATCGACCGCGTCATCACGTTGGGCAGCAGTTCCCCCGATTACGACGCTCATGTGTTCGGTTTGAGCATGCTTTACAATTTTTAGATATTACCCGATGCAACAGAATGCGTTGTCGACCCTGATCCGCTGCTCGCGGCCTCCGTTTTTATTGCTGACGCCGTGCTGTTTGTCGATCGCCTACGCCTTTGCCGTTGCCGAACAAAAATCCATCGATATCGTCACCTCCTTGTTGATTCTGGCGGCCGCCGTGTCGGCACACGTCAGCGTCAATTTATTAAACGAATACGAGGATTTTCGTAGCGGTCTGGATCTGCACACCCGCCGCACCGCGTTCAGCGGCGGCAGCGGCGCTTTGCCGGCGGCGCCGGGCTGCGCCCCGATCGTGCGCCTAACCGGCTTGCTGTGCCTGGCCTTCACGCTGACGGCCGGTTTTTATTTGGTTTGGCGTGGCGGCTGGTTGCCGCTGCTGCCGCTGGGTCTTGCCGGCGTCGCCCTGGTGTACTTCTATAGTCCGAAAATCACCCGCCGGCCCTGGCTGTGTCTGTTGGCTCCGGGCCTCGGTTTCGGGCCGATTATGATTGTGGGGGCCTATACGGTGCTTAACGGAGAACGGCACGCGGCGGTATTGTCGGTGTCGCTGATTGTGCTGTTGTTGGTTAGCAATTTGTTGTTGCTGAATCAGTTTCCGGACCTGGAGCCGGACCGCGAGGCGGGACGCCGCCATCTGCCGATACTGATCGGCCGGAAGCGGTCGACGTGGGTATATCTGACGTTTTTGCTGCTGGCCTACGGTTTATTGTTGTTGGCAGTCTTCGTTGAGTTGCTGCCGGCCGCCTGCCTGATGGGATTGGCGACGCTGTTATTGGCGATACCCGCTGCCGCCCGCGTACTCAAATACCA
>JBNLFT010000198.1:0-4995 GCA_050305675.1 Methylococcaceae bacterium
ATATCGGCTTGATGCCGATTAAGAATATTGATACTGCGGGTCAGTTGGTTTTGTTCCGGGTGTAAGCCCATTTCCCGCTCGGTGAGTATCCCATCGTCTAATAATTGTTGAGTCATCGAATGATCACGGGTACGCCATAGCACGCGTTCCGGATTCAACCGGTAGACCCTGGAATCTCCGCAATGTGCGGTGATTACCTGTTGATCATCCAAATAGAGAATTGCACAGGTCGTGTGCGCCTTCTCGGCAAACGGATCGTCGCCGAATTGCCGACGCATTTCCCCGACCGCCTCGTCGATCCAATGCGTAAATGCCGGTTCCGGACTCGTTTTCAACAGCGGCTGATACTTTTCCAATAGCAAAAAAATACCGCGGCAAAAAAAACGCGACGCTTTTTCCCCGGCGTGGTGTCCGCCAAGGCCGTCGGCCACCATAAACAACGCATAGTCTCGCCCGACCCGGCCCGCCATACAATCCTGATTGATCGCACGGTCGCCGATACTGCTCAACTGGATGTATTTTAACGGTATCACGTCAACTAGTTGATCTTGCCAGGCGCATCAACGCCTTTAACTCCTTAACCGCAGTCGCCAAACCCGAAAAGACGGCCTGGGCAACGATCGAATGACCAATATTCAATTCGACGATTTGCGGGATTCTGCAAATCGCTTCGACATTGGCCATATTCAAACCATGGCCGGCGTTAACCTGCAAACCGTGACGATGAGCATATTCGGCGGCCTTTTCGATACGATGCAACTCCTGCTGCTGGACCACCTTGTTTTCAGCGTCGGCATAGCGTCCGGTATGTAGTTCAACGACCGCTGCTCCGGCCGCCAAGGCCGCGTCGACTTGCTTTTCGTCGGGATCGATGAACAACGAGACCTCGATCCCGGCATTGGCCAGTTCCGCGCAGGCCTCTTGCATGCGCGACAGCGATGCAGCCACATCGAGCCCGCCTTCGGTGGTCAACTCCTCCCTTTTTTCAGGCACCAGGCAGCATGCATAGGGGCGAACCTCGCTGGCAATGGCGATCATTTCGTCGGTCACCGCCATTTCAAGATTCAAGCGCGTATGCAGCATTTGTTTAAGCAAATAAATGTCTCTGTCCTGAATATGGCGACGATCCTCCCGCAAATGCGCGGTTATCCCGTCCGCGCCCGCCTGTTCCGCGACCAAAGCGGCCTGAATCGGCTCGGGATATCGAGTACCCCGCGCCTGACGCAAGGTTGCGATATGGTCGATATTAACGCCTAATAAGATGTGTTGCTTTTCCATTGATTACGAATTCCGCATTGTTATATTTAGCGCGTAACGTAACGGCAAGCGACTGTCGCGAACGAATAAACGCCGAGCGCAGCAAGTCTCACTGCAGGTATTTGATGACATTTGCCAAAACCGCTCTACTTTTCAGCGCCTTGCCTTGTAAATGATCATCCACAACCAGTCTCATCAATTGCTTCGCTTCCGCTAACGCATTTTCATTCAACGCGCTTCCTTCCGCCAACGCCAATAAGGTCTTACCGTCGATGCAACCGTCCGAACTACTGGTTATGCCACTGCCGGACCGGTAACTATAGCGTTTCCCCGGGATCACCGGATACGCGCTGAGTGCATCATGAGTCAATACCAGCGCATAGCCCACTTGCGCCAAAAGTTCCAGCTCGAACAGGCGTAGCGTCAGCTCTACGTTATTACCCTGGGATAATCGATTTAAGCAGTTCTTGTAAAGCGCGTAAACGTCCGGATGGGGATCGTACCGGTGCAGGAAGTGGCAAATGAGTTCGTTCACGTAATAACCACAGAACAACGCAACACCGAATAACGGATTATAATGACTCATCCGTTCCGAAGCGGTCAAAGTTCTAAGCTCGGTACGCCCGACGAACGATATCCGCAATTCGGAAAACGGTACCAGCACCCCGGAAGTTTTTGATTTGTTTTTTCTGACGCCTTTGGCCACAACCGACACGACACCGAAATCGCGTGTCAGCACGTCCATAATCAAACTGCTTTCGCGGAAATTTCTGTGTTGTAAGATAAATGCCGGCTGTAATAAAACCGCCCTTTCGTCCATTACCACAAAACCGTTATTCGGTACCGACAAAGCCTAAGCTCTGCAGTGACTTCTCGCTGTTTGACCACCCTTTCTTCACTTTAACCCAAAGCTGCAAATAGACTTTTTGATCGATCAGCCGTTGGATATCCGCCCTGGCATCGGTACCGATTTTCTTCAACATCTCGCCCTGCTTTCCGATCACGATATTCTTTTGCGTACTGCGCTCCACCCAGATCACCGCATAGATCTTTGTGATATTGGGGAGTTCCTCGTAGCGCTCGATTTCGACAGTAATCGCATAAGGCAATTCATCGCCCAATCGCCGAGTCAATTTTTCTCGCACGATTTCCGCCGCCAAAAAACGCTCGGGACGATCGGTAATTTGATCCTCGGGATAAATCAATCCGCCGTTTGGCAATAGAGCAAGAATGGCCTGTTGCAATTTTTCCAGATTCAGCCCCTTCAACGCCGAAATCGGAATCATCTGCTCAAACGGAAAGCGGTTTCTCGCTTCGTCAAAAAAACTCAGAATTTTTTCTTTGTCGCCGATCTTATCGACCTTATTGACCGCCAAGACGACCGGCAAACCGGCACGGCGCAACTTATTGAAAATCTGTTCGTCGAACTCATGCCAAAGCAACCCATCGATCAACCAGACCACCACATCGACGCCCAATAAAGTGGTATCGGCGGTTCTGTTCAAATAACGATTCAGCGCCTTTTTCTCGTCCTGATGCATACCCGGGGTATCCAGGTATATGACTTGCCCGTCCGCCGTGGTATGAATCCCTAGAATACGATGGCGGGTGGTTTGCGGTTTTCGCGACGTAATGCTTATTTTTTGCCCGATCAGATGGTTCATCAAGGTGGATTTGCCGACATTAGGCTGGCCGATCAACGCCACGTATCCAGTTTTCATTGCCCGCTTTCCCGCAGAAATTTCAACATCTTTTCCGCCGCGGCTTGCTCCGCCTTTTTTCTGGACACGCCGTCCGCAGTAAAGCTTTGCCGGGTCAACTCGACGCTGCACCGTACCGTGAACGTTTGCGCATGTGCGGCGCCCGCTTGACTGACCAATTCATAGACCGGCAGTTCCAACTGCTTGGCTTGAAGTAACTCCTGTAATTGCGTCTTGGGATCCTTGGTCCAATTATCCGCGCTCAGCTCCGTCAATTTTTCCGTAAACAAGTCCAATATCCAGGCCCGGCAAACCTCTATGCCCTGATCCTTCAATAACGCTCCCATAATCGCTTCCAATGCGTCGGAAAGAATCGAATCCCTGCGGAAACCGCCGCTTTTCAACTCCCCTGAACCGAGGATCAGATAGTCACCCAAATCGTGTTGTCTGGCCAGCTCAGCCAACGAATTCTGATTGACCAAGCTGGCCCGTAGACGGCTTAAAACACCCTCGCCCGCCTCGGGAAACATTTCGTAGAGTTGTTGCGCGATGACAAACCCCAATACCGAATCACCGAGATATTCCAATCTTTCGTTATTCTTAGCTCCCATACTGCGATGGGTCAGGGCCAGAGAAAATAGTTTCGGCTGATTGAATGTCAAGCCTAATCTTTTCGCCAGGCCTTCCGGTTTTCTGATCACTCGTTGCCCGCTTCGATCACTTCATGAAATTCGGCCAACGCACTCAAATTGCCGATGAGGGGTTCCACCCGTTCGTATTCGACTTCGACCTTAATATAATTGGGATGCTTGACTATCTTGACATCCTGGTAATCGACATGATCGACATAATTCAAATCGAATCGTCTGAATAACAACGTTTCGACTTCGAATTTACTCTTGGTTTCGATACCGGGCGTTTCCCTCAACGCCTCCAACGCATTCACCACCTTGCTATGATTCAAATAAATCGGCCCGATCTTTAAGATCAGCAAGGTAAAGAAAGCGATCAAAGCCAGAATGAGGGCGATGGAAATCATCGTCAGGCCTCGTTGGCGGTTGGGCAGCTGTTTCATGGTAACTCCGTATAAAAGTTCTCAAATGCTAAAAAGCATAGCCTATTTGAGAATTGTTCCAATGCGACCGAAACCGACCCCGTTATGCCGCCAATCCCAGTTCATCCAGATGAAGAACGCCTTACCGACCAAATTCTGCTCCGGCACGGTGCCCCAATAGCGACTGTCGTTACTGTTGTCGCGGTTATCCCCCATGACGAAATAATGCCCGCTAGGCACGACAAAAACCCCTTCCATAGCGGGAATGCCGTTGTTGATTAGAATGCTGTGTTCAATGCCTTGCAAATCTTCCAGTAAAAGTTCGGCGCCGGTCATCTCGGCTCCCTGCCCAACCCCTTGATAGCGTCCCAACGACACTTGTTTCGCAACCTTACCGTTGACGTAAATCTTTTTATTGTAATAGGCGATGCGATCGCCCGGTAAACCGACAACCCTCTTGATATAGTCTACCGTAGGATCCTTGGGAAAGCGAAAAACCACGATATCCCCCCGGTTCGGCTCGCCGAGTTCAATCACTTTCTCATTCACTACCGGTAGCCGAATGCCGTAACTGAATTTATTAACCAGAATAAAATCGCCGATTAATAACGTCGGCATCATCGAGCCCGACGGGATTCTGAACGGCTCAACCAGAAAAGAACGCAGCAATAAGACGATCAGGACGATCGGAAAGAACGAACGGGCGTATTCAACCAGCAGGGGCTCGCTAACGTTTTCGATTTGTTGCCTGGACAATTTCAGGTAACAAACATACCCCCCCCAAATGACGCCGGTAACAACCGTCGCGGCGACGAGAAAAAAAGAAAAGTCGTAGTCCATGATGAGAAACGTTTAAATAATAAAATCCGGAATGAACCGATTCATTCCTTATTGACCTGTAATACCGCCAAAAAGGCTTCCTGCGGAATTTCTATGCTGCCGACCTGCTTCATCCGCTTTTTCCCCGCCTTCTGCTTTTCCAGC
>JBNLFT010000199.1:0-4984 GCA_050305675.1 Methylococcaceae bacterium
TGAACTTGAAGGCACTGATGCCGCCCGCGTTGACCACTTTAATACCGATACCCTTAGCCGCATGCAAGGTCCAGGCGACGTAATCGTTGATCGCCCTCTGGTCTTTGTTGGCCGCCATCATGCGCAGCAGGTAGTCGTCGCTGCCGAGCAGCACATAACCTCCCTTGTCCAGGATCGGAATGTCGCCCATTTCCATATGCGCCTGGCGGGCGTTAATCGGCAATACCGCCGGCTCGAAGGCGGTGGTATAACCCATCTCGGCATACCGGTAGCCGGTGACGTAAGTGCTCGGCATCGCATGGCCGCACCCTGAACGCGTCAGCTGGCCACGCACTACCGGATCGGCGCGGTGATCTTCGGGCAGCAGAATCCGGGCGATGTTGCCTTTGCCGCCGCCGATGTGGGTATGCATGTCGATCGCGCCCGACATCACGACCTTGCCGGTCAAATCGTATTCGCGGTCGATTTTGACATCGTCGCCGGGCTTGGCGACGATCTTGCCGTCTTCGATATAAATGTCCTGCTTTTGTCCATCGATCCCCGCGGCCGGATCGTAGACGGTTCCACCTGTTAGTTTAATCAGCATCTTTCACCTACAAAGCTTGTTCTATGGCATTCAACACGTCCGCCGTGCTGGGCAGGCCGGAATCGCGCAATTTCTTCAAGCGAATCGCGACCACGTTGTCGAGCCGGTAGGCATGGCCGGCATGGTCGATACCCGGCGTACCGACCGGAATATAAACCGCCGGCTCGTCGTCGAACGTCATGCCGGAGCGGCCGATCACGACCGTCGGCAGTTGCGCCTTGGGCGGCAGCGCGCCGCTGTTGAACGCCTGCACCCAGAGCAAGGCATCGGCTTCGCCGTTTTCCAACAGCGCCTCGGCATCGTTCAAGAACGGATCGTATTCGGGGAAACCGCGAGTGAAGCGCAGCCGCGCCGGATAGCCGGTCGTCCAACCGCACACTTGGTTGGCGGTTTGATCGCCTTCCTTGCCGCCCAGCGGAAAACCGGAACAGCGGCTGCCCAGGTCGTTGACATCCTTGACCATGTCGCACAGCTTTTGCACGGTCAATTCGGCCTGACCGAAGTTCAGGGCCCCGGCCGCCCAGGTTACGACGCCGTATTGCGCCGCCTTGAGTCGTTCGGCGACCTGCTGCAATTCGGCGACGGCGATGCCGCCAACACTGTCGGTCACGATCTTGTTGCCCTTGATCAGGGCTGCCAACACCGAGACCACGGCCGGCAAATCGGCGTCGTTGCAGGTAAGCAGCTTGGCCTTGCGGCCGTCCGGCGATGTCGAGGCCTCGCCCGACGGCGCCTTGCCAAGATAAATCACTTCGCGCGCGCTGGTATCGGGGATGTGCATCGCCACCTTGTTCCACAAGTAACGCTCGAAGAAACGCGGCGCGAAGGCCTCCAAATCGCAACCGACCACCAATAACACGTCGCAGCGGTTTTTGATTTCGGCCAGCGTCGTATTCATCCAGCCGCTGTCCTGCATCGCCAGAATATTCCGCCGGGCGGCATTGAAATTCATGTTATCGACCACCGCACCGCAACGGTCGGCGACCGCCAGCAACGCCCGCATGCCGTTAACGTCGGTCGCGCAGCCGCCGATCAGCGGTTGATTGCCGCCGCGTAAAATCTCGGCCGCCTTGGCGACCGCCTCATCCAGGCTGGCGGCCTGGCCGGCGACCCTGGGCTGGGTATCGGTGATCGCCTGCTCGAACGCCGGCGTATTGACGGCGCAACCATTTTCAGTCACTTTCAGCGCAACGCCGTCGACCCGTATCGTCAGGTCGTCGGTACCGATTCCGCAAAAAGGACTGGGCACTTCTGTTATTTCTGCCACACGCATTCCCTCTTGGTTTTATCTATTAAGCTGTACATCAAACAGACGGCGCGAACCCGGTTCGCCGCACATCCGAAAGCCGAACGTAAAATGATTGGTATTCTAGCGCAATCTATTAAGCTATGCCTCTTTATCGGGTCGGTCGAATCAGGCGTCCACCGAAATCATCGCCAAACTGGACGAGTTCGCACCAAAATTTGGCCAATTCGACTCAAAACGGTGCAAAAAGGATCTGCTTCGGGACCACAACGCGCGTTATTCCTTTACCGGCGACTGGCATGATATCTGCTTTTATTAATGCGAATTCCAACGTCGGAATTCTCCAGATTCTTTTCGAATTCCAACGCCGGAATTCAATGCAGCCCGCCGACCTTGCTCGGGTATCCACATTTGTCTCCTTTGTTTAAGTCCAGCTCAGGCAAACCGCGGATAAAACGCGTATTTGCCAAGCCAACCCGTGCTGTGCATGAACTTCGGCGCTGTATTAAAAATCCGGTAATGGCAACAACACTCAACGCAAAGAGGTGAAATATGTCCTACTTAGTCCCTGCTGAATTTGTCACCAAGATGGTGGATGCCGGCGAATCAAAAATCTACATGTCGACCCGTGACACCGTGATCAGGGCCTACATGGCCGGTGCGATACTCGCCTTGGCCGCGGTGTTCGCAGTTTCGGTCGCGGTCCAAACCGGCTATCCGATCGTCGGCGCGATCTTGTTCCCGGTCGGATTTTGCATGCTTTACTTGCTCGGTTGCGACCTGCTGACCGGCGTTTTCGTGCTGACTCCGCTGGCCTGGCTGGACAAACGCCCGGGGGTGACCTTGGCCGGCGTGTTCAGAAACTGGGGACTGGTTTTTGTCGGCAATTTCCTCGGCGCGCTGACGGTGGCGGTGATGATGTCGATCGTTTTCACCTACGGTTTCTCGACCGAACCCAACGCCGTCGGCCAAAAGATCGCCACCATCGGCGAAGGACGGACCGTCGGCTACGCCAAATACGGCGCGGCCGGCATGTTGACGCTGTTCATCAGGGGCATGCTGTGCAACTGGATGGTTTCCACCGGCGTGGTCGGCGCCATGATCTCCACCACGGTCAGCGGCAAGGTCATCGCCATGTGGATGCCGATCATGCTGTTCTTCGGCATGGCTTTCGAGCATTCGGTCGTCAACATGTTTTTGTTTCCGTCGGGATTGATCATGGGCGGCAACTTTTCGATCATGGATTATCTGATCTGGAACGAAATTCCAACGGTACTCGGCAACCTGGTCGGCGGTCTGGCATTCACCGGACTCACGCTGTATGCGACTCACGCCAGAACCGCGCCGAAACGCGCAATTGCCTAAGCGTACGACCGACGAGTTCCGCCTGCTGCAGGACCGGGAGCGCGCCCGCGTTCCCGGTCCGTTTCGGCTATGTGATTCGGGAGCGCGCGATACATGCCTGTAGATAGCTCAATTCGGCTAACCAGCCACGGAGACCTACGCCCAACGGGCGGTCGGTTGGCTGTCGCCGTCGGTCAGTATTCCAACGCCGGGCGCAAGGACAGCAATCAGGATTTTCACGGCGTTTACATCCCCGAGGAACCGTTGTTGAGCTCGAAGGGAATCGCCGTCGCTCTGGCCGACGGCATCAGCAGCAGCGACGTCAGCCGGATAGCGAGCGAGGCCGCGGTCAGCGGTTTTTTAGCCGATTATTACTGCACGTCGGAAGCTTGGTCGGTCAAAAAATCCGCACAACGGGTTTTGACCGCAACCAATTCCTGGCTGCACGCGCAGACCAGGCGAGGCCTTTACGCCTTCGACAAAGACCGGGGTTATGTCTGTACATTCAGCGCGATCGTCTTCAAATCGGCCACGGCCCATCTGTTCCACGTCGGCGACGCCCGCATCTACCGTTTACACGGCAACGCGCTGGAACAATTGACCGACGACCACCGGCTTTGGGTCTCCCGGGAAAAAAGCTATCTGAGCCGGGCCCTTGGCGTCGACTCGCATATTGAAATCGATTATCTGGCGCTGCAACTGGAGCTTGGCGATACCTTCGTCCTGGCAACCGACGGTGTGTACGAACACGTACCGGACGACTTCATGATCGCCGCGATCGGAAACCATCCGCACGACCCCGACGCCGCCGCCAAAGCCATAGCCGAAGAAGCCTACCGGCGCGGCAGCAGCGACAACCTAACCCTGCAGTTGGTCCGGGTCGCAGCGTTGCCGGACCAGGACGCCGACGAAACCTACCGCCAATTAACCTCTCTGCCGTTTCCGCCCCACCTGCAAGCCAGGATGGAATTCGACGGCTACCGCATCGTCCGCGAAGTGCACGTCAGCAGTCGCAGCCATGTTTATCTGGCGATCGACGACGAAACCGGCGAGCAAGTGATCATCAAGACGCCGTCGATCGATTTGCGGGACGATCCGGGCTATCTGGAAAGATTTCTGACCGAAGATTGGATCGCCCGGCGCATCGACAGCCCGTATGTGCTAAAACCGTGCAAGCGGACGCGCAAACGCCACTATCTGTATATCGTTACCGAATTCCTCGAAGGACGCACGTTGACGCAATGGATGATCGACAATCCGCGGCCCGAGCTGGAAACCGTACGCGGGATCGTCGAACAGATCGCCAAGGGGTTGCGCGCTTTTCACCGGTTGGAAATGCTGCACCAGGACCTACGGCCGGACAATATCATGATCGACCGCACCGGCACAGTGAAGATCATCGATTTCGGATCGACCCTGGTGGCCGGACTGCTGGAGAGATCGACGCCCAACGAACACCCGCCGTTGCTCGGCACGGCGCAATACACCGCCCCCGAATATTTTCTCGGCGAAAGCGGAACGTCGCGCTCGGATTTGTTTTCCCTGGGCGTCCTTACCTATCAAATGCTATCCGGCCGATTGCCGTACGGCGTCGAAGTGGTCAAGGCGCGAACGCGGGCCGCCCAGAACAAACTGTGCTATCGCTCGGTTCTCGACGACGAGCGCGAAATACCGGCCTGGGTCGACGACGCCATCAAGAAAGCGGTTCATCCCGACCCATACAAACGCTACCAGGAATTGTCCGAATTCATTCACGACCTGCGCCGTCCGAACCGGACGTTCCTGCAAAAAAACCGACCGCCGCTGCT
>JBNLFT010000200.1:0-4960 GCA_050305675.1 Methylococcaceae bacterium
TACCAGGCCCTTGGAGTTGAGTAGGAAAATATTGCGGCGCGCTTCAGCCTCGGTTATCCCCAGCCCGCTCATTTTGGCGACGATTTGTTCGGCGATGCCGCAACCGGCCGAACCCGCTCCCAGGAATACGATACGATGGTCTTTCAACTGCGTGCCCAGATAATGGCAGGCGGCCAGCAAGGTTCCGACGGTTACCGCCGCGGTGCCCTGTATATCGTCGTTGAAACTGCAAAGCTGGTAGCGATATTTCTCCAGCAAGGGATTGGCGTTTTGCGCCGCGAAATCCTCGAATTGCAGCAACACATCGGGCCAGCGCAGTTTGACCGCCTGCACGAACTCGTCGACGAAAGCATAGTATTCTTCGCCGGTAATGCGCTTATGACGCCAACCGATGTACATCGGGTCGTCGATCAGCTCTTGGTTATTGGTGCCGACGTCCAGCACCACCGGCAACGTGTAGGCAGGGCTGATGCCGCCGCAGGCGGTATAAAGGCTAAGCTTGCCGATCGGTATGCCCATGCCGCCGATCCCCTGGTCCCCCAATCCCAAAATGCGCTCGCCGTCGGTCACCACGATGACCTTGACCGTTTGTTTGATGGAGTTTTGCAACAGATCGTCCATCCGCTCGCGGTCCGGGTAGGAGACGAACAAGCCGCGGCTACGCCGATAAATGCGGGAAAACTCCTGGCACGCCTGGCCCACGGTCGGTGTGTAGATGATCGGCATCATTTCTTCGAGATGGTCGGCCATCAGCCGGTAAAACAGCGTTTCGTTGCTATCTTGAATGCTGCGCAGGTAAATATGCTTCACCAGCGCGTCATCGAAACTGCAAAACTGCATATAGCATCGCCGCGCCTGTTCTTCTATGGTTTCGATGTTATGCGGCAACAGCCCTTCCAGATTAAAGCTTCGCCGTTCCTCCTCGGTAAACGCGCTCCCTTTGTTCAACAGCGAGGTTTCTAATAACACCGGGCCGGCATAGCGGATGTATAAAGGACGATTCTTCTGGTTCATAAACGTGTCACCGAATGATGGGAAAACTGCGGACGAAATACGGTCGCCCGGTCACCTAACGAGATAAGTATCCAGCAATAATAATGCCGTGCGGCATTCCGCAGGATAAAACCCTTGCTGCACGCCATGCAATAACACTCATTTAACAGATATTGGTTTAACTTTCTAGGCTTCACAACTTAAGGTAGAATGAACGGCTTTCAATTAAAAAGAGAATCATGCGGTTAATCAGGGGCCTGGCTCATTTAGAACCGTTTCAAAATGGTTGTGTATTGACGATAGGCAACTTTGACGGGCTGCATTTGGGACACAAGGCGGTCATCGAAAAACTGGCCGAACAAGGAAGAAAACGGGGTTTACCGGTTGTGGTATTGTTATTCGAGCCGCAACCGCTGGAATATTTTCTCGGCGAAAACGCGCCGTCGCGCTTGACCCGGTTACGGGAAAAAGTCATCCAGTTTGCGACTCTGCCGGTCGACCAACTGTTGGTGCTGGGTTTTAACCGCCATTTGGCGAATTACCGGGCCGAGGATTTTATCAAGGACATCTTGATCGATAAGCTGAACGTTAAACATCTGGTTATCGGCGACGATTTCCATTTCGGCAAGGCGCGCCGCGGCAATTTCGCGATGTTGAAGGAGGCCGGAGCAATTTACGGTTTTCAGGTTGACGATACCCATTCCTACGAGCTGAACGAAATGCGGATAAGCAGTACCTTGATCCGCGATGCTTTGGGCGAAGGCGATCTCGCTCTGGCTGCCAGGATGCTGGGGCGCGATTATTCGGTTTGCGGACGAGTGGCGCATGGTGATAAAAGAGGGCGGACCCTGGGCTATCCGACCGCCAATATCGAAATGTTCCGCAAGAACACGCCGATAGTCGGCGTTTACGCCGTCACGATGACCGGAATCGATGGCCGGGAATACGCCGGCGTGGCTAATGTCGGCACCCGGCCGACTGTCGACGGCAGCTCCAAGGTGATTCTGGAAACGCATTTGTTCGATTTTAACCGCGAGATTTACGGGGCTTACGTCGAAGTGCATTTCAAACGGAAACTGCGCGACGAAATGCGTTTTCAATCGCTACAGCAGCTGAAGCAGCAGATAGCCTACGATGTATCGCGAGCGAGAAAGATTTTTGCTGATTTAAACAAAACATGACGATGGACTACAAAAAGACACTCAATTTACCGAAGACGGCCTTTCCGATGAAGGCCAACCTGGCCCAGCGCGAGCCGGAGATGTTGAAGCAATGGAACGAAAAGGAATTGTATCGCAAGATCAGGGAAGTTTGCGCAGGGCGTCCGAAGTTCGTTTTGCACGACGGACCGCCGTACGCCAACGGTGCGATTCACATCGGTCATGCCGTCAACAAGGTCCTGAAAGACATCGTCGTCAAGTCGAAAACGTTAAGCGGTTTCGATGCCCCCTATGTGCCCGGTTGGGATTGCCACGGCCTGCCGATTGAATTGATGGTGGAAAAGAAAGTCGGCAAGGCGGGCGTCAAGGTGTCCCATGCCGAATTTCGCAAGGAATGCCGAACATATGCCGGCAAGCAGGTCGCCATGCAGAAAGAGGAATTTATTCGTTTGGGGGTCCTGGGCGACTGGGACAATCCTTATCTGACCATGGATTTCAAATTCGAGGCCGACATCATTCGCTCGCTGGGCAAGATCGCCGCTAAAGGCCACTTGACGCAGGGCGCCAAACCGGTGCATTGGTGCACCGATTGTGGGTCGGCGCTGGCCGAAGCCGAAGTCGAATACGAGGACAAACATTCCCCGGCGATCGATGTGCGGTTTCGGGTTCTCGACGAAGCGGCCTTTATCGAAAGCTGCCACCACGTGCCGGACCACGAAGGCGAGGGGCCGTTGTCGGTGGTAATTTGGACCACCACGCCTTGGACGTTGCCGGCCAACCAGGCGGTTGCGTTCAATCCGGAACTGGAATATGCCGTCGTCCAATGCGAACGGGACGGACACAAGGAGCGTCTGGTGATCGCCGAGGTGCTGCTGAAAGAGGCAATGTCGCGTTACGGCATCGACGATTACCATGTCGTCGCCTACGGCAAGGGCGAGGCACTGGAAAATCAACTGCTGCAACATCCGTTCTACGATCGTCGGGTGCCGGTCATACTCGGCGATCACGTTACCGTCGATGCCGGTACCGGTGCCGTTCACACCGCGCCGGGGCACGGTCAGGAAGACTACGTGGTCGGCATGAAGTACGGATTGCCGGTCGACAATCCGGTCGGCGCCAACGGCGTATTCCTGGCCAATACCGAACTGTTTGCCGGAGAGCATGTGTTCAGTGCCAACGACCACGTCTTGGAAGTGTTGAAGGAGCGCGGCAAACTGGTGCATCACGAGGGCTTGCTGCACAGTTATCCGCATTGCTGGAGGCACAAGACGCCGATCATTTTCCGCGCGACCGCGCAATGGTTCATTTCGATGAATAAGGGCGGTTTGCGGGAAACCGCTTTGAGCGAAGTCAAGAAGGTGGCCTGGATACCCGATTGGGGGCAGGCGCGCATCGAAAGCATGATGGAAAAAAGACCCGATTGGTGTATTTCCCGGCAACGGACCTGGGGCGTGCCGATCGCGTTTTTCGTGCACAAGGAAAGCGGCGAGCTGCATCCGCGTAGCGCGGAGCTGATCGAGGAAGTCGCCAAACGGGTCGAGCAGCAAGGAATCGACGCCTGGTTCGAGCTTGATGCGGCGGAATTGATCGGCGCCGACGCCGAACGTTACGAAAAAATGCAGGATACGCTCGACGTCTGGTTCGATTCCGGCGTTACCCATGCCTGCGTGTTGGACCGGCGCCAACAATTGGCATTCCCGGCGGATCTGTATCTGGAAGGTTCCGATCAACATCGCGGTTGGTTCCAATCCTCTTTGTTGGCCTCGACGGCAATGAACGATGTTGCGCCGTATAAGGCGGTGCTGACCCACGGCTTTACCGTCGACGCCGAAGGCAAGAAAATGTCCAAATCGCGGGGTAACGTGGTGGCCCCGCAAACGGTGATGAAATCGTTGGGGGCCGATGTGCTGCGTTTATGGGTCGCGGCGACCGATTATCGCGGAGAAATGAACGTCTCCGATGAGATCCTGACCCGCACCGCGGACGGTTATCGCCGGCTGAGAAACACCGCCCGCTTTTTATTATCGAATCTGGACGGCTTCGATCCGGCAGTGCATATGGTCGCTAAGGACGATCTGTTGGCGTTGGATCGCTGGGTCGTGGATAGGGCGTGGCGTTTGCAAGAGGAGGTCAAAACCGCTTACCGGAATTATCAATTCCAGCAGATCTATCAAAAGGTGCACCATTTTTGCGCCATCGACCTCGGCGGCTTTTATCTGGACATCATCAAGGATCGCCAATATACCGCCAAATCCGACGGTCTGGCTCGCCGTTCCGCTCAGTCCGCGATGTATCACGTCATCGAAGCGCTGACACGCTGGCTGGCGCCGATCACCAGCTACACCGCCGACGAAATCTGGCGCCATATTCCGGGACAGCGCGGCGATTCCGTGTTCCTGGAGACGTGGTACGAAGGTCTCTACGCATTGGACGACGACGCGGCGATCAATGGCGACGTGTGGAGTAAAGTCATGGCGGTCAGGACCGTCGTGAGCAAGGAGATCGAACAGCTGCGCGGCAAGGGGATTATCGGGGCCTCGTTGAATGCCGAAGTGGCGTTGTATTGCAATGAGGAATATGCGGCGGCACTCGGGTTGCTTGCCGACGAATTACGTTTCGTATTGATCACCTCGGGCGCCGAGGTATTCGGTGAGCAGGCGGTTCCTGCCGATGCCGTGGCGACCGAATTGGCCGGCGTCAAATTGAAGGTGACGGCATCCGAGCACGCAAAGTGCGTGCGCTGCTGGCACCAGCGCGCCGATGTCGGAAGTCATTCCGAACATCCCGAGCTGTGCGGCCGTTGCGTG
>JBNLFT010000201.1:0-4945 GCA_050305675.1 Methylococcaceae bacterium
CCGTAGTAAATAGCGATACCGTACATTACCAACCATGTCCAGTGTGTGAAGTGTCTTCTTAATTCTTCACGTGGAGTGATTGACATTACTTTACGATCACGAGTTTTCCAGATGTAGCCATTGATACCTGCGAACAGGATAACTTCAGCTACGATCTCGATGTACAGCATGTTCATCCAGTATGTTTCGAACTCAGGTGCGAATGAGTCCAGACCAGCAGACCATCCATAAACACCTTCATACCAACGGATGAAAGAATAGAAAACCATGTACAAAGCAATACCTGCCCACAGGTTTGTTTTATTTAATAGCGGTGCTTCCGCAGCATCAGCCTTAACTGACTCAGTTGTAGCAGCCATTTCTACCTCCTAAAAGATTATATAATCCCCGGCTTGACCGGGAGTTCTAATTTAAGTCCTTTTACACCGTGCTTAAAACATCTAAGCAACGCCACTTCCTCCATAATGGTGTGTGAGAGTCTACCAGTTCGACAAGCTATGTCAAGACAATCACCTCTATTTTTTATCCACTCAGACTCTCATAGTCTATAAACATCTGATTTCCTTTTGATTCGACACGAACTTTTGCTAGAATTGTCGATCTTGAATAAGGGAAGAATATCGCCGGAGTACGAGGAACTGGATATGTTGCGTTGTCGATTCGTTTTCGCTGCGGCATTTCGGTCCTTTTTCAAAGTTCGCATCCTAATTATTATCTCAACCAATTAACTATGGCCTTTCGATACAAAGTTATTTTATTTGTCCTATGCCTTGTCGGTCTGATCGCTCTTCAAGCCAAGGTGGTATTACCCCTCGTTTACGATGTTGTCTCGTCCGACCTGTTTCTCGAAGAAAGTGATGACGAAGGTTCAGTCGATACGATTTCGAACGACATGACTGGATACGCTTTCGACCAATGCAATCAGTATATCGCCGACGACCTAGGCTCGGACTTTTCCGTTTCGTTTTCCAGTCAGCCGATAAACGCTTGGGGCATGGGAAATTACGAATACGTCATTAATGCCGACATCGACTTGACGCCTCCCAACGCTCAGTCGTTTACCCGCCGTTACGTATGCCGAATCAAATACGAGATGGAATCTGATCAATCCGGTATTACGAATCCCGAAAACTGGTCGGTTGGCGGTATTAGCGGCCTCGACGACTTATAATAAAGGCTATTTTGGTATCGAAGATAGAGGGGGCGTTGCCCCCTTTTATTTGTATACAAAGAAAACAGCCCCCCCCTTTCCCTCGTAATCGCCGGGAACGCTACGACAGCGCTTTGTACTGTGCTAACATCCCCAAATCCTGAGCAACGTTTTCGTAAGTTAAGAAACCCTGATAGGTGTTGACAGCCTTGGCAAAGTGCTCATCGGCAAATAGTTCATCGATCGTATGGCCGGCAATTCTTTCCACGTAACCGATGGTTGCTGCAGCCAGGGCGATTGTGGAAGTGCGCGGGTAAGCGCCGGGCATATTGGTTACGCAATAGTGCACCACGTCATGAACCAAAAATACGGGTTCCGAATGCGTCGTCGGCTTTGAAGTTTCGATGCATCCTCCTTGATCAATACTGACATCGACCACAACTGCACCAGGTTGCATCGATTTGATCATGTCCTCGGTCACCACTTTGGGCGCTTTAGCGCCTCTGGATAACACAGCCCCGATCACCACATCCACATTAGGAACACAAGCCCGGATATTATCCGGCGTAGAAAGCAGAAAGCGCAGATCGCCCACTACTTCCGCTCGCATCGCATTGAATTTCTGATCATTCAATCCCGCAATGTAAACGACAGCACCCATCGCCGCAGCAACTTTTGCAGCATGCATCCCGACAACCCCATCGCCAATCACCAACACCTTTCCGGAACTACGGCCCAGAACGGAAGCCAGTTGAACCCCCCTTCCCTTGTTGAAAGCGGCTAAATAATAGCTGGCCATCAACGTCGCCATGTTTCCTGCGACCGCACTCATCGGGGCAAGTATGGGTAAGTCGCCCTGCGCATCTTCCAACGTCTCGTAGGCAAGTGCGGTTGTCTTTTTCGCCAATAACTCTCGGGTTAAGGAGGGATCAACTCCACTCAAGTGAAAAAACGTGAAAACTATCTGCTTGCCAAGGTAGCGGTATTCGACCGGCAGCGGTTCTTTGACTTTGACTACTAATTCGCTTGCCCATGCCTCATCGGCCGTCACCAATTCCGCCCCGGCTTGCTGATATTGCAGATCGGTGAATCCGGATCCGATCCCGGCACCAAACTCGACCACAACCCGATGACCCGATTGAACCAATCGGCTAACGCCGTCCGGAACCATGCCAACCCGGTTTTCTTTATCCTTTATTTCTTTTGGAACCCCGATACGCATCCGCTTACCCGTTTAGCCCTTCCGCGAACTTTGCTGCACCCAGCAACGCCGCCTGTGGATTCATACACACCTTAACCGAAATATTTTGCATCATCGGCCGATATCGCCCTTTGTCCAAGAACCGTCGCATAAATTCGCCCTGACGCAACAACTCAAGATTTTTCCCGGCGATGCCGCCCGCTAACACCACACCGCCGTAAGCCAGGATCTTTAACGCCAAATTTCCCGCCTCGGCACCGTAAATACCGCAAAATATTTGCATTGCTTTCGTGCAAAGTTGATCCTTTTCTTGCTTCGCCATAGAGCTGATGACCGCGCCCGCATCTTGTTCCCTCATTAACTGTTCGGTCTCTTCTGTGACGGGCCGGTAATTAATCGACTTTAGAAATTGATAAATATTTCTTACTCCCATGCCGGATACCAGCCTCTCGTAGCTGACATGGCCGGAATATTTTTTTTGAAGAAATCTAAGCAATTCAATTTCCAAATCGTCCAATGGTGCAAAATCGGCATGCCCGCCTTCGGTTGACATGACGTGATGTGTTCGACCATTCCAATAAATGACGGCCTCCCCCAACCCCGTCCCGGCGGCAATAACTGCAATATTGCCGGAACCGTTTTTAGCCTGGGGATTCAATTCAACGAATTCCTGCTCCGGCAAAGCCAACACTCCCCATGCCGTCGCCTCCAAGTCATTCAGCAAACGTACCTTTTCGGATCCCGTTAATTCCATAATAGCTTGCTGCCTCAACGACCAGGGCAAATTGGTCGCATCGCAGTCGCCCTCGATGACAGGACCGGCCACTCCGAGACACACGCTATGCAAAGTTGTCCCGGCCTCTTGCGCCAGAAAAGCGATAAGCAGATCGTCAAAGCATCCGAATTCGCCGCTGTTGAATTGCTGTCGCTTAATACACCGGCCGTCGACATCAAACAATGCCAATATGGTTTTAGTGCCGCCTATGTCGCCGGCCAATATCATCATTTCCCTCCGTGTCGGCTAAAAACCCGATAAGCGTCGTTTTCATCGAAGGAAATGACTTGATAAGGGTCCTGCCGTTCTCCCATTTCCATCCCCGGAGTACCGACTGGCATTCCCGGAACCGATAAGCCGACAACCTTAGGCTTGATATTTAACAGCCGTCGAATATCGCCGGCCGGCACATGCCCCTCGATAACATAACCGTCGACAATCGCAGTGTGGCATGATTGCAGTTGGCGCGGGACGCCGTATTTTTCCTTAACCTCCTGCATGTCATCGCGAACGACGTCGTTGATATTAAAACGATTTTCACGCAAATGATCCACCCATTTTCCACAACAGCCACAGGTTGGACTCCGATAAACCGTTATTTCCACGGCCTTTCCTTCCGGCGCCGGCATTTCCGATTGGACAGGGGATCCGAACGTCAGCGCTGCCATCAATAAACTTATTTTAATAATGTTCATCGTTTCCTCCTCTTTATTCACCATTGAGCGTTACTAATATTGTCCTGCCTCCGGCGTGATTTCGGTGTTCGCACAAATAAATCCCCTGCCAAGTACCGAGTGCCAACCTTCCGTTCGCAACCGGAACGGTAAGACTTGGCCCAATCAGCACCGATTTAATGTGCGCCGGCATATCGTCCGCACCTTCCAAGGTGTGAAGAAAATAAGGTTCATTTTCAAGAACCGTTTTCGAGAAAAAGACTTCCAAATCGTGCCTAACGTCCGGATCCGCATTTTCATTGATCGCCAATGATGCCGAAGTATGCTGTATGAATATATGCGCTATTCCGACTTGCATTTTCCTTAAATCCGGCAACGCATCGGTAATTTGGCGAGTAACCAGATGAAATCCTCGGCTCACAGCCGGTAGCACAATCTCTTTTTGTATCCACATATCAACGACAGATTATTACCCCGACGGGTATCGGAAGATAGCATACACCGGTGACCGGAAAAATCGTCACCCAATTCGGTAAACACTCAATCTTCGGCGTTTAAACAATTCCCTTCCCTACGCCCGTTAAAACGACCGTCTTCGACCCTCTCGTTCTCAGGAATCGTATTAAAGCGAATTCGCTGGTAGCGCAATATCACCTACGACGCACCAACTCGAAAAAATTGGCGATACGCCCAGCATAGGCAAATCGTCCCCGCCGACTGATAACCGTCGACCGGGTTGTCCCCAGATCTAGCCTTGATTTCCCAACAAGAAGCGAAAACACCCCTTACGGAATTAACTTACAGGCCGTATAAAACATAGGAGCACCGATTATCCTACGAACCGATGGGTTTAAACGTTCCCGGAAACATGATATTGGGGACTGAATTCGTGAACCGCGTCGACCATCGCCTTAACATGTTCCGGGTTCACGTCCGGTAAAATACCGTGACCAAGGTTAAATACATGTCCGGAACCGGAACCGTACTTTTGAAGAATATTCCGAACCTTTTCTTTGATCACGCGGGGATCAGCGTATAGAGCAATCGGATCCATGTTCCCCTGCAACGCGACTTTTTCCCCCACTCGCACTCTGGCTCGGGCAATATCCGTCTGCCAGTCGAGACCCAATGCATCGTAGCCCGCT
>JBNLFT010000202.1:0-4815 GCA_050305675.1 Methylococcaceae bacterium
GCGCTCCCCTCCACCTCGATAACGCCCCCGAAGACTGCACTGAACGGCATCCGGACTCCGGTAATATCGCAAAGCCGCCGATTTCGCTTGCCGGCCAATGCGCGGATTCGATCTTTCACTTAGTCACACACCGACACTTCGAGAACTGCTCGAACAACGGGAAAAGCAATGGCCGGTCCGGAAACTGAAGCATTACAGGATAGCGGATTAGGCATCCTGATCGCCGAAAACAACCATTCTTTAGCGCGGCAACTGCGTTTGTGGCTGGAACAAAAGGGCTACCGGGTCACGCTGGCGATCAACGGCACGGAGGCGATGGCCATGGCATTGGAGAATCAACCGGATTTAATCATCGGCGCCCTCGACCTGCCGGCAACGGACGGTTATCAGTTCTGCCGGGCAGTCAAAAACAACCAGCGGCTGAACGGTGTTCCGTTCATCCTGCTCACTGCGTTCACCGATGCGACAGACATCCTTGCTATCATGGAATGCGGCGCCGATAACTTTATCCGCAAGCCCTGTCGTCAAGGCTACCTGATGTCGCTCGTCGGCGACCTGTTGCGCCGTGCCGACGAGGCAGCCGCGACAAATGAACTCGGCCGGATCGAGCAATCGCCTGTCGCCAACGCCGAACCTCGGCAACTTTTGGCCCAACTCCTCTCAAGCTTCGAGCAGGCGGTTCAGCTCAATTCGGAGCTGAAACGACGAAGCGACGAATTGGCGAAGTGCAAGCAGGTGCAGAACGGACTAAATCGTTTAGCCGAGGAGCTGAATCAGGCCACCAGTGAACTACAAGTGGCAGAAATCGCGCTGCAACGGAGCGTGGAAATTTTGGCTGCCGAAGCCGGCCGGATGGCCTTGTCCTACGACGACGGGAAACTACGTACGGTCGCCCGTTACAAGCCCGCCGTACAGTTACCGATTGCGGACGCCGTCGAACATCGGCGCGCGAACGATTCTGGATCGGATAAAGCCGACAACGTGGAGACGTACTCTCTGAGTGTGCCGTTGCTCGTCGCCGGCCGCAAATTGGGCGTCATGAACTTGCTGTTGCGCGAAAACGAGACGCGGCGCGAGCGAAACCTGAAAATCGCCAGCCGCATCGCCGAGCAAACCGCCCCGGCACTCGAGCGGACAAAACTACATGAACGTCTACGGCAATTGGTAAAAGAAAGCACCGGCGAACTTGCCGCAGAAGTCAAGAAACGGAAGTACGTTCAGGCGGAACTGGCTCATGTGGTCGCCGTCGTCGAGGCTACTCCCGACCTGGTAGCGACGATGATGCCGGACAGTCGGGTACGTTATTTGAATCAGGCCGGTTTGCGATTCGTCGGCCGGCCCCAAGGCGACCAACGCTCCAATTTTTTCCTCGTCGACCGTTATCCGCCTAAGGAAGGCAAAAAGATCCTGGAAACGGCAATTCCCCACGCCGTGAGTCATGGGGTCTGGAGTGGCGAAACGACGATTCTGGATCATGAGAACCGCGAAATCCCGTTTCTGCAAATGATTATCGCGCATAAGAACCGGCAAGGCACGCTCAGCTATCTGTCCACCATCGCCCGCGATATCACGCCGCTGAAGAGGCACGAATCCAGGCTCTTTCGGGTTAACCGTATCCACGGAATGCTCAGCGCCATCAATCGCCGGATCGTGCGTATCCGGAATAAAAAGGAACTGTTCGCCGAAGCATGCCGGCTCGCGGTCGAACTGGGACGTTTCAAGTTCGCCTGGATCGGAATGTTTAACAACGCCCGCCATGCCGTGATCCCGGTGGCGAAGGCCGGGCAAGACTGCCTGCTTCCGGATTGCATCGATCTTAACGCGGCGTGCAGGGACGCGGGAATTTGCAGCCTGCTGACGGATGCGATCGCCAAAACCACACCCGCTGTTTGCAACAATGTCGCTTCGGATTGGGCGCTCCGTTGCCAGCACGGGCAAGGCGCGGGTTCGCTTTATCGCTCCATCGCCGTGGTGCCCCTGAATTCGGATAAACAGCCGGTTTGCCTGTTCGTTGTGTACGCAACGGAAACCGACGTGTTCGATAAAGAGGTTATAAACCTGCTGCTGGAGGCGGCCGGAGACATTTCGTATGCGCTCGATCATCTCAAAAAAGAGGAAAGCCTCAATTATCTGGCCTATTTCAACGCCGTCACCGGCTTGGCCAATCGCTCGCTGTTTCTCGACCGGCTAACTCAATTCATCGACGTCGCCCACCGAAACAACGAAAAAATTGCCGTGATCGTGCTGGATATCGAACGTTTCAGCGACATCAACCAATCGTTCGGGCGCCGACCGGGCGACCAACTGCTGCGCCAGATCGCCCGACAATTGGCAACCTTGGTAAGCGACGCTCTTGTTCTGGCCCATCTGTCGGACGACGATTTTGCAGTCGCGGTCCGCTTGAAATTACCGGACCGTGAGCTCGGCCGCACCATGGACCTCGTTCTTTCCGGCATTCAGGAGCACCCGTTTATCCTCGACGGACAAAATGTACGGGTGTCGCTGAAGGGAGGCGTGGCGATTTATCCCGACGGCGGCAAAAATCCGGAAACGTTGCTGCGCAACGCCGAAACGGCGTTGACAAAAAGCAAACAAACGGGGGACAACTATGCGCTGTACCGCCCCGAGATCGATCTGTTCGTGGTCGAAAAAACAACCTTGGCAATCAAACTACGTGAAGCGCTGCGTCGGGAACAGTTCGTTTTACATTACCAGCCCAAAGTGGAACTGGCGAACGGAAAAATTTGCGGCTTGGAGGCGCTAATCCGCTGGAAGGATCCGGAACACGGCCTGCTTCCTCCGAACGAATTCATTCCCATGCTGGAAGAAACCGGAATGATCATCGAGGCCGGCATGTGGGCGGTGCAACAAGCCATTACCGACTCGCTTGCCTGGCAACGCAAAGGACTCGCACCCCCCAAGATTGCCGTCAATGTGTCGCCGCTGCAGTTGCATCAACACGACTTCGTCCAGATGTTGAGAAAAACCGTCAACGGCCACCGATTCATCGAACTGGAAATTGCCGAAAACCTGATCATGCAGGATATCGAAGTCAATCTCCGGAAATTGAACACTCTGCGAACCATGAATATCGAGATCGCGATCGACGATTTCGGAACCGGTTATTCATCGCTCAGCTATCTGGCCAAGCTCCCGGTCAACGCGCTGAAGATAGACCGCGGCTTCATCGCCAACATGACCGACAATTCCGAAGACATGAGCGTCGTATCGACCATCATTTCCCTCGCCCATTCACTGAATATGCGCGTGATCGCCGAAGGTGTCGAAAAAGACGAACAACACAACGTATTACGCATGCTGAACTGTAACGAAATGCAGGGCTTTTTGTTCAGTCCGGCCGTTTCCGCCGAAAAAATCGAAAAACTGCTTGAACGATAGCGACCACGCCGTGCTGAAGCGAGAAATCAGTCGGTTTTCCCAAAATAAAACCCGATCGCCGGACCGACCAAAAATGCAAGACCGGACGAAATCGTACCCGCCAGTTCCAGTATTTGGTTTACCGCATAATCGGCTGACGCGCTATTGAAGACGAACAGCGTACCCATTAACAGCACGATGACCGCGTTGTAAAATAACGAACAAATTAGAGCGACCAGATAAGGTCCCGGCGGTAACGGGCCCGCCTTTTGGATAACTTCTTTGGCAAACCAAAACGCCACGATAGGCGTCAAGTAAGGCGCGAAGACTCCCGTCAAATCGATCAGGGCCGATCCTAGAACGGCATTCATGTCTTCGACCGGCAGGTTCATAAAACAAAACGCCGACAACACCATTAGCGAACCCGAGTATCCGGAAAACCAAACCAAAAACAATCTAAAGCGCCCCGTCATTGCGTTCCCCTCCCCCGTGTTTGGTCGCGCGACTCCAATCGCACCCGCTTAGCGTCGGAACCCAAGCGGTTCTCAACGGCCAGACTTCCCGACAGAGGAGATAAGCGGTGCGTCCCGTTATGCCGTCCGCCCGATCGGCCTGCCCCGGCCACCGCTGCATTTTGCGGCAACGCGGCAAACCTAATCCGCGTCGACGACTACATTCAATCGATCGTATCGATCCAGTGGCAGCGTTGTTTGATTATATCGGCGGTGTTTTCGTTGCCTATGCCTTTGGCGATCAGCGCCACGACCCTGTCGTCGGTATCATAACCGATATGGGCTTCCATCGGGTTGGCCATTCTGCCCAAGCCGAAAACGTCGAATACGGTGGCCACGTTAATATTGACGTTGGTGACCCGAATACAGAGCCTGGAATCCAAATAAGTATTGACGAAATCGTGCGGAATCGCATAGCTCAATAAATCATTGGGATCGCTGAAGGCGATGATCGGGGTTTTCGCCAAGATGCGCTGGCCGTATTTACGCCCCTCCGGGGTACAATAAGAATTTTCCTGGTGGCTGATTTCCGGCAGTTTCCTGCCCAGCTGCAACATGGGCAATTGGTTGGACATCATGTAAATTGGAATTTCCTTGCTTTTTAATGCCACCACCAGTTCCCGATCCCGTTTAGCATTGTGCCGATCGCCCAATGTCGAGGCCAGGCTTTGCAATCCGTCTATGGTAATCCGGCTGCCTAGGCTGTGCGAAACAAAGGCAAAGCTGTCGCGGTAAATGGAATCGACGTTGTAGGCTTGACAGGCTTGATGCACGTCGTCGGGTAAATCCTCCCAGCTATCGGTTGTCATCCAACAAAACGATTGCTCGAAGGCCAGTAAGATATCCTCGCGACTCTCGCCCAGATAAATGATCGGATCGGGTCCGGTATCGTTGGAGAATTTTTTCAGCAAGTCGTTCACCTCCG
>JBNLFT010000203.1:0-4794 GCA_050305675.1 Methylococcaceae bacterium
AAAAGTGGTTTGCGAGACGTCCGCGGAAGTCAGTCTAATTTCATCGTTGGTACCGTCGCCGTCAGCATCGAAAAGATGAATGTTGTCGGATGTACCGTCGTTGTCTTGGTCGAAACCTCCGCTATCGAAATAATTAACGCCAAAATCCATGCCATAGTCGGCTGCGCCTACCGCTTGACCGATGCGGTAATTGTCGGCAGCTATCTTAGTTTCCATCAAGACGGTTTTCGATACCAATAGCGTTACCAGCGTGATACAAATCAACAGTATGACTGCCGTTAATAAGCTGGCGGCGCCGCGTTGTCGGAATGAGCGTGTTGTAAGTGTGCGCATGAAACCTACCTTTGACTGCCGATCCATTACGGCTGGGTGAAAATTCTATCGTTTCTGACTTTTACGGTATCGGTCAGCGTTTTGACGACGGTGTTGTCGTCCACCAAACGACCCGTTAAAACGATATTGACCTGGCGCGTTTCAACGGCTCTATTGCCCGACGGTAACTCGGCTGCGGTTGCATTGGTACACGGTTTGGCGTATGCCGTTTGGGTGGCGATATTGAAACAGCGCGACGTTCCGGGTAAAGCGGGAGTCGCAGGCGGGCCGGCTGCGGCGGCGATGGCGGAAAAGCTAAACGTTAACCCGGTGATCTGAACTTCATTGCTGTCTACGATCTCGCCGGTGTTCCAGGAACCATCGGAACAATCGGCAGAATCCGTCGTCGATCCGGACAGCCTCATGCGTACAGTGCTGCCGTCAAGTTTGAAGCCGTAGTATTCATTTCCATCGACGACGCCGTCGCCGTCGGCATCGTAGGTGTAAAGGACGCAGGAGCTTACCGGAATCAGTATATTCGAGGTCGCATTAGCGGGCGTGTTTCGTACAAAAGGATTGGTCATCGCATTAGAGCCGGCAACCGCTCCGCCCCAGTATCCCGCGCGACGAATATCGTTGATCATTATTTGCATCGCCATCTCCAGATCGTGGTTTAAGCGAGCGGCCTTGACGGTGTCTGAGCTTCCTTTTACGGTTGAGATATAAATCGCCAACGTAGATCCAACGATGATTAAGCCCAGTACTAAAGAGACCAGTAATTCGATAAGCGTAAATCCGGATTGCCTTTTCATCACTAACTCCTCGCTATGGGCAATTTACTGCGCACGTTTCGTATCCAGGCACCGTGCTGGTTGTGCCGGTACAAACTTCGGCCTTACCAGCTTCGGTCACCTCGACTTTTAGTTTGTAATTCGTCGTGCTGAAGCAAGTAAAGGTAGTGGCCGGACTAGCCGTACCTCTCCTGAAACTAAAGGTCGTGGTCCCTGATTGCGAGCTTAAATTGGTCTGCGGGTATTGGTTTCCCTGAATCCGCTTCACGCCGCAGTAATCCGCTTGAGTGGTGTCCGTCTGTGTGCAGTCGCAATTGCCGTCGCTGTCCATGCCATAGCACCAAGCGCCATTGTTACCGGTCGTTCGAGTGACAATAATATTCGAACTTAATTTAAGCGCTTGAGTTCGGGCGTATTGCAAATCCGCCCGCAGCGATTCGGCCGCCTCCTTTAATCGATTCCTTTCGACAACTTTTTGATAGGCAGGTGCGGCGAATGCGAGAACTATGCCGATGATGGCGATCACGATCATTGCCTCTAGTAGGGTGAATCCTCGGTTAACACGTCTCATTTGTCATCGTCAGTTCGCATGGTTGATAGTCCGAAGTATATGATAAATTCAGACTTTTAATAGAAAGTACACGAACTTTCAGCCAATTAATGTTAACTAAACGGCAAATTTCTACAACAAAAAGAAAGCTGTCGACAATATGCTATGCTTGAGCTGAAAAGGGCCTATTCGGGTATTTAAGCTCATAGGGTAAAAGAAATCTTTAAACCGGTACCGACGATGCGAAACGAAAAAATCTATGGCTTTACTTTGCTCGAATTAATGATAACGGTTGCTGTGATCGCAATTCTTGCTGCAATTGCCTATCCTGCATACCAGGATTATGTGACGCGAGGTCGTCGAGCCGACGCCAAAGCCGGTTTGCTGGCATTGCAGCAAGTGCAGGAAAAGTATCGGGCGAATTGCCCGCAATATGCCAGCGGCATTCACGCGACGACTCGAACATGCGTTTCGGGAGGTTCACATAACCTTGTTGCAAGCACGTCGTCACCCGATGGCAACTATACGTTGTCGATCGATGCCGCCGGCACAAGTACCTATTCGTTGAAGGCAACCGCTACCGGCGTACAGGCGAATGATACGAATTGTGACACGTTTTACCTTAACCAGGACGGCGTAAAAACCTCAAAAGACAGTGGAGGCAACGCTTCCACCGGATGCTGGGAGCGCTAACTGTGATGAGTGGCTGGGACGGTTTTGGCAGAAACTCGTCCCAGCCGATGGCCTAAACAGTCAACTGATGTAAAATTGCCGCATCATTCCCAGATCTTCGTGTTCCAGGTTGTGGCAATGGTAAAGGAACAAGCCTTTGTAATCTTGGAAAGGTTTAACGATTTCGACCTCTTCGCCCGGCATAACCAACACGGTATCCTTCCAGCCTGAGTCGATGAACCCGTCTTTGACGGTGGCATATTCATCCTTGCGCATACCCGCCATGTGGCGCGATAGAATCTGGTATTGCTGGCCATGCAAATGGATGGGATGAGCCATCGAAAACATCATACCGCCGCCCATCACACCCATGCCCCCGCCTCCCATCTTCATTTTTCCGCCCATGTCTCCATGCGCCTTGTCTTTCATGCCATGATCATGAAATATGCGGATTTTTTTGATCGAATTTAACGGCACCTTTTCCGATTCCAGAACCTGGTCCAGGGAAAAAGTTTTACCGTTTAACAGCGGTGCCATCGGTTTCATCGAAATGGCGATCGGTATTGGTTGTTCGGCGTTGTCGACATCTTTTTCGCTGAGCCGCTGAAACGGGACCAGCCTGCTGGGTAATTTAGGGGAATCGCTTACTTTCTCGGTGATCTTAAAAGTAGCAATCGGAAATTTCTCCCCTTGGGCCAGCCCGCCCCCCATCATTCCCATGCCGCCGCCCATCATACCGCCGCGCATATTTCCCATTCGACCCATTGCGCCACCTTGCGCTTTACCCATTCGTTCCGCCATCGGCGGCATCGTTCCGGAAAAAGGGAGACTGTACATCACCAACTTGGTACCGACAGTGCGGCCGCTAAAATCCAACCACAAATCAACGCGTTCGCCGGGTGCGAGCATGATGTAAGGACGGGTTTCTGGTTTCTCGAGTAGGCAGGCATCGGTGCCGATTGCCGTCAACGGCGTTCCGTCTTCCCAGCCCAGTTTATAAATTCGGGAATTGGAGCCGTTCAACGCCCGAAAACGGTAGGCACGCGATTTCACCGAAAATTCGACGTTAGGCTTGCCGTTGACTAATATCGTCTCACCGAGGAAACCCGTCATGCGGCCATGCATGCCGTGAAGGTAACGAAGTTGATTGCGCGCGCTGAATGTTCGGTCCTGTATCACCAATGGTAAATCGTATTCCCCCGTCGGTAGATCCAGGTTTTGTTCCTCTTGGTCGGTGACCGTTATCAACCCGGCCAGCCCCTTGTATACCTGTTCAGCGGTCAATTCGTGGGTATGGGAGTGATAAAAGCTGGTACCGGCCCGGTTCATCACTTCGTATTCGTAAACAAAACGTTCTCCGGGCGTAATGGAGTACATCGGATGCCCGTCGCTTCGTTGCGGCACATGCAGGCCGTGCCAATGGATGATTGACGGTTCGGGAAGTTGGTTATGAAAATAAACCCGGACCTTTTGCCCCTGTTGGTAATTTAAGATGGGCCCCAGATAATTTCCCTTCAAATGTTGCAGGGTTTGCTTTGGCCCTTTAATCAGTCGGGCGTAGTATTTTTGGACTCTTGTGGTTGGACCATCATCCAAAATCTGGATATTGGCTAACCGAGAGGTAAATTCAATTTCCACATCGGGATTAAAGCCGGGGGTAGGTGTCGTTTTGATTTGTCCGATTTGCGCTTTCGCTAAGCCCGGAAAAGCGGCAGCGGCAGCGGCTAATGCGGAGTGCTGCAGAAATTGGCGTCTATTGTAATTATTTTCGTTAGCCATGATTGCTCCTCTTTCATCGTATTGTCACTGCTACGTACACGTCGGTCCACCCACGGTCCTGGTGGACCGAAATAGCCCCAGGGTCGCGGTTACCGACCCGCAGAGGGGGATACCGGAAATGCTTGCGCTATTTCAAACAAAGCCAGCCACCTAGTCGTCAGTAGTCAAGAGAGGCAGAATCCTTTTCGCAGCTGTGTACGTTGGCAGTCGTTTTGTAATTTTGTTCCGACCATACTCTTTTTTTAGGGGTAAAACAATAACGTTTCGTTGGTCGAGAATTAGCTTGTTTTGATGGTAGGACTTTTAACAACCGACGTCTTTGTAGGCAAATTCGTCATTCGTATCGATCTTTCGCAATAGGATGAAGCTGTAAGAAAAATCGACCGTATCGTCGTCAGCGATATCTTCTCGATCTATTTCAACCCAGCCATGTCTGTCGAATTCGGGAAAAAAAGTATCGCCGGCGAACGTTTTATCGATTTCCGTCAAATAGATAAGGTCCGCTCGTGGCAACAATGTCGAGTAGAGTTTGGCTCCCCCGATCACGAATATTTCTTCCGCGCTATTACAACTATCCAGTGCTCGTTCCAAGTCGTTGAATACTTCGCATCCTTGCTGTCGATAAGACGGGTTGCGGCTAATGATGATATTGCGCCGCCCGGGCAACGGTTTGCCGATCGACTCAAAGGT
>JBNLFT010000204.1:0-4712 GCA_050305675.1 Methylococcaceae bacterium
ATTTCGGCCGATAACGGTTGCAGATATGTCATCTGCTCCAAAAACAGATCGTCGTAGCGTCTGGCTTGGCGGTTGATGACGGCCGTCACCTCGCTGTATTCGGTGGCCAGTTGTTCCAAGCCGGGCCCTTGGATTACCGGGGATTCCTCGTCGGTTTGCAACTGCGCCTTGTCCAGAGCCAGTTGGATCAGATACTGGTTCAGCTGCGCGTCGTCCTTGACGTAATGTTCCTGTTTGCCCTTCTTGATCTTGTAAAGCGGCGGCTGGGCGATGTAGATGTATCCCCTCTCGATCAGTTCCGGCATTTGCCGGTAAAAGAAGGTCAGCAGCAGGGTGCGGATATGGGAGCCGTCGACGTCGGCATCGGTCATGATAATAATGCGGTGGTAGCGCAGTTTGTCGATGTTATATTCGTCCTTGCCGATACCGCAGCCCAATGCGGTAATCAAGGTACCGACTTCGTCCGAGGAAATCATTTTATCGAATCTGGCTTTTTCGACGTTGAGAATTTTTCCCTTCAACGGCAGTATTGCTTGCGTGCGCCGGTCCCGGCCTTGTTTGGCGGAGCCGCCGGCCGAGTCCCCTTCCACGATAAACAACTCGGACAACGCAGGATCCTTTTCCTGGCAGTCGGCTAGTTTGCCCGGCAATCCGGCGATATCCAGGGTCGTCTTGCGACGGGTCATTTCCCGCGCCTTGCGGGCGGCTTCCCGAGCCCGCGCGGCATCGATAATCTTGTTGGCGATGGTCTTGCCGATCTGGGGATTTTCCAACAGGAATTCCTGCAGCTTTTCGTTCATTGTCGATTCGACCAATGGTTTCACTTCCGATGAAACCAGTTTGTCCTTGGTCTGCGAGGAAAATTTAGGATCAGGTACTTTGACCGACAGTACGGCGGTCAGTCCTTCGCGGGCGTCGTCGCCGGTGGTCGCAACTTTTTCTTTCTTCGCCAGAGCGTTGGCTTCGATATATTGGTTGATGGTTCGCGTCAACGCGCCTCTAAAGCCCGCCAGGTGTGTACCGCCGTCGCGTTGCGGAATATTGTTGGTATAGCAGAAGATATTTTCCTGGTAGGAATCGTTCCACTGCATGGCCACTTCCACGGTGACGCCTTCCTTTTCCGCTATAAAATGAAACACGTCTTCGAACAGCGGCGTTTTGTTCTTATTGAGGTGCTTAACAAACGCGCTAATGCCGCCTTCGAATTCGAACACATCCTCCTTGTCGCTACGCTCGTCCCTTAACGAGATCCTGACCCCGGAATTGAGGAACGACAACTCGCGTAATCGCTTTGCCAGGATGTCGTAATGAAACTCGACATCGGAAAAAGTCTGTGTACTGGGCTTGAAGGTAATCTGGGTGCCACTGCCTTCGGCATCGGCGATCGCCTCTAACGGAGCTAGCGGCTCGCCCATTTGGTATTTCTGTTGATACAGTTTTCCGTTCTTACGGATTTGCAGCAGCATTTCCTCGGACAGCGCGTTGACCACCGATACACCAACTCCGTGCAGTCCGCCGGAGACCTTATATGCATTGTCGTCGAATTTTCCGCCGGCATGGAGTACCGTCATGATTACTTCGGCTGCCGAACGGCCTTCTTCCGAATGGATGTCTACCGGTATACCCCGTCCGTCATCCGCCACCGTCACCGAACCGTCTTGATGAATGATCACGTCTACGCCTTTGCAATAACCGGCCAGCGCCTCATCGATCGAGTTATCCACGACTTCGAAAACCATATGGTGCAAACCGGTGCCGTCGTCCGTATCGCCGATATACATTCCCGGGCGTTTTCTCACCGCATCCAGTCCTTTCAGCACCGTGATGTTGGAGCTATCGTATTGATCGTTTTTTTCGCTCATAAGGTCTTTACCATATTGTTTTAGATTCGGTGGTCGCGTTTCTTTGCGGCGCATCCGGTTTTATGTTCCACGTGGAACATCATGAAGATTTAATAGAACCATGTTCCACGTGAAACAATTTGTGGTCGATTGACTCGTCCAATTCGCCGAAATCGGACAGATCGGTCGCAGACATAAATACCTGGCAGTTCAGTCCAGCAAGGTATTTTATCAATTTTGCCTTGTTGCCTGCATCCAATTCGGAAGCCAGATCATCGATTAGAATTCCTATCGAATTCGCGTTATGTTGGTTAAGCAGTTTCACCTGCGCTAGCTTCAACGCAAGCACCAACAATTTAAGCTGTCCCCGCGACACGTAATCTTTCGCATTGCGCTGGTTAAAGGTCAAATGAAAGTCAGCGCGGTGAGCCCCGCTATGCGTATAACCGTATCTCAAATCCTTTTCCAGCTCGTTTCCTAAAATTTCCGCCAAACCTCTGTCAACGTCGTAACCGGGGGAAAATGTCAGTTGCAATTGGTCCGAGACCAGAAATTGTTCGGCAACGCGAAGAAAAACCGGCTCCAACTGCCGGATGTATGCTCCCCGGTATTCGCTGATAAGATTGCTGTATTGCGCCAACTTCTGATTCCATACGTCAAGCTGCTTGAGTTGCCGACTTTTTAACAGCGAATTGCGTTGCAGAAGAACTTTCTTAAAATCCCGCCAATCCGGTAAATAATTCTGTTCTTGATTGAACACCCCCCAATCAATGAATTCGCGCCGAATCTGCGGCCCCGCATCCAGCAGTTTGTAACTCTTCGGATGAACCAATTGCAGCGGAAAACGATACGCTAGATCAGACTTTTTTTTCGCTTCCCGATTGATATGTATCTCGCACTGCTTCTGGGTGATCTGGATTCCCAGTTGGGAAACATGATTACCGGCTTCCTGCAGCTGCCCGGAAACGATCAGGTCGGACTGATCGAATTCGATAGCCTGTTTGACGTTTGCCGTTCTAAAGGAACGCGCCCGGCCCAGGATAAAAATCGCTTCCAATAAGGAGCTCTTGCCGCTCGCATTAGCACCGGTAATTAAATTCAGGAAAGGAGAGGGCAACAACGTTGCACGATGGATATTCCGTACCGAGCGAATATCCAGCTTCACAAGGGTCATGAAAGGACTATAAGCGCATCGGCATCACGATGAATTTAAACAACGCCTGTTCAGGTTCCTCGATAAAACAACTGCTGGCATTGCTGGCGATCGTCAATACCGCCATCTCGGAATCCAAATTGGAAACGCCGTCCAACAAATATTGCGAATTGAATGAGATCGACAAGGCTTCACCTTGATACTGCATTGCCAGTTCTTCTTCCGCCTCGTCGTGTTCCGGATTATGCGTGCTGATTTTCATCAGATCTTCCGAAATATCCAACGTAATTCCTTTAAATTTCTCATTGGACAACACCGCGACCCGGGTTAATGTCTCTTTTAGCAATTGCTTCTGGATCATGATCGGGTTATGAAAAGACTGATCGAACACCCGGCTGAAATCGGGATATTTGGCATCGACCAATTTGGCGGAAAACATCAGATCCTTGTAAAAGATACGAATGTTGTTGTTGGAAAATTGAATCGTCGCTTCCGCATCCGGATCGTCCAGCAAGCGGGTTAATTCCTGCACGCCTTTTCTCGGCACGATAATACGCGCTTCGTAGCCGGTCGCTTCCCCGATGTCGTCTTCGTAAACCGAAAGCCGGTGGCCATCCGAGGCGACTAATTTTAAACGGGTGTTGCTTACTTGCAGCAATAGCCCGTTCAGATAGTAACGGACGTCCTGATTAGCCATACAAAAAATCGTCTTATCCAGAGCTTTTTTCAGTTTACCGGCGTTAATCAAGAACGAATTATTGAATTCCGTCTCGGTGAATTCCGGATAGTTTTCGGCCGGTAAGGTCGTTAACAAGAAGCGCCCGCGTCCGGATACCACTTTGACCTTATCCTCCTTTTGTTCGATTTGAATTTCCGCATCGTTAGGCAACAAACGACAGATATCAAGAAACTTTCGCGCCGGAACCGTTACCGCACCCGGTCGCTCCACGTTGAGTTTGATTTTGGCGATTGTTTGTATCTCAAGATCGGTACCGGTTAAAACCAGTTCGTCTTCCCCCGCGTTGATTAACACATTGGAGAGAATCGGCATGGTTTGCCTTTTTTCAATCACGCTGACGATATGCTGCAACGGCGTTAAAAGCTGATCTCTATTAATAATAAATTTCATAAAATATTTTTATTTATTACTGTTATTAGTCCACTCTCAGCCTGTGGAAAAGTTTAAAAAACCATTATAAATCAATTTATTGATTTGTTGTTAAAGATGTTGTCGAGTAGCCTTGCATCGTGTTGGCAAAACTGTGGAAAACCCTATGCCTTTATTTACCAACACTTTATCCACAACATTATCGCCGCTAATGTGACAATGTTCTCAACAGGTTTTGGTAATCTTCCGAGACCTTGACGTCGCTTTCCTTCAGAGCGTCGATACGTTTACAGGCATTGATCACCGTCGTGTGGTCTCGCCCGCCGAACGCATCGCCGATTTCCGGATAACTGTGCGAGGTCAGTTCTCTGGCTAACGACATGGCTAATTGTCTAGGGCGAGTGATCGACTGCTTGCGGTTTTTTGAAGATAGGTCGGCAACTCGGATCTTGAAATATTCGGCCACCGTCTTTTGAATATTCCCAATGCTGACCAGCTTGTCTTGCAAGGAAATCAAATCATGTAAGGCTTCCTTGGTGAAGTCGACGGTAATTTCTCGACCGGTGAACTGCGAATTTGCGACCACTCTTCTCAACGCGCCTTCCAGGTC
>JBNLFT010000205.1:0-4710 GCA_050305675.1 Methylococcaceae bacterium
GCGAACTGCTGGCCAAGCAAGGTAACATAACGATGGCCGGATTCATGGTAAATCAAGGGGGCCGCGCCAATGCCACGACTTCGGTCACGGTGAACGGATCCGTTCGCTTGCAGGCCAGGGAGGGTCATGCGAAGGAGGGAGCGCAGTTAATCGGGGTCAGCACGACCAGGGCCGGCGATAGGGGAGACGGCTTGGGCACTGAGGCCACGGTCGTTCTGGGCGAAAACAGTCTGACGACGCTTACCCCGGACACGGCCCGAGGCAGCGCCATCGACGAGCAGGAACAGCCGCCCTCCTATCTCGAGATTTCTGCGCATACCGTGGAACTGAAGCAAAACAGCCGCATCGTCGCACCGGGCGCCAACGTAGATATCACCGCGACATCCAATTTAAAGGATCCGACCAATATTGATTCGAGTGGGCGCTTCATAGCCGAATCCGGCAGCGTGATCGATGTCTCCGGTTTGGATGGGGTTGCCGTGGCGATGGAACGCAACGTAGGCGAAATAGACGCCCGTAGTAGTTTTGTGTTACGCGATAG
Organism: Methylococcaceae bacterium; assembly: GCA_050305675.1. Taxonomy (GTDB): domain Bacteria; phylum Pseudomonadota; class Gammaproteobacteria; order Methylococcales; family Methylomonadaceae; genus Methylomarinum. The sequence goes on from JBNLFT010000205.1 coordinate 542, forward strand.
TCCCAACCAGAAAGGAGGGATTTTGTTCGGCGAAACCGTGTTGGTCGATTTGCGCAGGGAAACCGAGATAATCGACGTGGACGGGGCGAAGAGTAGGATCGAGCGCTCGATATTCGAACGTATGACCGAAGGCGGCTCGATTAAATTGACCGCAAGCGGCGAGGCGGTGGTAGCAAACGGTGCGTTAATCGATATCTCGGGCGGTTCGGTGGATTTTCAAGGCGGCGTGATCACCACAACGCAACTGGTCAATGATGCCGGACAGCAATTCGATATTAGCGATGCCGATCCGAACGATCATTTTGTCGACTTTTTCAATCAGGAACATCCCGAGCAAGGATATAGCGAAGGCAAAAATGCGGGATCATTGTCCATTAAAACCGCCGGCTTAGTTTGGGAAGGAACGCTCGATGGTTCGGTTAGCAACGGTAGCAGGCAAAGAACGCCGGAAACTATGGCTACCGGCGGCTCGTTCTCGGTCGATATGGCGGTTTACCAATCGATTCAGAGTTTGATTTTCGAACAGGGAAACGCGTTGTCAAAGGTGGCTTTGTCCGGATTGCACGATTTCGCGTTGAGTACTTTCGGCGACGTAAGGATAGAGAGTAATGTCAATCTGGCGTTTGCGCCATTGACCGGCGTTGCCATCGATGCCGGGAGTTTGACTGTCGACGGACAAATCTACAGCGCCGGTGGTAACGTCACGTTGAACGGTTTGCGCAATGTTGCTTTGGGTGCAACGGGTGACGTGACAATAGGCGGCAGCGCGCTGATCGACGTCTCGGGGCGGTGGATCAACGACTTGCAGGCGGTGTATGCGGGACGTAATCCGAATGAACCGATTGTTATCCATGGCGGCAGCGCGATAGTGACCGCGCAAGGCGATTTGATCACCGAAGTTGGCTCGGCGATTCGTGCGGACGGCGGCGCCCATTACTCGGCCGATAAGAAATTGACCGCAGGAACAGGCGGTGATATCGAATTGTCGGCGCTCGGCGTAGCGGTGCGGCCTTCGCTGTTAACGTTAAATGCCGACTTGTCGGCAAGCTCGTTGACCGAAAACGGCACACTAACGCTGTCAAGCAACGAAATCGTTATCGGCGACCGTAACGGTATCGACGAAGACGCCCGAATCACTTATTTGTCTTCAAACAACAAGCTGTTTTCCGATTTTGGGGATATATCGCTAGATGCCAAGTTCGGCAATCTAACGGTAACCGATACCGCAAGCGTTAACGTGACGCAACGCAACCGCCAAATGCTGGCTGATTTCGTTAGCCAGGAAAGTGGTCGCACAATTAGCGGCTTTACCCGGCTGGCAGTGTTGCCGGAGCATGTTCGATCGGGCGGCGATCTTCGCTTGGCGGCGAAGCAAGATATCGTGATGGCTCAAGGCAGCTCGATATTAGCGGAGCACGAGTCGACCGTATCGTTGACGGCGGAAGGTAACATATTCGTCGACGGTACGATATCCGCCCCCGCCGGCGATATTCTTTTGACTCTCGAGGCGCCGGAAGGCAGCGGTTTCGATCCCACGCAGGCCTTATGGGTGGGCGAGCATGCCAGATTATTAGCGCGAGGCGCGGTAGAAACGGATCCGTCGTCGTTGTTTCGGGTCGGCCGGGTATTGAATGGCGGAACCATCGACTTATCCTCACAGCGCGGTTATATCGTCGTCGAAAACGGTGCGCAGTTCGACGTATCCGGTACCGCAGGTACTCTGGATATACCGGTCAACGGCGTGGCTTTATTCGGTTACGCTTCGTCGCTGGTCGGTTCCGATGCCGGATCCATCCGCTTAACCGCCGCCGAAGGGATGGCCTTGGACGGTAGTTTCGTTGGTAAAGGCGGCACCGGCAGCAATCGTAACGGCACCTTCTCGGTCGAATTGGATAGGAGTAACCGGAATGTTCCTGACGATCCGGACATAGCCAAGTTATTTCCCGCTAATCCGTTGACGATCGGCATCGAGCAAGCTACGGAAAACGTCAGCGGGACGATCGCTTTCGGCGATTCTTTGCATCCCTTGCTAAGTGGAAAGGCGGATTTGTCGGCGGATAAATTGGCGCAAGGCGGATTCGATTTCATACGCTTAACCACACCCGACCAAATTCGATTCAAAGGCGCTGTTACCTTGACCGCAGGCATCGAAGTCAAGATGGATGCCGATTCAATCGCTTGGCAAGCTGTACCGGGACAAGCCGACAATGTAGTCAGCGTCCGGGCTCCTTACGTATCGATCGGCTCATCGGTGAATTTGGCAGTTGCCGGCACTCCGCAGACGGGGGATGGCATGTTAAATCTTCAGGGAGATTGGATCGATTTGTTCGGCGCTCTGAAACTGGACAATTTTCAACAAGTCAATCTTGTCAGCCGCAACGACATACGCGCACGAGCGAACCATTTCGACAACAACAATGATTTTACCGGCGAGCTGGTCACTGCCGGAGACCTCAATCTGACGGCAAGCAAGATTTACCCGTCGTCATTGTCCCGATTCCGTTTCGCGGTCGAAAATAACCCGGAAGGCTCGATCAACATTTCGGGCACCGGCGGCAATTCCGCATCGCCGTTAAGCGCCGGCGGGGAATTGACGCTGCAAGCGGCTCATATCAATCAAGGGGGTACCCTGGTGGCGCCGTTCGGCCTGATCAAGCTCGAGGCCGAGCAGTCCCTAACCTTGGCAGACGGCAGCTTGACTTCGGTTTCCGGCGACGGATTGTTGGTTCCGCTCGGCAACGTCGTGGACGGGCTCGACTGGATTTATCCGTTAGCGCTGGGTGTTTCCCCTAGCCAGTCGAGCGGCAATTTGCTGATTCGCATCAGCGAGAACGCCAAGCTGGACAAGCAGGTGTTGTTAAGTGCGCCGGAAATCGTTCAGACCGAAAATGCCGCTGTCGACCTTACCGGCGGCGGCGATATATTCGCTTACGAATTCGTACCGGGTATCGGTGGCTCCTACGATTATCTGCAACCGGGCAGCCTGTCTTACGACGGCAGTTTTGCCGTTCTGCCGGGTTTGGGGACGACATTTTCGCCGTACGATCATTTTGAATCGAATAGCTTCGATTTCAGCGCCGGGGAAACCGTCGTGCTGAATGGTGGCGGCGGACTTCCGTCCGGCGAATATGCCAAGTTACCTGCCCATTATGCCTTGTTGCCCGGCGCGTTTCTGGTTACGCCTGTCGCGGGCACGCAGGATCAGGGCCTGACGACGGCGACACTCGACGGCAGGCAGATAGTCTCGGGCTATTCGAGTATCGCCGGCACCGGCAAACACGATGCGCGCACCAGCGGTTTCATGATTGAAAACGGTACCGACATCAGGAAACAGTCTCAGTACGACACATTTACCGGAGACAATTTCTTCGTAAGACGAGCCGAAACCAACGAAACGCGTGTCCCGCTATTGGCACGCGACGGCGGATTGGTCTCGATACAAGCGCAAACCAGGTTGATCCTGGAAGGTTTGTTCGACATAGATGCGCCGGGAATCGGCGCCAGGATGGATATCGCCGCCAACAATATCCGCGTTACCGACCAATTGAGCGCTCAGCCGCAAGACGGAGTGCTGGAAATCCTGGCGGATAACCTAACCAACCTGAACATCGCCAGCTTGCTGTTAGGGGGAGAAAGGCAAATCGGTTCTGCCGACGGTGAAACCGTGATCAATGTCGGTGCCCAATCCATAGTCTTCGACGCGGATTCGGTGTTGGATGTTGCGGATTTAATTGTCGCGGCAGAGGATTCGATTACGGTTAAACAAGGGGCGGTCATTTCGGCCTCGGAACTGGTCGATAGCGGCGACAGATTATTAACAGTCAGCGGCGACGGTGCGTTGTTGCGAGTATCCGGAGCCGCACAGGTCGATTTAAATAGAGAGAACGTCGCCGGTAACAAGGGGCGGCTGGTTGTCGAAGAGGGAGCTGTGCTGAAGGCGGAGCGCTCCATGTTGTTGGATTCCAGCCAGTCAACCATGATCGCCGGTGATATTGTCATGGATAGAGGTTCGTTGAATCTGGCCACCAACCGTATCAATATCGGCGAACTGGAAAGCCAAAACGGAAACGATGCTCTGAATCTATCCAATGCAGTGCTGAATCGTTTGGCGGTGGACGAACTCGTTCTGACGAGCCGCGACGCCGTTTATTTTTATGGGTCTACCGGAC
>JBNLFT010000206.1:0-4694 GCA_050305675.1 Methylococcaceae bacterium
GATAGTTAGTCGTCAGCATGGCCATATACGAAGAAGAACGCAATCGGTTAACCATTAAACTGGTCTATTACGGGCCGGCCCAAAGCGGAAAGACCACCAATCTGATGCGGCTGCACGACTTCCTGGGCACCGATCTGAAAGGCGACATCATGATGATGGAAACAGCCAACGACCGCACATTGTTTTTCGACCTGCTGCCGCTGGGGTTTAAGGCGCCGTCGGGATTAGCGATCAAATTCAAGCTGTATACGGTTCCCGGCCAGGTGGTGCACGACAGTACCCGAAAAGCCGTGCTGTCCCGCGCCGACGGCGTAGTTTTCGTCGCCGATTCGCAGCGCACGCAAGCGATCAACAATGGCGAATCATTTGCAAATCTAGAAGCAAACACCCACCGCGTCGGCATCGATTTCGACACCCTGCCGCTGGTCGTCCAGTTCAACAAGCGCGATCTGGCCGACATACTCAGCGAAGAAGAGGTGTTGCAGCGCTATCGAGGCGCCCCCTGGCCGCTGTACTTCAGTTCGGCAATCGACGGAAGAGGTGTCGTCGAAACCTTCAAGGCCCTGCTGCAGCAAGTTTATGACGCCTTGAACGATGAATTCGCTTTCGAGCAAAATCATGGCCTGGCAGGCGACGAATTCGTGCGTCAGGCGACCGGAACGATATCCTGCGGCGGAGCCGAATAATGATGTCCAGCCAGCAGTTCGACGATTTTGAACGGGAATTGACGCTGCGGGAGCTATTGCGCGGGGTGGATGTTCGGCGCTTACTCGGCGCGCTGGAGAGTCTGGTGCTAGCCCCGGTCTCGATTGTCGACGAGAACGAGACTCCTGTTTTCGGCGACGGGCCAACCACGCCGTCCGCGCCGAAAGTTCCGTTGATCGGCGAATTGGAGCCGCTGGGCTATCTTGCTGCCGAAGCCGAACCCCGCTTGCTTCAGCCTGCCGCCGACGTGGTGGCGCTGCTGCTGCGCGCCAATGCCAGATATTTGATCGCGTCGGATCTGCACCTGAAAACCCAACGCGACGATTTCGAAGAACTGCAACGCCGCCACGCCGCCTTGGAAGTCTCGGAACAACGCTACAAGACATTGGCCAAAACCCTGGAACAGCGGGTCCGGGAACAGGTAAAGACCATCGAGAAGGCCCAGATCAGACTCTACGAAAACGAAAAACTGGCGTCCGTCGGCCGTCTGGCGGCCGGTATCGCCCACGAAATCAACAACCCGATCGGTTTTATCCGGAGCAACCTGAACACCATCTCGTCCTATCTGGAGTCGCTGAAAAAGATCGGAGCCGTGGTCGAATCGGGCGCTAGCACCCAAGCAATTCAAGCCGCATGGAAGGAGGAAGACATGGCCTTTTTACAGCAGGATTTGCGGGAAATTCTCGACGAATCCATCAGCGGCACGTCGCGTATCGCGGGAATCGTCAAGGATCTAAAAGGCTTCTCCCGCGTCGACCAAGCCGCTTACGAGTCGGCCGACATCAACGACATCATTCGTCAGGTATGCCATGTCGCCGCCGCGGAAGTTGACGGTAAAGCCGAAATCGGCTTGGATTTAGGCGACCTCCCCTCATTGCATTGCCAACCCGGCCAATTGGGCCAGGTGTTCTTGGCCTTGCTGCTCAACGCCGCCGACGCGATGACGGAAAAGGGAAAAATTCTGATCCGATCCCGGCTCGACGACAATCGTATCCGCATCGATGTCCGGGATAACGGCTGCGGCATTGCGGAATCCGCATTAAGCCATGTCTTCGAACCGTTTTTCACGACCAAGGAAGTCGGCAAGGGCATAGGCCTGGGCTTGACCGTCTGCCGGGATATCGTCGAATCGCACGGAGGCACGCTGGATATCAAGAGCCGATCCGGTAAAGGCACGTTGGTGACGCTTTGCCTGCCGTTTAAGGCCGGGGGCCGCGCATGATCGTCAGTAACCGGTATCCGCGGAAGCATCATGTCGCGTTATAGCGCATTTTTTACCGGCGGCGGCGACGGCGACGACCAGCGAACGGCAAGCACATCGTATCGGTTGTTGTTCGTCGACGACGAAGCCAACGTGCTGAGCGCGCTGCGGCGTATTTTTCGCCGCGAGAATTATTCTATAGACTGCGCGATGTCCGGTGCCGAAGCACTGCAATTGCTCAAGGAGCACAGCTATCAGCTGATCATCTCGGACCATAAAATGGCGCAAATGAGCGGAACCGAGTTATTAAAGCAAGTCAAGAATCTCTATCCGGAAATGATACGTATCATGCTGACCGGCTACGCCGATACCGGCGCCGTGATGGGCGCCGTCAACGACGGCGCGGTCTATAAATTCATCCTCAAGCCCTGGAACGACGACGATCTGAGGATTACCGTCAGCTTGGCGCTGGAGCAATACGATTTGCGGCAAAAAAATCGCAGGCTCAAACTGGAAAACAAGGAAAAATCGAAAGAGATTAAAAAGTTAAAAAGCGCGGTCGGTTCCGACAGCGGGCAGATCGCCATCCTGTTGAACAAAAAAAACCTGCTCAACAACGCGCAATTGCAGCAACTGTTCAAGATAAAGCAAACCTCCAACGAGTCGGCGCTAAAGATCATACTGCACCGGCAATGGGTAGACGAGGCTGTGATACGGGAAATCTTGCGCAAGGAACTGTTGATCGAAGAAGTCGCACTGGCCGAATTCCAGATCGCCCCCGAAGTGCAAAGTTTGGTGCCGCGGTCGCTGTGCGAACAACATGCGTTATTGCCGCTGAAAATCGTCGACGGTAACCTGATGCTCGCGATGTCCGACCCGGTCAACCTGGACCTGCAAGCCGAACTGCGTTTCATGACCGGCCTGCCGCTAAAGGTGGTGATGGCAAACGTATCCGATATCGAGAAGAAGATGCGCGATATCTTCGGCCAGACCCCAAGTTTCGGCGATATTAACGAAATCGTCGCCAGCAACGACCCGTTCGAAAGCATCCAGGTCGTTATCGAACAAGACGACGATATTTCACTGGCCCAGCTGCTGCATCAAACAGAGGAACCGCCGGCGATCCGCCTGGTCAACGCGGTGATCACCGAAGCCATCCGCCTGGGCGCGAGCGACGTGCATATCCAACCGCGCGCCAAAAGCGTGGTCGTCCGCTATCGGATAGACGGCATCCTGCAAGACAAGATATTCATCCCCCACCATTTCCACCATTCCCTCGTTTCCCGCATCAAAATCATGGCGGAAATGGATATCGCCGAACGGCGGCGTCCGCAGGACGGCCGTGTCACCGTCAAAACTCCGTCGAAAATCGTCGATTTGAGGATCTCGACGCTGCCTATCGTCAACGGGGAAAAAGTCGTCATGCGTATCCTCGATCAGAACGCATCGATCAAGCCGTTGGACCAGCTGGGGTTTTCGGACGACGATCTGGACCGGATCAAACGTCTGATCAACAAACCGCAAGGCATTATCCTGACCACCGGACCGACCGGCAGCGGCAAGACGTCGACGCTTTATTCGCTATTGCAGCACGGCGCCACCCCGACCAAGAATTTCGTCACTATCGAGGAACCGGTCGAGTATTACCTCGACACCGCCGGCCAGGTTAACATCAAAGGTAAAATCGATTTGACCTTTCCCGTGGTCTTGAGGGCCATTTTACGGCAGGATCCCGACGTCATCCTGCTCGGCGAAATCAGAGACCTGGAAACCGCCGAAGTGGCCTTCCAGGCGGCCTTAACCGGGCACCTGGTGTTTTCGACGCTACACACCAATTCGGCAATCGCCACCATCGCCCGGTTGCTCGATTTAGGCCTTAAACCCTACATTCTGGCCAGCGGCTTGGAGGGCATCATCTCCCAGCGGCTGGTACGCCGAATCTGTCCTGATTGCAAGGAGCAGAGCGCCGTCGAACAATCGCTCTTGCAGCAGCTCGGCCAGCGCTTCGTCGACCATCACGAACGCTTTTTCCGGGGAAAAGGCTGCGATTCCTGCGGCAATTCGGGTTATCGCGGCAGAATGTGTCTGATCGAACTGTTGATCCTGAACGAGGAAATGCGGGATATGATCGCCAGCCGGGCAAGCTATCTCGAGTTCAAACAAACCGCGTTGAAAAGCGGCTACAACACCATCATCGACGACGGCCTGGAAAAAGCGCTGCGCGGACACACGACCTGCGAAGAAATATTGCGTGTGCTCGGCCCGCAAATTTCCTGACTGCAAGGCGGACCCGGATACGGCGCCACGGCGCCTGCCGTAAGCGCTTCGGCCGGGCACAATCAAACGCAGTAATTTACCGCTAGCGCCGAACCACCAAGGAGCGTTTTCGTCCGCCGAACAGCGTAAACAGAGCGGAAACGAACAAATAAATCGCCGCGGGAACCGGCACCGGAGCCACGTCGCCCGAGGCGACGGCCCAGGCGTTGCTCAGATTTATTTTCGCCACGTCGGTGGCGATTCCCATATTGAACGCGCCAAATCTGAAGTTTCTCGCGGTATCCTGGTCGACTTCGTCTACCCCCCAGACAAAGGGCCTGACGCTGGTGAACGGGTCTATGTCGCCAAATTTACTGGAACCGGGCGGCCCCGGAAATTGATTATACAAATTGAGCATTTCGTCGGACGTCGGCGCGCGCCAAGCGGACAATTCGACGCCGGCCGCTTGCAAGGCGAACGTCTCGGCCCAAGCCATCGCGCCGTACCATGTGGTTACGTGGCGGTTCAAAGC
>JBNLFT010000207.1:0-4683 GCA_050305675.1 Methylococcaceae bacterium
ATGGTCGACGGCGCGATCGTCATGGTCGAAAATGCGCACAAACATTTGGCCCAGGCCGAAGCGGAGAAAGGGCGAGTGTTGCTTGTTGCCGAGCGCTGGCAGGTGATCGGGGAATCGTCGCGGGAGGTCGGGCCGGCCCTGTTTTTTTCGTTGCTGGTCATCACCGTTTCCTTTTTGCCGATTTTCACGATGCAAGCCCAGGAAGGGCGTTTGTTCAGTCCATTGGCGTTCACCGCCACCTATGCCATGGCGTCCGCCGCGATCCTGGCGGTGACGCTGGTCCCGGTAATGATGGGTTATTTTGTCCGCGGTAAAGTCCTTGCCGAACAACGAAACCCGCTAAACCGATTGCTGCACGCCCTGCATGCTCCGGCGTTGAAGCTCGCGATGCGTTGGCGGCCGGTCACCGTCGCCTTAGCGGCGCTGTTGTTGGCAGTAACTTATTATCCGTACTCCAAGCTTGGCAGCGAATTCATGCCGCCGCTGGATGAGGGCGATATTTTGTACATGCCGACCACGTTCCCCGGTATTTCGATTACCAAGGCCAAGGAGTTGCTGCAGCAGACCGATAAAATTCTGAAAACATTTCCGGAAGTTGAGCGGGTGTTCGGTAAGGTCGGACGGGCCGAAACAGCGACCGATGCGGCGCCGCTGTCTATGATCGAGACGACGGTCCGCCTTAAGCCCAAGGCCGAATGGCCCGATCCGAATAAAACCACGCAACGGCTGATGAATGAAATGGACCGGGCCATCCGCTTTCCCGGCGTTACCAATGCCTGGACCATGCCGATCAAGACCCGCATCGACATGCTGTCCACCGGTATAAAAACGCCGGTGGGTATCAAGGTATCCGGCGAGGATCTTGCCGTGCTGCAGCGGCTGTCCAAGGACATCGAGCAATCAATGAAGGCGCTTCCCGAAACGCTGTCGGCCTTCGGCGACCGAGCCGTGGGCGGTTATTATCTGGATTTCGACATCGACCGCGAGGAGGCGGCCCGCTACGGGTTGACGGTCGGCGACGTGCAGAGCGTCATTCAAAGTGCGGTCGGCGGCATGAACATCACCGAAACCGTCGAGGGGCTGGAGCGCTACCCGGTCAACCTGCGTTACCCGCGCGAGCTGCGCGACAACCTGGAACAGCTGAGGCGGGTCTTGATCCCGACACCCACCGGCGTGCAGATTCCGTTGGCGATGGTTGCGCGACTCGAGCTCCGGCGCGGCCCGCCGGCGATTAAAAGCGAGGACGCTCGCCCCAATGCCTGGATTTACGTGGATTTGAAAACGTCCGACATCGGCGGTTTCGTCGCCAAGGCCAAACAGGCCGTCGCCGAGCGGGTCGAAATCCCGCCGGGATACACCGTGTTCTGGTCCGGACAATACGAATACATGGAACGTGCGGCCAACCGTCTGCGAATCGTCGTGCCGGCCACGCTGTTAATCATTTTTTTACTGCTTTATTTCAATTTCCGCAATCTGACCGAACCGCTGATCATCATGCTGGCGCTGCCGTTCGGCGTAATCGGCGGCATCTGGCTGATCTATTTGAACGGCTACAATCTATCGGTCGCGGTCTATGTTGGCTTTATCGCCTTGGCCGGCATGGCGGCGGAAATCGGCGTATTGGTGCTTAGTTTCATCGATCTGGAAATCGCCAAGCGCCGCGGTGCACATGCCGGAGCATTGACTAGCGCGGAAATTCGTGAAGTCGCGCAATCCGCTACCTCGCTGCGGGTACGCCCGGTCGCGATGACCGCCGTTTCGACGATGGCAGGATTGATTCCCATTATGTACAGCAGCGGCACTGGCTCCGACGTGACCCACCGCATCGCCGCGCCGATGCTGGGCGGCATGCTGACCGTGCTGGTTTTGAACCTGCTGGTGCTGCCGGTGATCTATAGCTTCGTGTTGCAATATCAGGAAGGGCGGAAGATGGAGAAATCTGCAAAGGCGTGAGCTTGCTTTTTTAGAATCTCGAAGATATCGGTGTTGCATAATGCGGATTGGATGTAACGGATTGTTTATGTGTCGATCGAACCACAAAATAAAATTTTACACCATACTGGGGTGCATGCTTACGTTCGCACTCGTCTTGCAGGGGGCTGCCCAAGCCGGCGAAGCACTGTCGGCATATTCGAGGCTTAACCATGCGGGGCTGATAGTGTTAGACGGCGATGGCCGGACGGCACACGCCGATCGTGCGGATGAACCCTTGATTCCAGCTTCGACGACGAAGTTGGCTACCGCCTGGATGGCGTTAGCGCATTGGGGCGAGGAACATCGCTTCCGCACTCGTTTTTATCTGGACGACGCGACGCAAACTCTGTGGGTCGAAGGCAGCGGCGATCCCTATTTGGTGTCGGAAGAACTGGCCATTATTGCCAGAAACCTAAAAAACAGAGGTTTAAAGCGCATCGATGCGATCGGCCTGGACACGTCGCTCTTTGCAAGGGATCTGGTGTTGCCGGGTACCGGAGCCAGCAACAATCCGTACGACGCCGTGCCCAGCACCGTTGCCGCCAATTTCAACACAGTTTACCTTAAAAAAGTCGGGGACAAAGTGGTATCGGCCGAAGCCCATACGCCTTTGACCTCTTACGCGAGGAGTTTGGCGGAATCGATCGATAACGGGGTGTTACGGCTCAACACCGGGCCGAATCCGCGCGATGCCGAGAAATATTTCGCCGAACTGCTCGCTGCGTTTTTACGTAACCACGATGTCGCGGTCGGTTCCCGGATCGTATATGGCCCGGTTCCCGAACGGGCCGTTTATTATACTCACGTCAACGGCAAACCGTTGGGCCAGATCGTACGTACGATGCTGAAATATTCCACCAATTTCATCGCCAATCAATTGATTCTTGGGTTGACCGCGGAAGCATACGGCCGGCCTGTCGATATCGCCGATGTGCAACGTTACATGGAACAAACGCTTTTTAACCGCTTTAGATGGAAAAACTTTTCGCTGGCCGATGGAGCCGGATTGTCTCGGACTAATAGGTTGTCACCGCAACAGCTCAGCGAACTATTGATCGCGTTTCGGCGCTGGAAGCATTTGTTGCCGGAAATCGAGCCAGGTATTTATGCCAAATCCGGAACTCTAAACGGCGTTAGTGCGCTGGCGGGTTATTTTGTCAGACGCGGAGAATGGCGGCCTTTTGCGATAGTTATGAACGAGAAAGTGCCTTACGGATTGAGAAATCGAATTGTTCGAGAACTTCGGCAAGAGCGCGCGCCGGAGCGGGCCGCATTTCGAATTACTAATATGTGAATTTGGTCGGCGGAACTCTTAACGCGACCGGCTAGCCGGATTGGGGAAGGCTTGTAGCGGGGCGGTCAATGGCGGCACGCGCACTGCATGCTTGCCTTTGACCGCAAGTAGGAAATTCCAACGGAGCTGGAAAAAATCACAGCAGATGGGTCGCGATCAAATAGAATACGGCAATTTCCAAGACAACAGGCAGTACAAAGTAGAACGGGTTATGGTTTGTTTGCATTAGAACCGGATCCCTTCCTCTGTGTCCCCTTGCCGAAAGTTGGCTCTCAATGTCGCTAGGCGGATCGTAATTTTCCGCGTGGCTTGAAGAGGATGAATTATTGATGAAATAAGAATCATCGTCGAAAATCGAATCGAACAGTTCGTCCATCTTCTTCTGGTTGTCGAAAAGGTCGTTTAACGTATTTATATCAATGGCAGCAGTGTTCATGACATTTACCTCCGATGCGCGCTTTTAAAAATAGATTAGCGATTTATCGATTATTAATATGTGAAGGATTTCATGAAACGCGGTTTTGCTTTGATCGACTGCGGCATTAAATGCATGCCGCTGAATTTTTCGACCGTGATCCAACGTGCCGCGAGGGACCGCAGCGCTACGGGGGGTATCGTTATCGAAGGTTTACCGCTACGTGTAATGTCGTCCGTGTAGCGAGGGGAGATCGTTTGCTGCCGGCAAAAGGCGCCCAAGATGGATTGGGCGCCTTCCTATATCGTTTTCGCTGGTCCGAAGACTGCGCCTGTCGGTCGTGCCCTGTTACAGCAAATCGAGGACGAAGAACAATACAAGGGTTAGCCCCAGACCGACATGGATCACGCCGTTGACGCTGGCGATCGGCTTTATCATGCCGCCGGCCGGCAGTTTTTCCACCGCAGCGAACCGTTTCAGTACCGGATAGGCACCGTTGTACTCCAACACCAAAATAATCGCTACCGCGACGATCAAAGCAAGCAAGCTGAAGCTATGCGGATAGTGCGAAGAGGCTCCCATAAAAAACAACATAGGAATCGAGAACATAGTGTTGGTCCGCGATGCCAGGCCCGCAGTCGCCAATGCGTCGGCGGCTTCCGGCAGGGCGCTTCCCCCTTCAGCAACTTGTTTGGTCGAGGCGATGACGATTTGCTGATTCGGCCAGATGATGAGCCAGACATTCAAAAACATAAACAGGCCGAGTAAGGCACCGACATATATGTCCATCGACATTCCGCCGCCGCGCACCGCGAAAATTCCGAGCCCTGTCGCCAGAGTGAACAGGGCGCCCCAGCGGAACCACCATAATGCGCGCGGCACCAGTTTTTGCACGGCATCCGATTTGGCGGCGGCGTCGGCTTCTTTGAAATATTCGGTTTGGACGAAGTTGAAATAATATAGCAGCCCTATCCAGGCGACGCCCGCCAGGAAATGACCC
>JBNLFT010000208.1:0-4673 GCA_050305675.1 Methylococcaceae bacterium
GGATATTTCATGAAGGGAATGGAATTTCTGGAAAATCGGGCGAAGAAGATTGGACAAACATCACGAATGCCATAGCCGGCTCTGGTTTGAGTGATTTTGTTCAAGATTCGAAGCCCGATTGTTCAGAAAACCGTTCAGGCACAAACTGTACCCAATAAACATGAGTCATATCAAACCTAAGCTACTGGCTTTAAATGCTTATTTCAGATGGTAAGACCGCCTTTGTGAAATATCCGGGTTAGGCACATGGACGATCTGAAAAGGCTGAAATGGCGCTGTCGGCGGGGGACTTTGGAGCTGGACTTGATGTTGCAGCGCTATTTGGAACAATGCTATGTATTGGCGACGCCGGCCGAGCAATCGGTTTTTACCCAGCTGCTGGCGCTGGAAGACAGCGAGCTATTGCAATATTTGATGGGAAATCGGCGCCCCGAATCGGCGCCGCTGGCAAAGATTGTCGACCAAATCCGCGGTCTTGAAGGCCAGCATTGCCGCTGAGGAGACACCGAGCAAATCCCAACTTTTCGCGTCTTTCAGAAAAGTCGGATCAACGCCTCAGCGGTCGGCGCGCTACATATAACCGATCAAAACATCGGCAAACTCGCTGCATTTTATTTCCGTGGCGTTGTCCATCAAGCGTGCGAAATCGTAGGTAACCTGTTTGCCGGCAATCGCGGCATCCATGGCGGCGATAATTTTGTCCGCCGCTTCGCTCCAGCCAAGGTAGCGCAACATCATTTCGCCGGACAAAATCAACGAACCCGGATTTACCTTGTCCAGCCCCGCGTACTTCGGTGCCGTGCCGTGGGTCGCCTCGAACACCGCTGCCCCGGTTCGATAATTGATGTTGCCGCCCGGCGCGATCCCGATTCCCCCAACCTGCGCCGCCAGCGCGTCGGACAGATAATCGCCGTTCAGATTCATGGTCGCGATGACGTCGAATTCGGTCGGGCGCGTCAGTACCTGTTGTAACGTGATGTCGGCGATCGCGTCCTTGATCAGGATGCGCCCTGCCGCCAGGGCGGCTTCCTGCTCGCGGTTGGCGGCCTGTTCGCCGGAAGCCGCCTTGGTGCGCTCCCATTGTTCCCAGGTGTAGGTTTGTTGCGGAAACTCGCGCTCGGCCAAGGCGTAGGCCCAATTTCGGAACGCGCCTTCGGTGAATTTCATAATATTGCCCTTATGCACGATGGTGACGCTTTTGCGTTTGTTGGCCAGCGCATATTCGATGGCCGACCGAACCAGCCGTTCCGTGCCTTCGCGCGATACCGGCTTGATGCCGATGCCGGAAGTGTCCGGAAAGCGTATTTTTCGGTAACGCTCGGGAAAATGCTCCTCCAACAGCTGCAACAGTCGTATCGCGTCCTCGCTGCCTTGTTCGAATTCCACGCCGGCATAGATGTCTTCGGTGTTTTCCCGGAATATGACCATATCGACCGCAGCCGGGTTTTTTACCGGGGAGGGCACACCGCGGAACCAGCGAACCGGCCGCAGACAGACATAGAGATCGAGCATTTGCCTCAGCGCGACATTCAACGAACGAATGCCGCCGCCAACGGGCGTCGTCAACGGACCCTTGATCGACACCCGGTATTGGCGGCAGGCATCCACCGTTTCGTCGGGCAGCCAGGTTCCGAACAGCCGGTTGGCTTTCTCCCCGGCATAGATTTCGAGCCATTGAATCTGTCTTTGTTCGTGGTAGGCCGCCTTGACGGCGGCATCGATCACGCGGACGGTGGCCCGCCAGATATCCGGACCGGTGCCGTCGCCCTCGATATACGGGATAATCGGAAGGTCGGGTACCTGCAGCTCGCCGTTTTGCATCGTTATCGGGCTGCCGTTGGGAGGGGGAGTCAGTGCTGGCATGATGGGGTACCTTTCAGAGCGGAGAAAGTTAGGAATAACGTAACCATTTGTCCCGGATCAAGCAAGCGAAATCGTCATCGGTTCTCCGCGTTCGGACTTCCGTCATTGCCAACCAGCGTGAAACGCATTGTTTAGGATTAGTCGTTACTGAAAGACGCTTAAACTGGTATCATGACCAGCAATTAAACGACTGGCAGGAGAGTTGAATGCACAACGTCACGTTGATCAAAGGTGATGGTATCGGTCCTTCCATCATGGAAGCCGCGGTAAAAGTAATCGACGCATCGGGCGCTAAAATTCAATGGCACGAAGCCGAAGCCGGCATGGGAGCCTTCGAAAAGTACGGAACGCCGCTGCCGGATGCAACGCTGGAATCCTTTGAAAAAACGCGCGTGGCCTTCAAAGGCCCGTTGACGACGCAGGTCGGCAGCGGCTTTAGGAGCATCAACGTGGAACTGCGCCAACGCTACGAACTGTATGCGAATGTGCGCCCGGCAAAAAGCTGGCCGGGTGTCAAGACCCGCTTCGAAGACGTGGACATCGTGATCGTCCGCGAAAACACGGAAGGCTTGTATGCCGGATTGGAACATTATCTGACGCCGAAAAAAGACATCGCCGAGAGTCTGGCGGTGATTACCCGCGAAGGTTCGCAACGGGTTATCGATTATGCGTTCCGCTACGCCCGCGATAACGGCCGCGCGAAAGTGACGGTTTGCCACAAAGCGAATATCCTGAAGTATTCGCAGGGTTTGTTCCTGGATGTCGCCCGCGAGATTTCCAAGCAATATCCCGATATCCAATTCGACGAAAAGATCATCGACGCGGCCTGCATGCACATGGTCATGAATCCGCAGCAATTCGACGTGGTGGTGTGCACCAATATGTTCGGCGATATTCTGTCCGATTTGACGGCCGGACTGGTCGGCGGGCTGGGTCTGATACCGGGCGCCAATATCGGTAAAGACGCCGCCTTGTTCGAAGCTGTCCACGGCAGCGCACCCGACATCGCCGGCAAGAACCTGGCCAATCCCACCGCGGTCATGATGGGCGGCGTGATGATGCTGAACTACCTCGGGGAAACCACCGCAGCGACGCGCATGCAAGACGCCATCGAAACGGTCATAAACGAGGGAGTATATGTGACGCCGGACCTGAATTCGGCGTCCAAGGCCGGTACCGTCGAGATGGGCCAGGCGATCATCGACGCGATGAAATAGCGTGGAATTCCAGTTGTCCGATCCCGCCGTCGACGGGTGGCGGAATCAGGACGGCTCGATCCGACGGCTGTCGGAGACGCCGAATTCCCAAAACAGCTTTTGCAACAGGTTTTTTTCCTCCCTCATCACTCTTTCCTGCAGACCGAACGGATAATGGGTGGTGCAGGCGGCGGCGATATCCATGCAGTAGTTCAATATCGTTCGTCGATCGCTACCGCTTTTGCCGTGGAACAGCGCCATCAGTTCCTCGACCAACTGCGGGTCCGGCCGTTGATGGGCGAAGCGGTCGAGAAAGCTGTTGGCGTCGGCCACGGAGATAACGCTTGTTTCGCTCAATTGATCCAGCTTGGCGATATGTTCGATGACGAAGTTATAAAGAATTTTCAGTTCGCCTTCCTGGTTCATTCCGTCCGCCCACAGCATTTCGATCAGGGGTATCAGATCCAGGAAATAGAAATCGGTGTCTTTCAGATTGAATTCGCTTTTTAAGCGCTCGAATGAGTGTTGGAGGTTCATGCTGCCGGCATTGGTTGATAAATTTGCTTTAATTATAGATGTATTTGCCGCACCTGACGCCGATTCCGGCAAACGGCGGCGACGTAATGGCCTTAAGACCGCGCTACGCGTACAATTGATAACCCATAGACCGCTTTACATTTCCCGAACGTCGTGACGACGACGCGGTGTGGCGGTTTTTCAGACGACAGGATAGACAATGCTAGAACTATATCGAAAACACGTCGCGGAACGCGCAGCCGAAGGCGTGGTTCCCAAGCCATTGACCGCCGAACAGGTTGCCCAATTGGTGGAGCTGGTGAAACAGCCGCCGGCAGGGGAAGAACAGTTCATCATCGATCTGCTGAGCAACCGGGTGCCCGCCGGCGTGGACGAGGCGGCCTACGTCAAAGCCGGTTTTCTGACCGCCGTTGCCAAAGGGGAAACGCAATCGCCGATTTTAAGCCCCGAGCGCGCCACCGAATTACTCGGTACCATGCTCGGCGGTTATAACATCGCGCCGTTGATCGAGCTGCTCGACAACGAAACGTTGGCACCGCTCGCGGCCGAGGGTTTGTCGCATACCCTGCTGGTTTTCGATGCGTTCCACGACGTCAAGGAAAAAGCCGATGCGGGTAACGCTTTCGCTCAAAAAATTCTGCGTTCGTGGGCGGAGGCGGAATGGTTTACCCGCAAGCCGGAAGTGCCGGAAAAATTGACCGTAACGGTGTTTAAAGTGACCGGCGAAACCAATACCGACGATTTGTCGCCGGCGCCCGATGCCTGGTCCAGGCCGGATATTCCTTTGCATGCGAAAGCCATGCTGAAAATGCCGCGCGACGGCATCACCAACGCCGAGCAACAGATCAACGAACTGAAACAAAAAGGCTTTCCGGTTGCCTATGTCGGCGACGTGGTGGGTACCGGGTCGTCGCGTAAGTCGGCCACCAATTCGGTGTTGTGGTATATGGGCGAGGATATTCCCCATATTCCGAACAAACGCGCCGGCGGAGTCTGCATCGGCGGCAAAATCGCGCCGATTTTCTTCAATACGATGGAGGATTCGGGCGCGCTGCCGCTGGAATGCGACGTCAGCAA
>JBNLFT010000209.1:0-4664 GCA_050305675.1 Methylococcaceae bacterium
CCCGCTGCCGACTACTCTGTCCTCGGTGTCCGAATTGCGCCTTGAAGACGCTGTCAACAGGACTGTCCCGCGAAACATTGTCCTCTCCATGCATCATATGTCTGCGCTGTTGAACGGGCGCTCCTACAGAATGAACGACGTCCGGCCCGACGAAGTGATACCGCTGAACTCGTTACAGCTGATGAGCTTCGACAACGGTTTTCACGGCTCTCACGGTATGGCCATGCCGCACCCGATGCATTTGCACGGCGAGCAGTTCCAGATCGTCAAACGCGAGCTCAATCCTCGTTTTCGAAACAGCCAGGCCACGGTCGAGCGCGGGTTGATCGACCAGGGTTGGCAGGATACCGTGCTGGTCATGCCGGGAGAACGCGTCACCTTCCTGAAACCGTTCAACGATTTCAAGGGACTGTTCATGTACCACTGCCATAACCTGGAACACGAGGACTTGGGCATGATGCGCGATTTCCTGGTGAACTGAACGTTGCGCTCGCCGCGTTATTGCGGCGAGCGCAATGCGAACCACGACCGAATCAGGTCCAGTATCCGTTCGCGCAACGGCGGCGCCGAAAACAGTTGTTCATGATGGCTGGCTCCGGCCAGCTCGATGACCCGGTTATCAGGATGGTTGTATCGAGTGAGAGCTGAAAAATCGCGATTGCCCCAAGCCGGGGTGATCGGGTCCAGTTCGGAGTAAATCAGCAAATAAGGCGTTTCAAAGGCCGCCATTGCACGCCTGAAGGCGATGATTTCCTGTTCCACGGCCAACACGTAGCGCAATACCGAGCGCCGTATGATCAACGGGTCTTCCCGGTGCCGCGTTCGCTCTTCCTCCCAGTCGGTCAGATAGTCGACCACCCAAGCCGGCGTTGACGGCGCAAACAGGCGGCGCATGCCGGGTAACGACAACAACTCGACGATGCCGTCCTGAAGCGGGACGGTAAGCAGTGCCAGCGCCTGGTTGAACAGCAACAACGGCAACGCTTCGTCGTGCGGTTGCAAAAACTGTTCGTGGGTACCAAAGCTGAAGCGAACCAACGGGTTTTGCAGCGGGCCGCGCCAGCCCGGTACCTGTGTCACCGAAAATGCAGGGCCGCTGAAAACGATGCCGGCAATGTGCTGCTTCAATGCATCGTTGCCGGTTTCCAACAACCAGGAGGCGGCAACCAGCGAACCCAGGCTATGCGACAGAATGAACACCGGCAGCGACACGCCGGAATCAGCGGGGTGACGGCAATGCGCCAACAAATAGTTCAACGCCCGCTGTAAATCCTCGCGCATCGGTTGCAGGTTGCGCAATCCGGCTTGCTGCAAAAACGCGCCGGAGATATCCTGGCTGCCCGCTCCGTCCCGAATCTTGCGGTCGGCTTCAGCGATAACCGGGTTGCTGAGACCGTGGGCGGTCAAGTCCAGCCCGGCGACGATCGCGTCGGCGGCGAAAAAACGCGCAATATCGCCATAACGGCCGATGTATTCGTTCATGCCGTGAACGATCAGGATGCACGCCTTGGGATTATCCCGCTCCGCCTGCAGGAGCTGCAAATGGCGCTTGCCGCCGGCCGCCGGCAACTCGACCTGCTCTCCCCACAACGGATAGGGATCGTCGAGGATTTGCCGGTGGGCGCAACCGCTGGTCAACATCGAGGCAAGCAGAGCGGGTAATAAAATTTGGCTGATGTATCCCATGTCATAACAAATCGATCAGCCACGCGGACCTGAAATGGTGCTCGATCAAGTAGCCGTTCAGATTGGTCCATTGCGTTACCGCGTCGAGAACGGCGGAATCGGAAGTGATCGCGACATCGGCGCCGGCCGCGATCGTTTTGTCCGGGTTGTCGAGCAACTCGGCCCGCCAGTTCCAGCCGTTTTCCCCGGCCACGATCCTGACCAGTTGCGCCAACCGGGCGCTGTTGGAGATCGGCTTGTCGAACAGCCAACGCACGGAAGAGGGATGGAATAACGCCAACGTCCGACCGACCAATTCGATCGCCGAACGGGTTTCTCCAACCTGACGATAGGTACCGTGTACGCTGGCCAAATCGCGTACGCAACCGTCGCGGCAGCGCAGCAACACCGCGCCGGCCATGGCCGCCTCCAGCGTGATAATCAGGTTGAAACCGTCGATCGACAACGGCCGGCCGTCGATCTGTTCCAATTCCAGACGTTTGGCGTCGCGTTGCCGCCCGCTTTCGGCAGAGCAGGCGGCACGACCGATGGCCAAACGTTGCCGCTTGCTCAGCTGATGATGGTCGCCGACCAGCTTGATCGCCGAATGCCTGGCATAGCCGCGGTCGAACAACCAGCACAACTCGCACACCGCCTCCCGCAGCCGTTGCAACTGCGTGCCGGCAAACAGGATCCGGTCGTCCGGGTGGGCGTTACGATGTCTTTGTGCCGAAAAACTCATCGATTCGATCGCGACCAAAAATCTATATTATGCCGCATTGCATGGGGTTTGACACGGCTGCCGGGGGACGGCCGATTCGGTCGATCGGTTGCTGAAGACGGTAAAGGCCCGGCCCAAATCGCCTCTACGACGACCCACGGCTTGCGTGAAAAGGTTGAGGATAAGTCTGTGGATTAGCTGTATTCGGATTGTGTATTACGTTGGATAAATCGGCATGGCTGGTTGTCGCGGCCCAATAATAAGTTAATAAATTACTAATTTTTTGTATAGTTATGAAATTAACTCCCGTCCTTCGCCGGGTTGGGCGGCAATTGTCGCGTTGCTCTTGCAGCTGTGCATAACAGCCGCGATCCGCTCTCAACAACGCCTCACTCGGTGCGCAACGCTTCCAGCGGTTCCAACCCGGCCGCTTTCATGGCCGGAGCGACGCCGGTCGCCACGCCGATCAGTAGCGACACGCAGAACGCCCCGCCGATATACGGCCAAGCCAGTTCCACCGGCAACTGCGGTAGCGCCCAGCTGATCAGGCGGGCGGAGCCGATGCCGACCGCGATGCCGCCGCAACCCCCGGCCAGGCTCAAGGCCAACGCTTCGGCCAGAAACAGTTGAAAGATGGTCGATTGCCTGGCGCCTATCGCCCGCAACAAACCGATCTCGGATACCCGTTCGGACACGGCGATGGTCATGATCGTCAAGATACCGACCGAACCCACCAACAACGAAATACCGCCGAGTCCCGCCACCGCCAGGGTCAGAATGCGCAGAATCGAATCCATGCTTTCCAACATCTGGTCTTGCGTAATCACGGTAAAATCCTCCCTGCCGTGGCGGGCGATCAGCAGGCGGGAAACCGCCGCTTCAACATTTTCGGCGGAAAGGCCGGAGCGATACAGAACGTCGATTTCCATCAGGCTTTCCCGGTCGAACATCTCCAACGCCTTGCCGACCGGTATGTAGATGGTGTCGTCCATGTCGAAGCCCAGCATTTGCCCTTTCGATTCCATGACGCCGATGACCCGGTAACGGTCGCTACCGATGCGGATGCGCTGCCCCAGCGGATTGTCGTCGCCGAATAATTCGTCGCGCAACTTGCTGCCCAATACCGCGAAGGCCCGAGGGTTGCTGCTCTCGCCGGCCGGCAAAAAACGTCCCTGCCTTACTTTTATTTTCCACACCTCAGGAACCGCTCCGCCGACCCCGAATACATTCGAGCGGCGCTGTTTTTCGCCGGCCTCGATCCGGGCATTGCCCTGCACCAAGGGCACCACGGCGATGACGGGCTCGAGTCTTTCCAGGCTGGCGGCGTCTTCCTCCGTCAGCGGCCTGACCGTGCTGATCGTGGCCCCGGATAGTCCGAGGGTCGTGGTTTTACCGGGGAAAATCCCCAGCAGATTGGTTCCGAACTGGGTGAATTCGGCCAAAATGTACTGGTGCACACCGCGCCCGATCGAAGTCAGAATCACCACCGCGGCAATACCGATGACCAGGCCCAAGGCGGTCAGGATGGATCGCAGCTTATAGCTGCTGATCGTACGATACGACAGGAGTATCAAATCGGTGAAGTTCATAAGTGGCCCCAACACCCGCGAGCCCGGCCATGCACTAGCCCGGATATTTCATGAAGGGAATGGAATTTCTGGAGAATCGGGCGAAGAAGGTTGAACAAACATCACGAATGCCATAGCCAGCTCTGGCTTGAGTGATTTTGTTCAAGATTCGAAGTCCGATTGTTCTGAAAACCATTCACGCAAAAACCGTACCCAATAAACATGAGTCATACCAAACCTAAACCATTGACTTTAAACCATTATTTCAAATAGGAAGGCCGCCTTTGTGAAATATCCGGGCCAGGCTATCATAACCTTTTCACAACCCGACGCCGCGAGTTCGTCGCGCCGCTGCTCATGTAACGGCAAAGATTACATCCCTTTACGCTGGAAGCCCTCGCGGCCGCTGAACATTGAGGTGACGTCCTCGACAATCTCCAGCTTCGCACCCCGCCTTCGATCGTTTTCACGCCTGTCGCGGCGCAGGATAGCCGCGGTCTTGGCATTCAGGCGGCGATCGTTATGCCAGCGCCTTTCGATATATTTCCTGACGGCGATATACTTACCCAGGAATTTCTTGCGGTTTAATCTTCTGACGACTCGCTCCGCGGCCAAATCCGGCTCGACCGTTACCAGGCCGTGATATTCCAAGATATTCAACGACAAGTCTCTGAACACCAAAATCTTGATCGATTTGATATGGCCTTTCT
>JBNLFT010000210.1:0-4660 GCA_050305675.1 Methylococcaceae bacterium
ATTGGGTTTCTTAGTTAGTTCATTCATTTTTAGACGCACTATCCTTTTCAGGGCGTTTTAAGGGGTGTGTCCGATTTTGTGTAGCCACTTTAAAGTATTTAATTCGTGCCCCAGTTATTTACGCCGGATGGCGCGCGAGCCGGTCGGCGCAGTATGCAGGCTGCGCCGCTCTCGCATCGGTTTCGCGGTTGTCATTCCGGGTAACGCCGTTCTCGAGCGCGTGCTCACGCGGGCATCATGCCGGAGTTGGCATCGCCTCTCGCCGTATCAACCGGTTTTTTACCTTCCAACATGTCGCGGTGAGCTTCCACCGTCTCCGTTAGAAAATCGACACAAACTCGCAGCCGGGCAGTCGTTCGGACATCTTGATGGGTGAGCAGCCATAGATCGTGACTGAGCGTCACCGTGCCCGGTTGTAAGCGCTGCAAACCGGGATCGCTGTCGCCCAGCAAACAGGGCAACATACCAATGCCCATTCCCGCTTTGGTCGCTTCGAACTGGAGCAGGATGCTATCGAAGTTGCCTCGTGCCGGAAGATGCGGATAAGCACTCTCCTTCACCCACTTTGGATACGGTCCGCCATTGCCGTGACCGACCCAACATGCAGTCGAACGAGCGCCCAAGTCGTGCCGCTCCAGGTACGATTTGCTGGCGTATGCCGCCGTACCCACGGTAGCCAGCTTTTTGCCGATGAGATCATCGGGCGGACTCTTCGTGCAGCGCAAGGCAATGTCCGCCTCGCGTTTACCCAAATCTAGCACCTTGTAGGAAATGAGTAGCTCAAGGTCAATATCGGGATAGCGTTCCGCAAATTGCGCAAAATGCGGCATAAGCCAATGCGTGGCAAGGAAATCGACCAATGTTATGCGGATAGTGCCGGCAAGTCGCCGGTCTTGCCCGACAATTCTAAGAGCTAATCCGCCGAGTTCGGTTTCAACGCGCTCTGCAACCGCCAACATATCTTCTCCCGCGACGGTAATGGCATAGCCTTCTTGCCGCCGCTCGAAAAGGCGCACGCCAAGCCGTTTTTCGAGGGCTGCAATTCGTCGCGCCACCGTCGAGTAGCTGACGCCGGTTTTTTCCGCCGCTGCACGGACGCTACCGGTACGCACCAAAGCGAGAAATAATTTAATGTCATCCCAATTCATGGCCGTCTCATTTTTGCAGTTATTTTAATTAAATATGCATATTGCTGCGTAAAAATGCAACATCTACAATTTGTGTCGCGATGCGCATGAACTGAATGCAACGCCGGCAAAAATGGACAACAGACTTCAAACTATTACGTAAACGCGACGAGGAGCTTATGTGTTTTAAATTAATACCATCGTTTCCGACTATGGCGATCATAGCTGTCATAGCCGTTGCTGCGCCTTTGAAGACGGCTTTGGCGGACGCCTCGTCAAACGATACCAGCGAGCGGAACGCTGTAGCCTATGCTGGGCAACATGACGCTTACGAACGTTCGAAAACTCACCGCCGATATGTTCATGTCGCGGATTATTTTACCGAAGCCCACCTTAAATTCGATCCGCGCACTAACCCGAGCGGGATTTTTTCGTCGCCCGACGGCGATCAAACGACGTTTTCGGACGCAATCGCGCGGCGGGAATTGATTGGGCTGAACACGCATGGAGCGGAGTCGCTCATCAGCTATATCGATACGGGCGATCCGGATGCCGATCCCATTGTGCTGTTCCACGGCGTCCCTACCTCGGCCTACGAATGGCGCAACGTGATTCCTATTTTGGCCAAGTACGGCCGTGTCATTGCTTTCGATCAGATCGGACAAGGCTACTCGTCGAAGCATCGCAGGCTAACCTACACCTGGAAACAGCAGCTCGCCTACGTTGAAGCTTTTTTTTACAAATTGGGTTTGCAGGATAAAAAGCTTGTCATTGTGGCTACGGATACCGGCGCCAGTTTGGGGTTCGCCTACGCGGCACGACATCCCGGGCAGATTAAGGGCATCGCATTTTTTGAGTCCGTGTTTGGTCCGGTTTCAGCGCTTGATACCATGACTATCCAGGCTCAGATTTTCCGTAGTAGCGAAGGCAACCGGAAAATCATCACCGAAAATACTTTCGTTGAAAATCTTATCGTTCATTCCTCCGAAATCATTCCTCCGAACGATCAACCGTTTTCTATCCGCAGTTTCACGCCGGAGGAAATTCGCGCTTACCGACGGCCCTATTCAAACCGGGACAATCGGCGGGTGCTGGCGCAATGGGTACGGGAAATTCCGGTAATCAATGGTGCCCCGGACGGTTTCGGTGACAGCAACATTCAGTTATGGCAGCAGTTTGCCGACTACCTGATGACCGATGGGGTGCCGAAACTCTATTTGTACGCATCACCCGGTGTACTCAATACTCAACCGGTGGTGGATTTCGTCTTGGCGAACTTCAACACCGACGATTCGCTGACCGCAGTTGATTTAGGTTACGGATACCATTTTCTGCAGGAAGATTATCCGGAGCTAGTCGGCGAAGAGATTGCACTCTGGTATCAGGGGCTGCTTTAAAAAAACCTCCTTAATCACGAAAACGGAATCTAACAGCATGAAAAAATTCGCAAAAAAATACGGCGATTATGCGCTTATTACCGGCGCATCTTCGGGCATCGGGGCGGAATTTGCCAGGCAACTAGCCGCCATTGGACTTAACCTGGTGTTAGTTGCGCGTAGAAAAAACGCTCTGGATACGCTGGCTTCGGAGTTGGAACGGCAATACGGCATAAAAGCCAAAACCGTGGAACTGGATTTGTTGCATGATCAAGCGGTTGAACAGTTGCTGTCGGCAACTGACGGATTGGATATTGGTTTACTCGTTCTGAACGCCGGAATGGAAGTGCATGGCGCTTTTGTGGAAAACAGTTACGAAAAGGAAACAGCACTCGTCAGACTGAACTCGCTGGTTCCTATGCAGTTGGCGCATGTTTTCGGCCGCAAAATGATCGCACGCAAACACGGCGGAATACTCTTCGTGTCGTCGACATTCGGGCATCAAGCGGTGCCCTACTTTGCTAACTACGCGGCAAGTAAAGCCTATATTTTGGGTTTGGGGCAGGCACTCAATTACGAGTTTAAAAAATTCAATGTCGACGTCGCCGTACTTTCCCCGGGCTTAACCAGGACGGAAATGACTCAAAACATGCAAGGAATTGACTTTAAAAAAATGCCGATTACTGAAATGAAGGTTGAACCGGTGGTCAGAAAAGCTATTAAAGCGCTAGGCAAGCAGCAAGTGGTCATACCCGGAGGTCGGAATATTTTCATGGACATCATGGGCAAATTCACTACGCCGAGAGGGGTACTCACCAATATGTACGGCTTCTTGGTGAGCAGAGCCATGAAGACGCCTGTTATCAAACAGGTTTAGCTTGAAAATGAAAGAAACTCACCGTTAGAAGGTAATTATTGTGAATCGCAAAGAACAAACGAAGTCCGCTACCGATCTATTTACCCCGTTGAGGCTAGGCACGCTCGAGCTTCCCAACAGGGTGATCATGGCCCCGCTTACACGGGCGCGAGCCGGGGCCACCCATATTCCCAACGACATCATGGTCGAATACTACACCCAACGCGCATCCAGCGGCCTGATCATTTCCGAAGCCGCGATGGTGGATGAACGCGGTTGCGCGTTCATGGGCGAAGGCGGAATCTATAGCGCCGCCCATGCGGTCGGGTGGAAACGGGTCACCGATGCGGTCCATGCCAAAGGGGGGCGCATATTCATGCAGCTCTGGCATCCCGGACGCGCGGCGCATTCATTGCTTAATAAGGGCGAACAGCCCGTCTGTAGCAGCGCTCGGCCGATCAGAAACGAGTTCACGCAAACTCCGGATGGGATGAAACCCTATGAAGTTCCGCGTGCGCTTAATCTTGATGAAATACCTCGCTACGTGGAAATGTTCGGAATCGCCGCCCAAAACGCACTGCAGGCGGGTTTCGACGGTGTACAAATACACGGCGCTCACGGTTATCTCATCGATAGTTTTTTGCGCGACGGCGTGAATGACCGTGCGGATGCCTACGGCGGAAATATCGAAAACCGCGCGCGCTTTCTGCTTGACGTCACGGATGCCGTTATCGGTGTATGGGGTGCGGAGCGTGTCGGGGTGCGTATCTCGCCATTGGTGCCGTTCAACGATATGGTCGACAGTCAACCCTTTGAACTGGTGGCGTACGTCGCCGGACAATTGAGTCAGCGGCATATCGCTTTCCTGGAAATTCGGCATGAAGACCATTCGCTGCCCGACGAGCAAGCTATCGAGCGGATAGCTCGCGATCGTTTTAACGGGGTGTTGATGGTGAATGGCGGCTATACGTACGAGGCCGGTAACGAAACCGTAGCGAGCGGCAGAGCCGATGCCGTAGTATACGGACGGCTCTATATCGCAAATCCGGATCTGGTGGAACGCTTTGCCAGAAACGCCTTACTTAACGAGATCAATTATGATCAATTATACGGTGGGGGGACGGGCGGCTACAGCGATTATCGCCCACTCGCAACATAGTAAGTGGGCATGATACGGCTCGTGTGCCTTCAAAAATACAAGGGCCTCGACTTGAACGGTGACGTCTAACCCGGATACTTCACAAAGGCGGTCTTACTGTTTTAAATAAGCGGTTAAAACCAATGTCTTATGTCTGATATGA
>JBNLFT010000211.1:0-4508 GCA_050305675.1 Methylococcaceae bacterium
AAACTCTTCCCCCCCCCACCGCGCGAGAAAATCTTCGGAACGTATGGAAGAACTGACAATTTCCATGACTTTAATCAGCACATCATCGCCGGCTGAATGACCAAATTGGTCGTTGAGCAGTTTAAAATTATCCAAATCCAGCATAATGATTGAAACGGCGCGGTTTTCAATTTCCGATTTCTCCAGCATTTGGACTAACTTGCTTTCCAACGAGCGCCGATTCAGCATTTTAGTTAACGGATCGTGTTCTGCCTGAAACTGAGCGAGCCGCTCCTGCAATTTTCGGCCCGTTATGTCTATGACTATCAGCTGAGTAAATAAATGCCCGTCAAACTCCGATTGTTCTTCGATATTTACTTTCGAAAACAAGCAATGCACCCAACGCTCGTTGTTGCCGTTCTCGCCGACCAGCTGAAAGTCTCCGGTATTTTGCACACCGGTTGTTAAGGTTTCGTAGGCCTGGCTCTCGACCTTATTTCCTTCTACGAACAGACCGTGCAAGTAATGTTGATCTGTCGAAATTGCCTGGTCTTCCAGTTTCATAATTTCCTGAAAAACCGGGTTCGATAGAATAATTTCGCAAGATGTGTTTAATAAACAAATCCCTACTCCGGCGTTTTCGAAAAGCATACGGAAGCGTTGTTCCAACTTTTCAAATTTCTGTCGCAATAAACGTTCCGAATTGATTTTTTCGCCCGATAGCTTTAATAAAAAGTTGATATCTTCAACTAGCCTTCCAACTTCATCGTTAATATGGCGGGAAGGACATTTCAACTGATCTGCTCCCCCCGGATCAATCTTATTTAAATCAGCCGCGATTTTTTTTATTGTTCGTACGAAAAGGTGCTCAATGACCAGCATGATGATTAATGCAATGATCAAAGTGTAGCCCGAAATAATCAAAGCCCGATCGATCGCAATCGCTCTGGCATTACGTTCAATCAATTCGTTCTTGGGAATGATCAAAAGCGCTCCAACATTTTTCCCGCTGGTAAAAGGAGATTCTAAATTCAAAGTGACCGTATCGGATTGAATTTGGTCGCTTAACCATTTTGGATCGCTACTTACGCTCAATCCGTTAAGGCTTTTAACCACCGCTCCGTCAACAATCTCGTTACTCAATAAACCGTTGATGACGTCGTTCGCAATTTCCCGGTTATCGAGATAAGCCGAAATCATGGCCGTTTTTTCGACGGTTTTACCGAGTTCCGTAATTCTGGAATAGGCTTTCCCGCGCTCCGACGATAAGGTTTTATTGAAAGAAATTACAAAAGCGAAACCGGCTACTAATAATGCCAGCATTGTGACAGCTAGAGATATGCGCAGAGATAAATTCTTAAAAGCAATCAATACCATGTCGTTTCCCGGCTGTGCAGATTACTTTAATCGGAATACAACTTTACCGGAGCCGTCGAAATCTTCGCTGTCGATATAGCCTATCGCATCCACATTATCCCTTACGGCAGCATTAACGGCTTCCGCCGAGGGAAGTACTCTTGGTGGTGTCGCGCTACCGGTAAATAATAGCCTTGCCCAATAGGCATTAATCTGGGCGATGGTTTTCCCGACTAAAATCTTGTAGAACTCAACTCTAACTGGAGAATCGAACGGTAAATCGAGGGGAAATACCGACTTGGAGTTTGGAAAATTCTGTTCTTTACCCATAAAAAAATTGACAACCTGTTCTCGCGTCAACTCTTGCAATGGATTTGTTTTATTCACTATCACCAGCAGTTCCCCATAAGACAATTTGGGAAACATCATTATCGCCCAAAAGACAAACGGCAAAATACAACGATTCGCCATGTTAAAAAGCCCAACTAATGGAGGTCGAGAATATATCCACATCCGTCGCCGGCGTTATTTCTTCTTGACCAGTATATATCCAAAGATTGTATGCGCCCGCGCTAATATGCGTATGATCCCATTGGAGCTTCCACGCCATTTTGTTTAACACGTCCCAGCGTAAACCCAATGAAAATGTATTCTGCTTAATCGGGGCACCTCTCATGAAAGTCGAGGTATAGGCATGAACTTGATCTTGTAAAACACCCGGAATCTCTGGCGGAACCGGCGTTTGTGGATCGCCGGTATTTTGGGCGAAACTGAAGACGGCATAAGGCGTAACATCGCCGAACCGCCGTCCGACACTGAGATATCCGCTTACCAGACTTCGAAACCCAACCCACTCCGAGTCCAAATATCCCACTTCGGCTTGTATACTCCAGTCGCGCGCATCATAGGCCTGTCCGATCGAGTAAAAAACGATGGATTTGCCTTGTTGGTTGACCTGATCGGCATAATATCCGGCGTTACTCCAAGCTGGCTGCAAATCGGGATCGGATAGTGCCGAAACCAATTCCGAGGTATAGCTGAAATTTGAACTGAACTGAGCAAATAAAATACCGGCGGATAGGCGCCATTCGTCACTTTCAAATTCGAGTTTTCCGCCTGCGAGCGGCCCGAAATTTAACTCAGTTGATGACAAAACGCCCAATTGGGTAAAGGGAAGCGAGCGGGAGGTGGTGCCGGCGAAGAACTTCGCTTGCAGGTGACCTTCAAGAATGGGCGTACGCCAAACAAAATCCATGCCGTCGAAGTTTTGAACCAATAACGGTGTATAAAATTCGGTCGGCGGCCGTTCCCACAAATACGCGTAGTTTACGTTCCGATAATCCGACAACAAATAAATATCCAATCCGAGTCTTCCGCCGCGAATCGTCAAATGATTGTTCGGCCGCCAACGCAAATAGCTCCAGGTGAGCGATTCATCCAAATTATTCTTAACTCTATCCTTGACCACGAATTGCACGGTCGCATCCAACTCATCGACAATGGTCGCGGTTGCTTGCACACCTATCAGAGTATCCGCCTTCCAAGACCAATAACCGTCGAAAGTATTCGGTTGTGCTAAATCGTTTTGTAAATGAAATTCACGGTTTGTGCTGTAAACACCGCCAAAACTACCAAAAGTATTCAGGCGAAATCGATTGTCGTCGGTCGCGAAGATGTCAGCGTTGGCAATCGACGTTCCCAGTATGCTAATGAGCACTGTCAATTTAAGTGGACTCGAACGCCCGAAATTCGAGGCGAGTGTTTTTTGATCCTGTGCAAAAATATCTTCGTCGACTCGAATGAACGATAAACTTAATTTCATTTAGGTCAGTTCCAAAACTCTCAAGTATCTATCTCGTGCTTTCGCCATCAAGTTCAATCAAATCAACGTGAAAAGTTAAAGTTACCCAAGACCTCGGTATCGGACTGGGCTCAAATAAAAGGCACCGGGAATTAACGATAAACCAAACGGTCATCGACATTTCCTCCAGTGCTGTCAATACCGCAAAATAGCATCGCATCATCGGAGGAATCACTCATCCGGGTGCATCGCAGCCTCTCGTTCACCACTGGGAGACAGGCGGCGTAGCCGGCTATTGGTGCTTCCCACTCGAAGCGCTGATTAGACATCTTATTTACCTATCGAATGACAACGTTCCTACTCTGAAATATAGACAATAGCAGGAAAGACGGCAAAAGACGCGGGGCAGTTCTCACCTTCCAAAAATTCGTCGAAACTTGCATCTATGGCCAGACCTTTACAGTGGAATCCGCGGGTGCTCTCCATCATGTGACGTCGAGAGGAAGCGAGCGTGACGACATTTATTTGGATAACGAGGACAACGCGAAGTGGCTGGAAGTCGTTGGCGATCTCTGCACCCGTTTCAACTGGCTCGAACCAGCTTATCGTCATATACCCAAAACAAGATATGTCGTTTTGAATCCACTGAGAGCCCGGATGATCGAAAGACACGAGGGCTGGCCCCGGAGCAACCATCGGTCTATAGTCGGTGAAGCCAAGGGCGGATAAGCGGAGCGCCATCCGCCATTCAAGACTAGGCACACTCATTATCCATTTCCCCAACGGCAAGAGATTCGGAACTATCTACCGCCCAATCCAACGAATGAATCCCCGCCTCTGCCAATCGTTGAAAACTTGAATAAGGCCAATCTTTCACCGAAGGCACCAACCATGTTTGACCGGATTGTAATGAATCAAATCCAAATAATAACTGGGGCAAAATTAGTCTTTGTTATAGGATCTAGTTTTACTCCGGCCCCGTTTATTCCGAGAAGACCCAAAGACCTATTTCCTTTGCAAACACTCGGAAGCAGTTCCGACTAAGAATGCAATCGGGCATTCCGACTTCATTTTTTTGACTGCCCTACTGACTGTCGAATAATGTACGCCAAAAGCATCCGCAATTTGCTGCATGGTGTAATCGCCGGTCTCGTAAGCTTTCCTCATTCCCTCCTTGGCATCGGGAACGGCTTCGACATAGTGGCTTAGCGGCTTGCCTACCGGTCTTCGTTGCGCTTTTGGGATTTCTTTCAAGTCTCCCGATTCGGCTTTAACCTGACGTTGCAACCTTTCCACGAACGATTGCTCGCCAAGAAAAATCTGATTTTTAAGTTTCTCCCAAACAGGCGGCAGGCCGATGCCGAGATCGGAA
>JBNLFT010000212.1:0-4492 GCA_050305675.1 Methylococcaceae bacterium
CGGCGATGATTTTAACGCTGCTCGTGTCCTCGCTCCTGATGTGGCTGTTTTTCGATTTTTTCAGTCGCCCGATTCATCCCCATTGATACGAGAAGAATTGGGACGGCGTACAATCATCGCTCTGTCGCCGATTACCGTAACCGAGGCTCATTGACGCAATAACCATATGTTTAATTTTTTATTAAGACCCGTTATTTTCGTCAGCATTGTGCTCGGCCTGTTCATCGTCGGCGAACTACTGGTGATCGGCGGCCTTACCTGGCGCAACCATCAGCGCCTGAACACGCTGGAAAAAGACATCAGAAACGGCCACCGGCTGGAAGAAGCGATTTTTATCCTGCTCAAGAATCAGCTGCAGCAAAAGACCACGCGCGACAAGGGCGGAAAAGCGGCACCGGCGCCTTTGAACCTGGAAAGCCTGCTCCCGCCCGAGCAAATCGACGCCCCGGCCTTGATCGCCGACATCAACCAGCTACAGCAAGCCTTCGCCAAAGCGTTGCAAGGCGACAACGAAAGTCTCGTGCAGACGCTCGACAAGACGCGCCAACTGTTCTCGCGGCAAATCCGCGAAGAGGAAAATCTGTTGGAAAACATCGGCGCGGACAGCCAATTGGAATTCGAGCTTGCAATCGTCATCCCGTCACTGGCGTTCGGCATTCTTTATCTGGTCGGGCGCTATTATTTCAAACGCAACGTGTTGTCGCCGCTGGATTCGCTCAAGGAATTCCTGCAGCGGCTGGCGAGCGGCGACCGCCGGCCGATTCTGCAACTGACCGCCGATCCGGTCATGCAGGCTTTGTTCGATAACTACAATACCCTGGTCATGCGCCTGACCGAACTGGAACGGGAACATCTCGACTATACGAACGAATTGGAGCATAAGGTCCGCCAGGCCACATCCGCCTTGTTCGAGCAAAGTCAACAGATCGCCCGCGGCGAGCGTCTGACGGTGGTCGCCGAACTCGCCGCCAGCACCGCACATGAACTGCGCAACCCGTTGGCGGGCATCCAGTTGGCGCTGCAGAACATCCTCTCGGAATGCGACGACGAAGATCTCTACGAGCGCCTCGATACGGTCTACAACGAAGTCAAGCGCCTCACCCAGCACCTGAACGATCTGCTGGCCTTGACCCGGACGCCGTCGAATCTAGCCGAGCAGGTCGACATCATACAACTGTGCGACGAATTGAGTCTGTTCCTGAAATATCAGATCCCGGAAAACGTAGAACTGCATTATAATATTGATCCGACACTAACAGCCTATCTGCCGTTGACCGAATTTCGCCTCGCCTTGTTGAACTTGTTGCTGAACGCGATTCACGCGATCGGTAACGAAGCGGGGCGGATTTTATTGTCGGCCAACCGAGTGGATAACGCGATAATTATCACCGTTGAGGATAGCGGGCCGGGCTTTGCCGATTCGCTGCTTAACAGCGGCATCCGCCCGTTCGTCAGTTTGAAGGAAAAAGGAACCGGGCTGGGATTAGCCATGGTTCAACGCTTCGTCAAGTCCCAGCAGGGCACCATACGATTGCATAACAACGAGGACGGACACGCCTGCGTTACCTTGACGCTACCGGGACTGAATTCATGAAAGATTGCTTGTTGATTATCGAAGACGAAAAACTGCTGGGACTGGAATTACAGCGCTATTTCAGTAAGCAAGACTGGGAAATCGAATGGGTCACCTCGCTCGGCGACGCCCGTCGTACGTTGCTGCAGCAAAAAATCGACCCCATCGTCGTGTTGTCGGATATGAACCTTCCCGACGGCAACGCGCTGGATTTTCTCGAGGAAATGCGCAATCGGTCGATTGAAGGCATCGAATGGCTGTTTCTGACCGGCTACGGCAGCATCGCCGATTCGGTGCGCGCGCTGCGCCTGGGAGCCTTCGATTTCATCGAAAAGCCGTGCGAGCTGAACCGGTTGAATCTGCAGATCGAAGGGGCGGCGCGCAGCGCCAAGGCCCAACGCCGATTGTTGCAGGAAACCGAAAGCAGCCATCGAAAATTTTCCGAAAAAGCCCTGCTCGGACGCAGCCCCAACACCAAATCGCTACGCGACATGTTGCATAAGATCGCCCAGGTGCCCTTTTCCAGCCTGGTCATTCACGGCGAAACCGGCACCGGCAAAGGCCTGCTGGCTAAAGCGTTGCACTACAACGGCAGCCGGGCGTCGGCCCCGCTGGTGGAAATAAACTGCGCCGCGCTGCCGCACGAACTGTTGGAATCGGAACTGTTCGGCTTCGAGGCCGGTGCGTTTACCAACGCCCGCAAGCGACATCGCGGGCTGTTCGAGCAGGCCCATAAGGGCACGTTGTTTTTGGATGAAATCGGCGAAATGGAACTGGACCTGCAGAGCAAACTCTTGAAAGCGGTCGAAGAACTGAAGATCCGCCGCCTGGGCAGCGAAACCGAGATCGACGTGGACGTGCAGATTATCGCCGCCACAAACCAGGATCTGGCGAAGCTGGTGGCCGCCGGCAAATTTCGAGGAGACCTGTATCACCGCCTCAGCGTCCTGTCGGTCCACATCCAGCCCCTGCGCGAGCGAATGGAAGATCTGTACGATTTGGTGCCGGCATTTATCAGCGAGTTCAACGCCAAATCCGGTAAGAAGGTCAGTACCGAATTATGCGAGGAAACCTGGCGCCAGTTGAAGAGCTATCATTGGCCGGGCAACACCCGCGAACTGCGCAACGTTATCGAACGCTGCGTGCTGCTGGCCGAAGACCACAAGTTTCCGTTGCAATGGTTGCAACTTTCGGGCAACCACGTCGCGGACAGCCAGGCCGGCGCCGCCGACGACGCCCAGCATCTGCTCATTCCGCTGGACGGCAGCCTGTCGCTGCAGGACATGGAAAAATACATACTGCAAAAGGTCCTCGAACAAACCGATTACAACGTCACCGCAGCCGCCAGAATGCTGGGTTCGACGCGGGAAACCTTACGCTACCGGGTGCAAAAATATCGGTTAAAATGTTCCTAGCGACGAGAGGCGGATAACAGCCTCTCGTTCGTTTATTTCCGTCGTACACGCTCGCGCGTTGGTCGGCGGTGTTGTAGTTTGGCTTCGCTGCAACGCAGCTTATTCCGGTAACGATGTGCCATCTTTTCTCGCGAGTCGCCATGAACCATAACGTGACAGGGCTGCCGTAATGGAAGCATCCGGCGTCAAACAGCATACCGCGATCGGACTCATCACCGAAGTCCACGGGCCGGTCGTGATC
Source organism: Methylococcaceae bacterium (assembly GCA_050305675.1). Lineage (GTDB taxonomy): Bacteria > Pseudomonadota > Gammaproteobacteria > Methylococcales > Methylomonadaceae > Methylomarinum. The sequence continues at coordinate 3,230 of JBNLFT010000212.1, forward strand.
ATTTCCTGCCGGCAGTTGCCCCCGCTGCGTCAGGCGCTTTACGCCTGTTTCGACCATACGACGTTCTTGTTCGAGGTCCATCAGCATCTGGACCAGCATCAGGTTCGCGCCATTACGCTGCACGGCACCGCCGGCCTGAGCCGCGGCATGCCCGTTTACGACAGCGGCGCGCCGTTGCACGTACCGGTCGCCAAGGAGTGTCTCGGCAGATTGCTGAACATTTTCGGCGAACCGTTGGACGGCCTGGCGAAGCTGCCGCAACACGAGTTCCGCAACATCCACAGCAAACCGGCCGCGCTTTACGAAACCGCCGGGGTCAGCGGCATACTGGAAACCGGAATCAAGGTCATCGACTTGCTGTGTCCCTTCGTCAAGGGCGGTAAAACCGGTCTGTTCGGCGGCGCCGGGGTCGGCAAGACCGTGCTGGTGATGGAGTTCATCCATGCCGTATCGGCCATCCATCAGGGGGTCTCCGTATTCGCCGGGGTCGGCGAACGTATTCGCGAGGCGCACGAGCTATGGCACGAAATGCGACAGGCCGGCGTCATGCAGGATACGCTGTTGGTGTTCGGGCAGATGGACGAATCGCCCGGGGTCCGCTTCCGCGTCGGTTTGTCGGCGCTGACCTATGCCGAATATCTCCGCGACAGCCTGCAAAAGGAAGTGCTGTTCGTGATGGACAACGTGTTCCGTTTCGTCCAGGCCGGCAGCGAGATATCCAGCCTGCTCGGGCGCATGCCGGCAACGGTCGGTTATCAACCGACGCTGACCACCGAAGTGGCGGAACTCGAGGAACGCATACTGTCGACCAGGAGCGGCAATATAACGTCGGTACAAGCGGTCTACGTACCGGCCGACGACATGACCGATCCAGCGGTCAGCGCGATCCTCAGCCATCTGGACACCACCGTGATCCTATCGAGAGACCAAGCCAGCAAAGGCATTTATCCGGCGGTCGACCCCTTGCAATCGGGCAGCAAACTGATGGACAAGCACACGCTGGGCGAGCGCCATTACCAGATCGCAGAGGGCGTGCGAGAACATCTTGCCCGCTACCGCGAGCTGGAGGACATCATCGCCATGCTGGGTATCGAGGAATTGTCGGATAGCGATCGCCGCATCGTCATGCGCGCCCGTAAACTGCAACGCTATCTGACCCAACCGTTCAAGGTTCTCGCGCAGCATAGCCATCAACCGGGGATCTCGGTACCTTTGCAGCAAACCCTGAGCGACTGCGAGTCGTTTCTGCTCGGGCGGTACGAC
>JBNLFT010000213.1:0-4433 GCA_050305675.1 Methylococcaceae bacterium
CTGCTGGAGCGGGTTTGATGCCCGCGCCAAGTTTTGCATTGTTCGTTCGCAAGAGTAGGGGAGAAAACTCCCGCGCCGGATACAACGTCGTCGATCGTCGGTACGACTCTGCGCGGCGAATTGCCGGGCGCCGTAACCGTAAACCAACATGAACGTGAACGAAACCGCCGTTGATTTCGACCGGGTTCGCCAGGATTGCCGGCGCTTGCTCGACTCCTTCGATTCCGTGTTGCTGGCCACGGTCGATCGGCACGGCACGCCGGAAGCCAGCTACGCGGCATACGTCACGCATCAGGGCGATTATTACCTGTATATCAGCGAACTGGCGGCACATACCCGCAACCTTTTGGCAAACGGCAGAGTGTCTTTGCTGTTCATCGAAGACGAAAGCAAGGCTGCGCACCTGTTTGCCCGCCAGCGGGTCACCCTGCAGGGCACGGCGGAGGAGGTCGAGCGCGGTTCGGATCCGTTCCGCGTGATCATGGGCAAGTTCGAGCAAAAATTCGGCTCGATTATCGACGTGTTGAAAACGCTACGGGACTTTCATCTGTTCCGCATCCATCCGATCACCGGAGCCTACGTTCAAGGATTTGCCCGGGCATTCGTTTTCCAACCCGAGACTGTCGACGATTTTCGCCACCTCAACGGCAGCGGGCACAATGGAAGCGCTGCGGCGCCGGAAGGTCGATCGGCCGCTGACGATTGAGGGGCTCTTTGCTCTGCTTCCAACGCGGCGGTCGTGCTCGGATGGCGGCGGCCGCTTGGTGCCGGAAAGCGCAGCTTCGCGAGCGCAGACTTAGCCGTTTTTTCCGCGCTTGGCTTTCGCCTTCGCCCGTTTCTTGCGCGGGGCGGGTTTGCCCGCAGCCGAATCGGTTCTCGAAATATTGAGCGCTTGGCCGGCAACGCGCACCCTTTTCAAGGCGTTGAACAGTTCCTTCGGCATGCCGGCCGGCATCTCGACCGTGCTATATTGTTCCTCGATTTTCAAGTTGACGATATGTTGGCCGTCGAGCCCGATCTCGTTGGCGATGGCGCCGATGATGTTGCCCGGCTTTACGCCGTGGGCGCGGCCCACTTCCAGGCGAAATCCTTCCATCGCCAGCGTCGTCTGGCGCCGCTCCCGTTTCGGGGGGGGGGATCCCTCCTGCCGCTCGGGTTGTTTTGCCTGGGTTTTCTGCTTTTGGCCTTTTTTCGGCAGTTCGTTCAACAGTAACGGTGTTTCTCCTTGCGATAGCTTGGCCAATGCGGCGGCGATCTCGACCGCCGGCACGTCGTGTTCGATTTGGTATTGTTCGACCAGCTGCACGAAAAAACTAAGCTCCTCTCCGGCCAGGGTGTCGGTGATGCGCTGTTTAAAACGTTTGATGCGCGCATTATTGATGAATTCGGTGGAGGGTAGTTGCATCTCCTCGACTTTTTGCCGGGTGGCGCGCTCGATGTTGCCCAACAGGCGCTTTTCCCGGGGCGAAACGAACAAAATCGCGTCGCCGCTGCGGCCGGCGCGGCCGGTTCTGCCGATGCGATGGATATAGGATTCGGTGTCGTACGGAATGTCGTAGTTGACGACGTGAGTGATGCGGTCGACGTCCAGGCCGCGGGCGGCGACGTCGGTGGCGATCAAGATATCGAGCTTGCCGTTTTTCAGGTTGTCGATCGCGCGCTCGCGCAGGGCCTGCGACATGTCGCCGTTGATTGCGGCCGCCGAATAACCCCGAGCCTCCAGCTTTTCGGCCAGTTCGACGGTGGCGGTTTTGGTCCTGACGAAAATGATCATGCCGTCGAAGTTTTCCGCTTCCAATATCCGGGTGAGGGCATCCAGCTTATGCGTTCCGCTGACGAACCAGTAGCGCTGGCGGATGTTTTCAGCGGTCGTGGTTTTGACCTTGATCGTGATCTGTTCGGGATTTTTCAGGTAGCGCTGAGCGATGTTGCGGATTTCCGTCGGCATGGTCGCCGAGAAAAGGGCCGTTTGCCGGCTTTCCGGCGTCTGCTCCAGGATCCATTCGACGTCGTCGATAAAACCCATGCGCAACATCTCATCGGCCTCGTCCAACACCAAGCAACGCAGCTGATCGAGTTTCAGCGTTCCCCTGCGCATATGGTCCATGACCCGGCCCGGCGTACCGACGATGACATGGGCGCCGCGCTTCAGTTGACGCAGTTGCGTGTTATAGTCCTGGCCGCCGTAAATGGGCAATACGTGAAACCCCTTGAGCTTGGCCGCGTAACGCTGAAACGCCTCGGCGACCTGTATCGCCAATTCCCGGGTCGGCGCCAATACCAGGATTTGCGGGTCTTTTTGCGCCAGTTCCAGACCGGACAACACCGGAAGCGCAAACGCTGCGGTTTTGCCGGTGCCTGTTTGCGCCTGGCCCAGCACGTCGCGGCCCGCCAGCATGAAAGGGATGATTTGCGCCTGAATCGGCGACGGCGTTTCGTAACCGACACCGTCCAGAGCCTTTAAAACCGGTGCGGATAGACCAAGATCCTGAAAGGACGAGGCCGGAGGGGAAGTGTCGGACATGAAAAAACCTGCTAGATAAAGGACTGACTTTGCTTGAGGCAAAGGTAACCGGATATTATACAAAAAATAAGTTTCTTGCGTTAGCTTTATTGGCGGTTCCGCGAGTGGGCCGGTTCGTCCCCGGCAATGCTTCAAAGCGGCTGGGTTTTTATGGTTTGCTTGGTATAATAAGCGGATTTTAATGTTGAGTGGCTGAGAGAATTGCATGATTCAAGGTAGCATCGTTGCTTTAGTAACCCCGATGAACGAAGACGGATCCGTGGATCAGGCGAGCCTGAAGCGGCTGGTCGAGTTCCATATCGAGCAGGGCACCGATTCGCTGGTCGCGGTGGGAACTACGGGGGAGTCGGCGACGCTGGACGAAGATGAGCATTGCGAGGTGATAAGGTCGGTTGTCGAATATGTCGCCGGCAGAATTCCCGTGATTGCCGGTACAGGAGCCAATTCCACCAGAGAAGCGGTCGAGTTGACGGCAAGAGCGAAAGAGGCCGGGGCCGATGCCTGTTTGTTGGTGACGCCCTATTACAACAAGCCCACCCAGGAGGGTTTGTATCTGCATTTCAAAACGGTCGCCGAAGCAGTCGATATTCCGCAGATCCTCTATAACGTGCCGGGGCGTACCGCATGCGACATGGTGCCGGCGACGATCGGCCGGCTGGCCGCCGTCGATAATATCGTCGGCGTCAAAGAGGCAACCGGCGATCTGCAACGGGTCGGGCAAATCCGCGAGTTGAGCGGCGACGATTTTGCCCTGTATACCGGCGACGACGCCACCAGTCGCGAATTTTGTCTGCTCGGCGGCAACGGGAGCATCACGGTAACCGGGAATGTTGCGCCCAGATTGGTGCATGAAATGATCACGGCGGCGATCAACGGCGACCGGGAGACCGCCGAAGCGATCGATAGAAAACTGGCCGCGTTGCACAAGATGCTGTTTATCCAATCCAATCCGATTCCCGTCAAATGGGCGGTTGCCGAACTGGGCTTGATGGGCAAGGGGATTCGACTGCCGTTGACGTGGTTAACGGAAGATTGCTTTGCCGCCGTGCGGGATGCGATGCGCCAGGCCGAAGTCATCTGAATCGATGAGAGGTGTACTCCGGTTGTCGGCGGTGCTCGTCCTGGTTCTCCAAGGCGCCGCCTGCTCGCAAATCAAGAGTTATTTTCCCGACAAGGAAAAAGACTATCAGTTCACGACCGAGATCCCGCCGCTGCAGCTTCCGCCGGATTTGCAGGATAACGCGATAGTCGACAAACCGCTGGTTGCCGAGCCGCTTTATCCGCAGGAATCGGCGCCGACGGCCGCCGGCGCCGACGAGCGTTCGCCGGCGGCCGGTGCGGTCAAATTCATTCCGGTCGAACTGGTCGATTACGACGGCGGCGCAACCCGCTTGCGCATCGAGGAGCCGATTGACAGAGCCTGGCGCTATGTCGGCAAGGCGCTCAGCCGGCATTCGATCGAAATCATCGATCGCAACGAAGGCCAGTACACCTACTCCGTGCAATACGATCCCAGCGGACAGAAAGTCGAAGACGGCGCTATCTGGGACGAACTGGTGTTTTTTTTCGGCGACGATCCGGCACAGGAAAAAGAGTTCCACATCAAAATGGCGGAAAAAAATGCCCGCATGACCGAGGTGATCGTGTTGGACAGCAGCGACAAGCCGCGCTCGCAGGGAGCGGGCTTGAAGCTGTTGATCTTGCTGCGAGACACGATCAACGAAGACCTCGCCGAAGACGCCAGGAAAGCGAAATAGCGTTGCCGTTTTTTAGATATCCCCTTTATTCGATAGCACACAGATGATCATATTTCCCGGTACTTCCGCCCTTTCAGATTTCCGCCTCAACAAATTGTTGGACGATTTGAAATCCATCGATAGCCGCATCGAAGCCGTCGCAGCCCGGTTTG
>JBNLFT010000214.1:0-4419 GCA_050305675.1 Methylococcaceae bacterium
CTGCAAGATGCTTGGAATGGAATTCATTGCAGTTTCCCGTTCTAGTAGGGCCAATGCCTGATTGCAAGGTTTGACCGCATCGTTGCGACTCCTTCGCGTTTTCCACGACGATGCGGTCGTCCTGTGCCAACCCTATTGCAATACGCGGTTAAATCATCGCTCTACCCGCCTCAGAGATACTGTTTCGTCAGCCGTGCCAATCATTTGCTGCACGCACGTTGTGGTTCGGACAGGCGCCAATACGGATCGGCGGGCGAAGGCAAACTATTGACGACCATCACCTCATCGGCGTAGCGGGCAAAGTCCTGGGCGAACGCCTTCAATTCCTCAGGAGTCATGGATTTCTCCGCCGCCGCCGACAGACACGTGCAATAGTCGCGCTTCTCGTAAAGGAAGTAATCGTGGCAGCCGTCGAAGAACGTCATTCTTTCCGGAGGAACGATTAAGGACTCGGATTCCTCCGCCGCATTGGGTATGGTCGCGCCTTGTTTTTGAATACTGGGAAGGCCATTCGCGGCGCGTAGAAGGTTTTCCTTCATCTGCATCATGGTGGCGCTGGTGCAAGACGCTTTATTGAAGAAGGCAGCCCAAGCCTTGATTCCGTTCAATTTCTCGCCGATCATCCGGTCAAGTTGCGACAAGCTTTGCGTTGCCGGGCTTCTCCCGCCAGCGGTGGCGAAGCCACGCAGTAGATTCATCATGTCACCGATGTCTTGAGTCGCACCGAGTGCTTTGTATTCCCGATATTTCGGCCAGAAAGAACTTTCCACCTTGATCGACGTATGGTGTGGAATGCGGCTTATTTCGCGATTGCCTTGCATGGTGACTTCTTCCCAATAAGCTTCATCGATTTTGCCGTCGTGAATAAGATCGCTGCAGCGCTCGGAATAAAGCGTCAGAAACATCAGGAAATGCGCTGGAAATTGTTTTCTGATCTGAAAAACGAACTCTCCTTCAAAGGTCTTTTGCGGAATGTAAAAGTCGGGCATGTCTTTCCAAAATGCGTCGGATTTATAGACAAAGCCTGGTTTGCGGGCGGCTTCGGCGGCGCGTATCTTGGCGCGCGCGGCTTGTTGGTGCTCCTCCATCGTCCACAGATGTTCCGGGATCTCGCCAGGGGCGTATTGAGCCCGTTGCCGCATGGCTGCTTCCGCCGCACGTCGGCGTTGTTCCTCTTCAGGTACGTTCTCCTCCTCATAAGCCGACCGCAAAGCAGCCAATGTTGGGTAATTCAAAGGATCGGCGCCGTCTCTAAGGCGGCCGCCCACCCAACCAAGCGCCTTTCCTCCGCGTGCCGCGGATTGAAACAAACCGATGGCGACCGGGGCGAGGACCGGCCGATGGGTTTTCGGATGTACAGCAGCGGGCGCGCCACCGGGACGTTTTGGATAATCCAATTTCTCGCCGATGGCGTAGTAACGTACTTCCGCCGCCAGCAACGTGCCTCGGGCGCGAGTGTGCGGCGCGACGAGGCGATTGAATTCGGCCATCGTGGCGTCGCCATATCTCAGAATGGGTTGGTTGAAATGGTTTTTTTCGCCGGTCTCCACAGTATCCAGAAATTTTTCATCCGGGCCATACCGTTTGATAACCGCGAATATGTCTTGGTTGCCGCGAGTAAAGAGGTGAAATACTCGAGTCTCACCTTCCTTGGCCACCAATTTCGCATTCGGGTAGCCGCGCGCTTTCATGTCGTCATCGATAATGCCCGCGCCTGAACCACCCTTGTAAAACGGATGATCCTCATACAGCGGAATGGCGATCAGGTAGGGCATGCCTGGATTGGGCCTTTGCGGGAGAATCGAGAAATCGCCTATGGCATCCAACACCCGTCCCGCTTCCCGGCTGAAAGCCCCTGTCATCGACGACATGCGCGCCGGGTATTGGAACACCTCCCGCTTCGTCCGTAGAAGAACGCCGTTTCCCGATTGGGCAAACTCACCCTGGAAAACCACGCAGCCGGCTTTGTTCGGACCGGTAAACTGGGGATTAAGTCCGATCAGAGTTCGCGGCGCGGCCGATAAATTGTCGAAGCCGTTATAAATGAAATAGCCGCGGGGGAAATGGCGCATCGAACGCTGATTTCGAAACATCTCCTTGCATGGATTGGCGGTCGCGCTTGGGGACTGATACGACCATGTGGTGGGTGAAATAATGCTCAACAGACTACCGGCTAGCAAAAAAAGGACTGTGCGCATATTGCCTCGCTTATCAGTGATCAACAACGTATGGTGCTGGGGTTCAGTTTATGCCGAACAAGGATTAGCTTTCGTCATCCGTTGCACTAAACAATACGGTTAAAATGAAACAACGAAAATAATAAAATTATGTGAGCACATTTTCGACTGCTCAATCATATTCACATCCAACGGACGTCGCCAACGATAATAACAATGCTTGTTCGAAATATTTTTTTGCATCAACGGAAGCCGATGACTCCAAAGGATTGAAAAGGACAAATTGTCGGCATTTGCTAGCGGAACGGGATGGCGTGTTAAAAGGGGCGTAGGGCGGATAAGCGAAGCACCATCCGCCGATCAAGAGCCTCGTTACTCATTATCCATTTTCCCAATGGCAAGAGATTCGGAAATATCTCCCGCCTAATCCCAGGAATAAACTCCCGCCTCGGCCAAATGATGAAAATTTGAATAAGGCCAGTCTTTCACCGAAGCACCCAACCATGGTTGACCGGATTGTAATGAATGTAATTCCATATGGGCAGCATAATCCGTTTTGTCGAAAATTGTGCGCTCCCAAAATCGCCTTTGCCATATTCCCCGTTCGCCTCGCTTAATCCGGTTCCGAGAGCGATGTTCGGTGTTGGGAGTCGCTTCAGAAAAGGCTGTTTTGATCGCGCGCCAACGATCCGAATATCGATCGTCTCCGGGCGGTAACGACCAGATAGCGTGCATGTGATCGGGCAAAACGATCCAAGTATCAATGAAAATGGATGTTTTTCCCGGACAATCCGCACCGTATGCCGCAGCTTGTCGATATGAGCACTCGGCAGATGCGTTTTGCATTCAAGCAAATTCACCGAGAAAAAATAGGTCCCGCCGGAAACACGATTACGTCGATAGTTTGACATATAGCGGTTTATGCCAATTCGGCGGACGACGCTTCGCTTTTCCGCCCTACGGTTCTTCAAAACATAACCTAAAGTTGAGGGCGTCGTTTTTTTCGCGTCCCTCTAGAACGTCGCGTTAAAAGCATAGGTCTAATCACTGGGCGCTGCCTCTCCTGATTGAGGCAAATGATCGGTGATCTCGAACCAAGGCGCTTTTGAGCTAACCATAACGTGACGCATAGGCTTGCAGCCTGGATCACCGTCTACCGTACCCAACGCCAAACCGAAGGCGTCTGCAAATGCTTGCTTAGCCACATACTGCATTGTCGAACCACACACCTTGCAAAAGGTTCGCGTGACCGCTGGTGAAGACTGATACTCGCCCAGTTGATCTTCGCCTTGAACCCACCGAAAGTCGCTAAGTTCGACGTATGCCCATGTAGCGAAAGCTGCGCCGGTGGCTTTTCTGCACATTGAACAATGGCAGTTGCGCGCGAACCGAAGCGGGCGACTAATTTCGTATTTGATTGCACCGCAGAGACAGCCGCCGGTAATCATCATTTTGCCTTCTAACGATAAGTGTAACTTGACCCGGACAGAGTAGCGACGATAAGAGCGGTGCTACTTGGATCAAGTCAATACGCTGGTTATGCGAATTTCTCGCCTAGCTTGGGATATAGCTCATAGACTTCGTCCTCTTCCCATGGTTGACCGGAGGGTTCGCTTGGATACGGCTTTTCACGGTTGACAACCGATCCTACGGCGGCTTCGATGCCATCAGTCACCGCGTACTGATAGCCTTCATAGAACCACGCATCTTCGTCGAAGTCTTCAGTGGCGAGGGAGTCCGGATTTGAAAGTGCGCTTTCAAACGCATCGCGGCCGCGAGAGATAAGCGAAGCACGAAAATCCGAGAACGTATCGTCACTGCAGCCACCGTTGATGACATATGCCGCGCCCCATAGCGGCCATGAATAGGCGCGATCCATCAGTGAGTCGAAAAGACTCGAAAACGCTGTTGCATCATCTTTGGATAGGTTCGACAGTGACGTCCTTATCAGTTCGCACTTCACATCCATATCACCTTCGGATTGGTCGTGCGCTAACTGGACGATTTCCCAAAATCTTGACTCGTTCATTGCTGTCCCCTTGTTTAATCGTGACTTTCCACATCAGCCGCGGATTGCCCTGAAGCGAAACTTTGCGCGGTCCGCAGCTATTTGCTTGTTATACCGATTCGTTTGGTATTCATCATTTCAAGACATAACCGCGAGTTGAGCGGCCAATTTGCGCCAATAATCAGCCTGCCGTGGGTGAGTATGTATGAGGTGAAAGCCCTCTGTCGGAGAAAC
>JBNLFT010000215.1:0-4410 GCA_050305675.1 Methylococcaceae bacterium
GGAAAAAAGTTATTACGACGCCGTACATATGCTCGGCATGGCCGGTCACTACAACGACACCGACACCGGCCTGCATGTCTGGCGAATGGCGGCTTATAGCCGGGCCATCGCGGGAGCGGTCGGCTGGGACGAGGAACACTGTAAACTTATGGAGCTGGCGGCGCCGATGCACGACACCGGTAAAATCGGTATTCCCGACGCCATTTTAAAAAAACCGGGCAAACTGACCGCAGACGAATGGCGGATCATGAAAAACCACCCCACTATCGGCCACGGCATTCTCAATCAAAGCAAGGAACCGATTTTTCAACTGGCGGCTGAAATCTCCCTGAATCATCATGAGAAATGGGACGGCAGCGGTTATCCCAATGGTCTGAAAGCCACCCGGATTCCGGAGTCCGCACGCATCGTCGCGGTAGCCGACGTTTTCGACGCGCTATCCATGAAACGTTCCTACAAAGAGGCTAGCCAGGATATTTCACGAAGGCGGCCTTACTATTTTAAATAAGCTTTTAAAACCAATGCATTAGGTTTTATATAACTCATATTTATTGGGTACGGTTTGTGCCTGAATAGTTTTCTGAACAGTCGGACTTCGAATCTTGAACAAAATCACTCAAGCCGGAGCCGGCTATGGCATTCGTGATGTTTGTCCAATCTTCTTCGCCCGATTCTCCGGATATTCCATTCCCTTCATGAAATATCCGGGCTAGGCCGGTCAACGAAATTCCGCGCTTCCTCAAGCAAAGTACCGGCAGCCACTTGGAAGCCCGCTTGATCGAGGCATTCATGGACATTCTGCCGCACATCCTGGAAATCAAGTCCAATTGGGACACCCGCGAACAAATGCTAGCCAGGGAATTTCCATGATTGCCCAGCGAGCGTCAATTTAAATCGGTTTCCTTCGCGGCACGACAACTTAAACGCTAACTTACGTCTCGTCCTTACCCACCCAATGCGGAACCGGCGGCGGCAGATAGGCCCGATAGCGCTCGAGCAGGGCGTCGGGGTCGGACTCCACGATCAACATCGCGCGCTGATGCGGTTTGACGAATTGTTCGGCCAACACGTGGTCCATGAACTCGACCAAGGCGTCGTAATAGCCCTCCACATTAAGCACGCCGCAAGGCTTGCCATGAAAGCCAAGCTGCGCCCAGGTCCAGATTTCGAACAGCTCCTCCAAGGTTCCGATGCCGCCCGGTAGCGCGACAAAACCGTCCGCCAGCTCGGCCATCAACATCTTGCGTTCGTGCATGGAAGCGGTGATATGCAGTTCGGTCAACCTGTCGTGGGCGACCTCCTTGTGCGCCAGCGCCTTGGGTATCACGCCGACGGCCTGTCCGCCGAGGCGCAACACGTGATCCGCCACGGCCCCCATGATACCGATGCCGGCGCCGCCGTATACCAGCTTGATATTGCGCTCGACCAACGATTCGGCCAGTGCGCGGGCGGCCTGGGTGTATGCTTCGCGTCTTCCCGGACTGGAACCGCAATAGACGCAGAGGCTTTCGATTCGATTCATGTTGTGTATTGGATGAACTGAGAGATAAGAAAAGCGCGTTCGGCAGCCGATTGTACACCAATTGCCCCGTCCTGCCGTCAATCGAGCGGCAGCTTTTTGCTTGCGCTACGCCCGGCGCCGGCTAACGCCGCCGCAGCGGATTGCTCGGCGGCTTTGTTCCGTAGACTGAGGGACACGGTCAAGCCGCGCGCCACGAACGTTTCACGCTAACGGATTGGTGTTTAAAACCTTGGCGACGGCCGCGGTTCGAGTCGGGACGCCTAGTTTTTCGAAAATATGCTCCAGATGTTTATTTACCGTTCTTGGGCTGGTTTCCAATATCAATCCCACCTCCTTGTTGGTTTTTCCCCTGGAAATCCACATCAGAATTTCCGCTTCCCTCGGGGTCAGTCCGAACATGCCTTTCAACGAGTCGAGATCCCAATCCCGGTTGAGTTTATGGATCAACAGCTGATATTCCCCCGCCTGCCGCCCTGGCACCGCCTTACCGGCAAAATCGCGCCCGATGCGAACGGCTGTCTCCGGCAGTTCGTCGACGGCGGCTTCGAACAACGCACTCAATTGACTGAACAACGAAAGCGGCAAGCGGACCGACACCCGCACCTCCCGCTGCGACGAATAGGTCTCCGGATAACTGTCGGACAACACTTTGGCGGCCGCCGGCGTCAACCAGGTCAGTTGTCCCCGGCGATCGACGGTCAGCACCGCAAAGGCGACCTGGTTTAAACCGTCTTCGGCGCGCTGCAGATTACGGCTATGCGACAAATGGGCGTTGATCCTGGCCAGCACTTCCGGCGGGCGTATCGGTTTCACGAGGTAATCCACGGCACCTTCGTCGAAACCTTTCAACAAATCGTCGAGTTCGCTCAAGCCGGTCATGAAGATAATCGGAATCCCCGCAGTTTCGGGGTCGCTCTTCAAGCGGCTGCACGTTTCGAAGCCGTTTATACCCGGCATCATAACGTCGAGCAGCACGATGTCCGGTCGCAAATAGCCGATTTGTTCCAGTGCCGACATTCCGTCGGTCGCAACCAATACCCGATAGTCGGCCTCGGCCAGGGCGTCCGACAACATTGCCAGGTTTCCCGGCGTGTCGTCGACGATCAGGACCGTCCCCTTGCTCGCGGCATTCGACTCGTTCATCAAGTTTTCTCTTGTCGATCGATGGGTATTTGCAGACTCTTCTTCAGTTCGGCAATACGGAACTCGTTGGCCAACGACCTTAGACGCAACGCGAACGGCTGGTAGCCGGGATCGGTCTTGATCAGCTCGTTCAGCTGCTGCTTCAATCCCAGCAAATCGCCGATCCGGACGTACTGCTGCAAATGCTCGATTATATTGGGCGGCGGCGGGATGATCGCCTCCTTGCCCGGCGGTTCCAGCGCATCGTCCTCCCTGCCCCGATAAATCCAGTTCAAGACCAGGTGCAGTTTCAGCTTAGTGAGCAGTTCGCCGACCTGCAGCGGCTTCGGCAGAAAATCGTTGCAACCGGCGTCGGCCGCGGCTTGCCGGTCCGACGGATAGGCATTGGCACTGAGCACGATGATCGGCATCTTATGGTTTTGTCGGCGCAGGGTTGTCGCCGTTTCGATCCCGCCCATGCCCGGCATCGCCAAATCCAGCAGAATCAAATCGGGGGCGAACCGCGCCAACGTGTCCAGACATTCCTCGCCCGACGCCGCTTGCTGCAAAGTAAAACCCAACGGTTGCAGCAAGGTGGCGATGAGGTTGCGTTGTTCGCACTGGTCGTCGACCACCAGCACTTTTCGGCTCGCACCTTGAAAACCTACGATGTCGGCCTCCTCCTTCGGCTCGCCGCCGTCTTTCAGGTCGGTCAGCATCAACCGTACACCGAAGGTCGATCCCTTGCCGACGACGCTGGAGACGGTCAATTCGCCGCCCATCAATTCGGTCAGGATCTTGCTGATCGTCAGTCCCAGGCCGCTGCCGCCGACCGCGCTGCCGGACGCCTTGCTCAGGCGAACGAAAGGCTGGAAGATATTGTCGAGATCGGATTCGGCAATTCCCTCGCCGCTGTCGACGACTTGGAAAGTCGCGACTTCGCCGCGATACCCGATGCGAAAAACGATCTCCCCGCTGGCGGTGAACTTGACCGCATTGTTCAGTAAATTGATCAACACCTGTCTGATGCGTTTCTCGTCGCCGCGAACCTTTTTCGGCAGCGATTCGGTCACCTGACAGCGGAAAATCAATCCTTTGTCCTCGGCCTGGGTCTTGAAGATGCTTACCAGATGCTCGATAAATGCCGGAAAATTGATCGCGCCACTGCGCAGATCGAATTTGCGCGCCTCGATGCCGGCGATATCGAGGATATCTTCGACCAGCGACGACAAATGCTCGCCGCTGCGTTTTAGAATGTCGACCGCGTCGCGGCGATGCGGCGGAATGGTCGCGTCCTGCTGCAGAATATGCGAATAACCGACGATGCAATTCAGCGGCGTCCGCAGTTCGTGGCTCATGTTGCTGAGAAAACGGCTTTTCGCCTTGTTGGCGTTGTCGGCACTGCGCATCGCCTGCTGAAGTTTGGCGTCGGTTTTTTTATGCTCCTCGATTTCGGTCAACAGCAATTGCGTCTGTTTGGCGCTTTCCTCCTGCGCCACCCGCCGGCTCTCGTGATTCAAAATCAGCCACCAGGTGCATAAACCGATGAACACCAGCAACGAACAATACACCTTGACGAAATTCTGCAGCAACAAGGAAAACGACGGCGGATAGGGTTGAGCGAGCAGCAGGTCCTGATAGTAGATGATGCCGGTGAATATACTGGTTAGCGAACTGAGAAACAAGAATAACAGCGTGAACCGCAGCAAGCGCAGGCGCGTGGAAATACTCAGCCAACGGGGCAGGCAGCACTGCGCGAAATTCTC
>JBNLFT010000216.1:0-4122 GCA_050305675.1 Methylococcaceae bacterium
TAGTGCAGATGTAGTGGTTCGCCGCGAGCATTGATCCAGGAGAACTCCAGCGCTTGCCGGGTCCCGTCCTCCAATGCCCGGTACAGCGCCGCCGCGTAGTCGCGCGCTACCGGCTGCGGCACCTTGGGTATTTGCCCCATCGGTACCTCGACCACCTGGTCCCGGGAAAGACCGCTGGCTTTCTCCCAGGCGGGATTTACGTAGCTTCGCCTCAGCTCCGTGTCATAGCGCACGATCAGATCCGGAATATGCTCCACCAGCGTTCGATACTCCTGTTCCCGCATCTGCAGCGTCTGTTCGACTTGCTTGTTTTCGGTAATGTCGATCAGCGAGACGAAGACCTTGGCCAAGGTCTGTTCGTGTCCGGGACAGACGGCGACGTAGACGGTCACGTCGCGCCGCTCTCCGGACAGTGTTTTGACGACCGCGTCGTACTTCGTTTCACTCTTACCGTGCCAGAGGTTAATCAGTTGCGTGCGGAAGGTTTCGTATGATTCGGGGGTAAAGGTGCCGCTCAGTCCCGCTAACAGCTCCTGTTTGTTTTGCGCACCGTGTGCGGTCAGGGCGGCTTGATTGACGTCGACAACTCTGACCAAGTCTGCGCATTGTCGGACGCTGTTCGGGTATCGTCCGAAGTAGGACTCTATATCAATCACGCCGTCGCCGCGCAGTTGTCCGAAGAACGTTGCCACCCGCGAGAAATCCTCTTCCCAGATCGGAATCGGCGAATTCTCGAACATAACGCGGTAGCGGGTTTCGCTTTCATGTAAACGATCGGAAATCGAGCGCTGTTTGGCGAATACGGGCGTGATGCGCCCGATACCCACCGCCATCAAGCCCGAGATCGCGAGGGCGATCAGTTCGACGGCGAGATCCGGTTGTTTTTCCATGCCTAGGACGAGCATCTCGCCGAGGCTAACGCTGCGGCGCAGCGCCATCAACGCGATCGCCGCCGCGATCAGGCTCCAGGCCAGGCTGCTGCCGGTGATCTTGATCAGGCGGAGTGCAAAATATACCGCGATGAATTGCAGGATAATCGACAACAACAGGATGTACGGAATCAGCATTATTCGTTTCTATGCCTACGTGCGTTATTGACTGCCGAGAATCCGCAGACTAGCGGCGATGCTGCCATGGCGAAAGCGGAAGCGCAAAAGAGAAGTTAAGGCGGCTCAAAATTCCGAAAGTCGCGTGCCGACGTCCATTGTTCATACTAAATTATGATCACGGTTGAACGGATATGTTCTTAAAGATAATAGGAGAATCGAGCGTGAATTCAACCTAGTTCCTTATTCTTCATGCGGAAATGTCACTCGCGGTCGGATGCCGAGCTTGTTCGCGATTTTTGCTTTGTTATCGCCGCGCCCGGTTTCGGTTCGGCTCGCTAATCCCGGGACATAACATGTAAGCGTAGGCGGGATTTATCAATGGCCGGCGGAAGCGACTAAACCGGGTGTATTCATCACCGATTTTGCCGGCGACGCCGTTTCTTAGGGTCAGTGTAAATGCCGCCGTCCCGAACGGTAAGCGGCTAGGCGCTCTTTCCGGCTGCGAACGTCCCTTTTTTCCGGAAGCCCATCGAGGAAAAATTCTATATCGCGCGGGTTTGCGTTTTCGCTAAGTATCGGCACGACATAAGCGGCGTTGCGCAAGCGCTCCAGCTGCGGTTTCGAAAAGCCGCGCATCCAGTTAAGCACGCGATCTAATTTGCCGTTCTTGACCAACCCCAGGACGGCGAGTTCGGAAGCCAGAACCTCGGCCTGTTGGTCTTTCGTCAAGCCTTGAATCATGTCCAGCAGATTATGGTTGCCGACTGCGTCGAGATTGTCGACCAGGCCGTAAACGACGTGGCTGACGCTCAATACGGTCGCCTGGTGGGTCGCCTCGGGGAACGCCTTGATCAACGACAGGGTTTGTTGTGTATTACCGTATTTGGCCATGCCGAACACGGCGTACGGAACGCGGCAAATCGACAGGCGTTGTTCCGGGTCGGGAAAATTCAGCATCAATTTCCGGACCGCATCGGCCTTGCCATTCTTGGACAAAATAAACGCTACTTCCGGCGCCTGGAGGACGGTGAGTTGTCGCTTTATTGAGGAAAACTGCAGAATCATCGACCATATCGCATCGACGTTGCCTGCTTGCGCCAGATCGAACACCACGTCCGGTTTGCATAGGGTTTCGGCCAGACAGTCCTGCCAGTCGGCGCAGCCTTCGGTTAAGGCGCTTAAGAAGGCTACGGCGCGTTCGCTGTCGTTTACAAAATGTGACAGGAATTGCGGGTCGCTCGATTGCTCCCGGAAGCGGACCACGGTTTCGTTGGTCAGGGCAAAGTCTTTGGACAATCCGAAAGTCTTATGATCACGGGTCATTGCGCCACCTCTCTTGCAATCGCGTATTGTTTTTCGACGCGGGTTCGAAAGCGTCGTTGCTTGGTCGGGTCGACGCCGTTCAGTGCCATAGGCGTCCGGCCGACGATGCCGTTCCGAAAAATCGGCGGTTACGCTATGGACTGCGGTAATTGCCGGTGGTTTCATCGTGTGCCTCAAAACCGTCGACAACCGGGCTAAGGGGGTAAAAGCGGGCGGCGGTTACGGAAAGTCGTTCACGGTCGGATCGGTTTCGTCCGTTATCGATCGGCGGTGCGAGACCGGAAATAATCCTTGCCAAACGGGCCGAGGTTGGTTAGCGTTGGTTTTTTAACGGATGGCGGAATCGATCGGTCCGGGATTTCTCCGCGCTCGGTGACGGGCTCGGCGCTTTTCCCTAACTTCACACAAGCAATCGCTCAAATCGATTGGTTTAACCAGTCGGTTCCCATGGTCGGAATGGCCGATCAATTCGGCATTTCGTCAACCAATGATGGTATTGTCTTTTCCGGCCCGGGTTTTCCGCCGCATCCGGTATCTGAGGGTGGCGCCGAGTCCGGGTTGCGGTAAGTTGTTCTTGTTATGGCTGAAATGGAGCGCTGATGTCCAATATCTATTTAATGTTCGTCGATCTAAACCCGCATGCGGTAGACTGGATTACGTACTGCCGCGCGCACATGCTGAACGAGGCGCTGCCTAATTGCGCCGGGATATACAGACTGTCGCAAGCGCCGTCCCAGTTAAGAGACGCGGCCGAAGGTTGGAATCTCTATATTCTGTGCCACGGAGACGCGGCGACCATCGGCGGCCTTTCTGGAGCGGAGCTCGCCGATGCGCTGCACCCGGTCATTCCGGTCGATAAATTGGGCTTGATCCATCTTCAATCATGTAAAACCGGTCAACGGGCGGCGGGTGACTTCGCCGAACGGTTAGGGCAGCTTGGTCATCATGCCATCATTAAAGCGCCGGGAGCGAATGCGACGTTTACCGAGGAAGTCGGCTTTAGGGTGTTGGACGTCGGTAGATTCACCCCGGATTTGAATCGGCAGTACCAGAGCTTGCTGAGAGCCCATGAAAACGCCGGCAAACGTGCCGTGGCTGGCGGTGGCGGGGGCAATTTGCAGGGCTTTTGCCGTACAGTCTTTCAAGCCACCAAACCGTTTTGGGACGGTTTTTCTAAATTGTTCAAGCAATGCGCGTTGCCCATGGGAAGCGGTTGGCGCGCATACGAAACCATACCCGGTAGCGGCTGCAAGGAAATCTCATAGAGCACGAAAGACAAAGGGCTAGGGAAGCGCCGAACCGATCCGTTCCGGGCCTTGCTTGGCAAAGCGAGTCCAGGTTTTCCCAAGGTTAGCGCAGCCTGAGGAAATTCGCTAATGTTCGCCGCAGGTCGGGCAAGACGGGTTTTTCCTCAGTTTCATGGTGTTCCATTCCATCGCCAGGCCGTCCAGCAGCAACAACCGTCCGCTCAATGTCTCGCCGGTGCCGATGACGATTTTCATCGCTTCCAAGGCCTGAATGCTGCCGACGATACCGGTAATCGGCGCAATGACGCCGTTGGTCGCGCAATTCTGCGGGTCCTCGCCCTCGTTGCTGTAAAGGCAGTTATAACAGGGGCTGTCGTTCAGTCCGGGAGTAAACACCGAGACCTGGCCTTCGAACCGGATGGCGGCGCCGGAAACCAAGGGCGTCTTGTAGTTCACGCAGGCCTCGTTGACGGCGAAACGGGTCGTGAAGTTATCGCTGCAAT
>JBNLFT010000216.1:4132-4399 GCA_050305675.1 Methylococcaceae bacterium
TTTTCGACTTCCCGTTCCAATACCAATCCGGACAAGCGCTCGCTATGAGCGATTACCTTCGTGTCCGGATTTAATTTTTTCAACGTGTTCAGGGTTGAAATCGCTTTCGCCGTCCCTATATCGGAGGTGTGATGCGCAATCTGTCTTTGCAGATTCGACAAATCGACCCGGTCGTCGTCGTACAGCGTTAGCTGGCCGACTCCGGCCGCCGCCAGATACATGGCAGCGGGAGATCCCAGGCCGCCGGCGCCGACGACCAGCACCTTG
>JBNLFT010000217.1:0-4394 GCA_050305675.1 Methylococcaceae bacterium
CTAAAGGCTTGTTCTCCAAGCTGAGACAGCGTTTCGAGCGTTTTCCTTTCGTCTTCCCCGGCCACGCAGACAATCATGCCGATACCGCAGTTAAAGGTGGTCAGCATGTCGGCTTGGCTGACGTTACCTTGTTGTTGTAGCCATTGGAAAATTCCCGGCAACTCCCAACTGGACAATTTGATCTCCGCGCTCAGTCCGTCCGGTAAAACTCTGGGCAGGTTTTCGGTGATGCCGCCGCCGGTGATATGGGCAAGGGCATGGACCGGAACCGTTTGGAACAAAGTCAGCAGCGGTTTGACGTAAATTCGGGTCGGTTCCAACAAGGTCTCTCCCAGTGTTTTGTCGTCGAGCGTTTCGCACAGCGAAACGTTGTTTTTCTCAATGATTTTCCGAATCAGAGAATACCCGTTGGAATGCGGGCCGGAGGAGGCAATGCCGATCAGCTTGTCGCCGGCTTTGACCTTACTGCCGTCCAGGATGTCGGATTTATCGACGATGCCGACACAAAATCCGGCCAGATCGTACTCGCCGTCGCCGTACATGCCCGGCATTTCCGCCGTTTCCCCGCCGACGAGAGCGGCTCCCGCCATCTCGCAGCCTTTGCCGATTCCTTCAACGACCGCAGCCGCAACGTCGACCTCGAGCTTTCCGGTGGCGAAATAGTCCAAAAAGAACAACGGTTCGGCGCCTTGGACGATGATGTCGTTCACGCACATGGCGACCAAGTCGACGCCGACCGTATTATGAATGCCGAGTTCCAGCGCCAGTTTCAATTTGGTTCCAACACCGTCCGTTCCCGAAACCAGGATAGGGTTTTTATAACGCTCCACAGGCAGCTCGAACATTGAGCCGAATCCGCCCAAACCGGCCATGACGCCAGCGGTCCGCGTTCTCGCCGCGATTGGTTTGATGCGTTCGACCAGTGCGTTGCCGGCTTCAATATCGACGCCGGCGCTTTTATAATTCAGGCTTTCTTGATGTTGTTCGCTCAATGTCCGGTACTCTAGCTAAAGTTAAGGTTGGAATGTCCGATATTGTACTATAGATTCCGCTAAAGGAAGATGGGTGAACGGCCAAGGTCGTTGGTTGTTCCAACGGCTAAATGTTTTGATGTCAGGGGACTAATTTGAGATTTTTTCGCATATTATCGTTGTTGTTGGTATCGCTGTGCATCCAAGATATCGCGGCGGTTGAGGTAAAAGGCTTGTACGAGGTCGAGGTGATGGCAAAGAGCCGCTCCGATGAAGACCGCAATAAGGCGATTCAGGAAGCATTGGCGATAGTGCTCGGCAGGGTTGTCGCTGCCGACAAGGTGACGGATGTCCCGGTGGTAAAAACGGCGATCGCAGGAGCATCCCATTATGTCCGGCAATTTCAGTATGCGATGAGCGCCGGCAAGTGGCAGCGCGATGAGCGGGCTCGATTAATGCGTGTTTTATTCGACGAGCAACAACTCATGGAATTGCTGCGCTCCGGCAACGTCGGCATTTGGAGTGAAATTAGGCCGGAAACGTTGGTTTGGCTGGTTGTGGAACAAGGGAATCAACGCCGTTTTTACGATGCCGTCATCATGCCCGAGATCGAGAATGCACTGACTCGGGCCGCAAAGCTGAAAGGACTGCCGACGATATTCCCGATGCTGGATTTGGACGAACAACGACGGATTTCGGTCAGCGAGGTCTTGAGCAACGATTCGGTAACATTACTTGCGGCTTCCGAGCGCTACGACGTGGTTTCAATTCTCGCCGGTCGGATCGTCGCCAAGGGAAACTGCTGGGAAGCGGAGTGGGCCTTACATTTCGATGAAAAAATCGAGCAGTGGGCGAATCGTTGTACGACGCTGAATGGGGCTACCTTGTCCGGCATGCAGGGGGTCTACGACGTGCTGTCGAAGTATTACGGGGTCAAGCCCGACATTGCGGAAACGGGTTTTCTGACACTCAAGATCAAGGGCATCAAGACCATGACCGATATGGTCAAGGTTACGGAGTATTTGGCGTCGTTGGCCGAGGTTAAGTCGGTGAACTGGGTGAGCGTCCAGAACGGCTACAATAATTATAAGATCCAATACGAGGGCAGTGAATCAACACTGGCGGAACAGTTGGCTGCCACTAGTCTTCTGACGCCGGTTGCGGGAACGGAGTCGATTCGCCATGAATTGAAATATCAGTTGGTGCGCGATTAAGCGTCCCGATCAACGAACTTCCGCCATGCCTGTCGTCCGACCGCATCGTTCCGAACGAATCGACCACAACGTCGAAAAAAGCCAATTGTTGACGGCGTTGCGTGCTTTTTTACCGGACTCGGCGATACTGTCGGAGGACGAGCAACTGCGGCCGTTTGAATGCGACGCTCTGTCGGCCTACCGGTGTCTGCCGTGGCTGGTGGTATTGCCGGATAGCCTCGATCAGGTTCGGCAGGTGTTGCACGTATGCCACGATCTCGGAGTACCGGTCGTTGCCAGGGGAGCCGGAACCGGTTTGGCGGGCGGCGCGATTCCGTTGGATAACGGCGTGCTGTTGAGTCTTTCCAGGTTCAACCGCATCCTCGAAGTCGATGCCGCCAACCGGACCGCCACGGTGCAGCCCGGAGTCAGCAACCTTGCCATCTCGCAAGCGGCAAAACAATACGGACTTTACTATGCGCCGGATCCGTCCTCGCAGATCGCTTGCTCCATCGGCGGCAACGTCGCGGAAAACTCCGGAGGCGTACATTGTTTGAAATACGGTTTGACGACGCACAATATTTTGCGGTTGACGGCAGTCACGATGGAGGGCGATTGGGTCACTATCGGCGATCACAGTTTGGATAGTCCGGGTTACGATTTGCTGGCGTTGATGGCCGGTTCCGAGGGCATGCTCGCGGTGATCGTCGAAATCACGGTTAAGTTGCTGCCGGTTCCGGAACAGGCAAAGGTGATTCTGGCGGCGTTCGATGAAATCGAACAGGCCGGAGACGCGGTGGCGGCGATCATCGCCGCCGGTTTGATTCCTGCCGGCTTGGAGATGATGGACAGATCGGCTATCAAGGTAGCCGAGGATTTCGTCCATGTCGGATATCCGTTGGATGCGGCAGCGATTTTATTATGCGAGTTCGACGGGACGGAACAGCAAGTGGAATCGGATATGGAACAGGCTTTGCAATTGCTGGGTCGACACCGTGCCAGCAAAATCAAGGTGGCCGGCTCCGAGCAGGAAAGGCAACGCATGTGGGCGGGTCGCAAGGCGGCGTTTCCGGCTGTCGGCAGAATTTCGGCGGATTACTATTGCATGGACGGCACTATTCCGCGCCGTCATCTGGCAAAGGTCTTAAAACGCATCGGCGAATTGTCGCTCGCTTACGGCCTGCCGGTGGTTAACGTATTTCACGCCGGAGACGGCAATTTGCATCCTTTGATTCTCTACGATGCCAATATCGACGGCGAAATGCAAAAGGCCGAGCGTCTCGGCGGCGACATATTGCGATTAAGCGTCTCGGTCGGAGGGGCGATTACCGGCGAGCATGGAGTTGGGGTGGAAAAAATCAACCACATGTGCTTCCAGTTTAGCCAACAGGAGTTGACGTTGTTCCATGCCGTCAAGCACGCGTTTGATGAAAAAGGTTTGCTGAATCCCGGAAAAGCCGTGCCCACTTTGCATCGCTGCGCCGAGTTTGGGGCAATGCATGTGCATCATGGAAAACTGCCTTATCCCGAATTGGAACGGTTTTAGGACTAACCGATAAAAAAAGACGTGATGCCGTAAGCCAAGCCGTAGGTGCAAGCGAAATAAACCAAGGAGATGACGCAACCGGCCGCGGAGTTGATGCCCAGGGCTTTTTTACAGACAAAGGCAACTAACGAAAAATCCCAGATAACCAACAGTAACATCGACAGATAACTGAATTCGTCGTCGGTCATGGTTAACCAGACCATGACCGGTACCGCCAAGACCGCCACGACATTTTCGCAGAATAGAATCGAAGACGATACTTGGATAAAAGAATGGGTTGACTTGTTTAAGAGGAGAATGGCGCCTATGAAGGCGAGCGTCAGGCCCGTTTCCAGAATTACTTCGAAGACCGCTTCGATATCGTCGATCATGTTGAGCTGTATGAACAACTCGATAACGAAATAAATCACTAGGTTATGCTTAAAAAAACGAAGCGATCTCGGTAAATCAAGTGGATTGGCCGCAAACCAGCATAGCGGAAAATACTGTCTAAAAGTATCCATGGTAGCTAAAACTAAGTTGTCCAGACATTATTTATTATTATTAAAATCGGTGGAAATACTGTAGTCGTTAAAGCTGTCATCCTGGTAGTGGCTGAATTGGTCGTTCAGCGCTTGCACCAAGTCCTTGGTTTGTTCCAGTAAATGCGCCAATTTTGCCCTTGTTTTCTTATTTTTGCCAACG